>JAFVQN010000041.1 GCA_017504805.1 Akkermansia sp. | reverse complement strand
GAAGGCGCAGACGGTGCGGCCGCAGATGTTGTCGGCCACGCTCTTGAGCAGGTCCACATCTTCCGGAGAGCCCTTGCCCTCGCAGATGCGGGTGGAAAGCTTCAGCATCCAGGGGTTGCCTTCGCGGCAGGGGGAGCACTGGCCGCAGGATTCCCAGGCGAAGAAACGGTTGAGGTTGTTGAGCACCTTGGGCATGCTGCGGCTGTCATCCATCACGATGATGCCGCCGGAACCGCTCATGGAGCCGTGCTGGGCGATGCTGTCCAGATCCAGCGGCACGTCGAAGATGCTCATGGCGCGCACGGAACCATCGCTGTTGCGGCCCTTCAGCACCTCGTCGCAGCGCATCACCTTGGCAGAGGCACCGCCCGGGATGATGGCCTTGAACTTGCGGCCGCGCTTCGGGCCGCCGCACACGTCGTACAGCAGCTCACCGAAGGTCATGGAACCGGAGATGATTTCGTAGTAGCCCGGGCGTTTCACGTCGCCGGATACACCGATGATACGCGTGCCGGGGGAGCGCTGGGCGCCTTCGGCGGCATAAGCCTCGCCGCCGCGCATGAGGACCTGGCGGACCTGGCAGAGGGATTCCACGTTGTTCACGATGGTGGGGCAGCCGTACAGGCCGATGGCGGCCGGGAAGAAGGGCGGCTTGATGCGCGGATACGGGCGCAGGCCTTCGATGGAGTTGATGAGGCCGGTTTCTTCACCGCAGATGTAGGCGCCGGCGCCGCGGTGCAGGATAATCTTGAGGTCGTAGCCCTTACCCAGGATGTTTTCACCCAGGAATCCGGCTTCCTCAGCCTCCTTCAGAGCCTTCTGCATGATTCTGGCGGCCTCCGGGAATTCCTCGCGCATGTAGATGACGCCGTAGTGCGCCTGCACGGCGTAGCAGGCAATAATCATGCCTTCGATAAGCTGGTGCGGGTCCTGGTGCACCACAAAGCGGTCTTTGAATGTGCCGGGTTCGGATTCGTCGCAGTTGCAGACCACGTATACGGGCTTGGTGTTGCCCTTGGGAATGAAGGTCCATTTCACGCCGGTGGGGAAACCGGCGCCGCCGCGGCCGCGCAGCCCACTCTTCTTCACCTCCTCGGTGACGGCGGCGGGCTCCATTTCCATGGCTTTCTTCAGGGTTTCATAACCACCATCCTTGATGAAGCACTTGATGGAGGGATCGTAGCCCTTGCGGTCGATGTTGCGGAAAATTCGGCGGGTCTCACGCGGATGCGGTTCCTTGCCGGGTTTGTAGGTGATTTCGCTCATGGTTCGCTAGAGGGAGAGGTTACTTCTTGGGCTGGTATTTGGCGATAATCTCGTCAATTTTCTTGGTGGTCACCTGCGAGTAGAGCACGTCATTGACCATCACATTCGGGCCGAACCCACAGTTGGCCAGGCACTCCACCGGTTCCACGCTGAACAGACCGTCCGGGCTCACAAGCATGGGCTCCTCATCGCTCATGTCGGCCGGATTCACGCCGATTTTCTCGCAGATGTAGGGGATGAGCTCCTCACCGCCGGAAAGGGAGCAGGCGATGGTGCGGCACACGCGGAAATGGTACTTGCCCGGGCACATGGTGTGGATGCCGGGGTAGAAGGTCACTATGCCGGCCACGTGGATGGGTGTGCTCTTGCACATTTCTGCAATCCAGGGCATGGCATCGGCGCAGATGAAGCCGAACTTCTCCTGCACCAGGTGGATGATGGGCAGCACGGCGGACTGCTCTTTGCCTTCCGGGTACTGTGCCACCAGCTCCTTGGCTTCCTTCACCAGAGAGGGGGTCACCTTGAACTTCGGGAAGTGCTGCTCGCCGGGAGACGGCTTGGCTGCCGTAATGGCATCAATCGCGTTGGGGGTATCGGACATGGTAAATGGTTTCGTTGTCAGAGAGTTAAAGGTTTAGCGGTCGCATTCGCCTTGCACGAAGTCGAAGGAGCCCAGAATGGCGCCGATGTCGCTCACCAGGTGGCCCGGCAGCAGTTCCGGCAGAATGGAAAGGGTGCAGTAGGAGGGGCTGCGCATCTTCAGTCGGTTGGCAATGCCGCCGCCCTGCGAATCCAGGAAGAAGCCCAGCTCACCCTTCGGGTTCTCTGCGGCAAAGTACACCTGGCCGGCCGGGGCATTCACGCACTCCGTGGTCACCATGAACTGGCGGATGAGTTCCTCGATGCCCTGCATGGCATCTGCCTTCCGGGGCAGGATGCCCTTGTCCAGCTGCACCCAGATGGGGCCGCCGGGCATGGTGGCAATCACCTGGCGGATGATGCGCACGGACTGGCGGATTTCCTCCATGCGCACCTGGAAGCGGGCGTAGCAGTCGCCTTCCTCGGCCACCGGCACGTCGAACTCGTACTTCTCATAGCCCAGGTAGGGGTTGGTCTTGCGCAGGTCGCGGCATACTCCGCTGGCGCGCAGGTTGTTGCCGGTCATGCCGTTCTGCAGGGCCATTTCCTTGGTGATGACGCCCACGCCCACCAGACGGTCGATGAAAATGCGGTTGTGCAGCAGGAGTTTCTCCATTTCGTCCACCGTGCGCAGGGCGCTGTCGCAGAAGTCCAGAATCTGCTTCTCGATGCCCTTGGGCAGGTCGCGGGTCATGCCGCCGATGCGCGTGTAGCTGGAGGTGAAGCGGGCGCCGCAAATCTGTTCGTACAGGTTGTGCACGCGTTCCTTTTCTTCGAATGCATACAGGAAGGCGGTCATGGCGCCGGTGTCCATGGCGTACACACCTGTGCCCAGGAAGCAGGAGGAAATGCGCGAAAGCTCGCAGCACAGCACACGGATGGCCTGGCCTCGCTCCGGCAGCTCCCAGCCCAGCAGCTTCTCTACGGCGCAGGCGTAGGCGATGTTGTTGCTCATCGGGGCAAGGTAGTCCATGCGGTCCGTGTAGGTCACGAACTGGTTGTAGTGGCAGTTCTCGGCGATTTTTTCCATGCCGCGGTGCAGGTACCCGATGACCGGGTCGCAGGATACAATCTCCTCACCGTCAATTACCAGCTTTAAGCGCAGCACGCCGTGCGTCGCCGGGTGAGACGGTCCTACGTTCAGGGTTACCAGCTCACCGCGGTCATCTGCATCGTTCTTCAGATAATCCATCGCAGCGCTTGCTACATCAGGCACTTGTATAAATTTTGTCGTGTTCATAACCTGGGAATACGGGGCCTCCTGCGGCCACAGTTACGCGTAGACATTAAACACCTTTCCCCTGTAAAGTGCAAGCCTAAAGTCGCCCCCTCAACAACATTTGCGCACAGCTGTCCCGAAAGCGTTCTAAAGAAAGTGTGCAAAGTGAGAGTAAAAAATATCAGCCAGGCACAAAACAAAGGAACCGCTGAACGAAGCATCGTTTTGCTTCAACACGCAATCGAGGCAATCGGTACCCCAGACCCAAGTTATGAGTTTCTTTATTGTAAATGCCCAGAATTTGGTTCAGCTGCCTTTGAAAACCGGGAGCCCTGAACTTTGTGAGCACAAGCCGGCGCGACGCGAGAAAGTCCCACTTTTCGCAATCGCGAGAGGTGGGACTGATGATGGCGGGGCGATTTAATGCTTGCCTATTTCTTGACGTCCATAGACGAGAAGTTGCGGTAGTGCCATTGACCGCCTGTCATGGTAACAGAGTTTTCGACTCGCGAGGCAGCCTGGCCGTTAATGTTGACCCAGTATCTGGTTGCGGATTTGCAGAATGTTAGATTCAGGACGCCGTGGGTTTTCATTGTGGTTTCGACGCCATAGTAGTATGAGGTGAGATTGAAATACAAGGTGGCGGTGTCTGGGCCGGTTTTGGTATATTTATAGCTGCCGCTGTACGACAGACCACCAGCGTCAACGAAACGGCATCCGTTATTAAATACGAAACGTTCTTTTGATTTTTCAAATTTTATCCCCTGCAGAGATTCAGGTGCGAGGTGTTCTTCTTGTGGGGGAGTTGTGGTTGGTTTATCCGCGTTTTCTGTGGTAGTGTCATTTTCTGCCGCGCCTGTGTTGCCAGAGTGATCACCGCCACCACCGCCACTATCGCCACTACCGCCGCCCCCGCAGGAGCATAGAGTGAGGCCGATAATTCCTGTAGCCAGCAGGTTGAGGTATGTGCGTGTTTTCATGTCTGATTCTGATGTGTTTGCTTTTATTGTGTTGAGAAAGGTATTCCACCCGAGTGCGTATAAGAGGGCAGGTTAAACCGGGGCCGTCAAGGTTCCTGCCCTTGTTATGTATCAGCCAGGCACTAGTCACACTGCAGAGATGTGGAGAATGCCGGGCTGTATGGGCAGTAGCGAGAAGTACCAAGTCCCGGGGGGGGGGGGGCTGCCAGCGTCCCCCCCCGGGCATGAATATGGTGTGTGTTATGGTTTGGTTACTGTGAAAGAGCCTTTGTACGACATTTTGGTGCTCCCATCGCGCTGGGTGGTAGTCACGTTTCCGTTCAAAGTTCCGCCTGTCGCCGCGGTAGAGGAGTACAGCATGGGATAATTGGCGCTCTGAGTATTGGAGCTGCTGTAGAAATTGAGTATAGCTTCCCCATTGGTTCCCGGAATATAGGAATAAGTGCCGTTCAGCTTGTATTTGCCCGTGTTGCTGGTTATGGTGGCGGTATTGGTTCCGGTTATCTTGACGATAGAGTTTTTGCATTCATCACAGCCGCTGCTACAATTGCAGTTCGCGCGGAAGATATTGATGTTGGTGGAGAACTTGATTTGAGTGCCCACAGCCAGAGAGGTCGGGTAACCTCCTGTATTAGTTGACCCACCGGTGTTGAGTGTGCCGGTTTGCAGCGAGAAGGAAGTAGTCATTTCGCCCATACCGAACTTGCCGGACAATGAGCCGGACGAGGTGGAGGTGAAGGTGAGCTTGAGCCCGCTGCTGTCGGTATCAAAACGAGTGCCGTCGCAGTCAATCGAAAGGGTCGCATTATTTTTGTTGGCAGAGGATCTGGTGTAGCTGTATGTACCTGTGATAGCTGCCGGCATGATGGTCACCTTACCACCGGAGAAACCGAAGTGCTGAGCATTCTGTATGCCACCGATGCTGCTGGAAATACTGAGAACTTTGCCTTCCAATGAGCTCGGAGCGTAGGACTGAGAGGAACTGCTTCCGCCGGAGGTATTGCCGCCGGAGTTGCTGCCGCCGGATGCCGTAGTGAGGGTATCCGTGCGGTTGACATAAGACGAGTCGGAGTTGAATACAACATAGCCCTTGACTGTTATTGTTCCTGAAGTGGAGAAGGTCAGCTCAAGAACTCCATCTGTATGCTCTGTCCAGCTGCCATTAGTGGCTGATATGTTATATTTAAGTGTGCCTGTGGAGCCGGATGTCTTGTTGTAAGTGTATGAACCCGAGGCCCAGGCGCTGGTGGTTCCGAGTTTGCCTTGTTCAACTGTGGTTCCGTTTACGAAACGGAGGAACTCACCTTTTGATGAAGATTGGATTTCCAGACCTGCCAGGCTGGAAGGTGCCGTGCTCGTGGCAGTGCTTCCGCCGGAGGAGCCGCCGCTTATTTCAACCTTGCCTTTAGCAAAGGAACCCGTCAGCGTGTAGGTGCTGCCGTTTATCTTGCCCTTGAGCGTGACACTGCCGGCAGAGTGGAAGGTAAGGGTCATAGCACCATTGCTGTCGTAGTTGGAGCCCGAGCAGTTCAGGGTGACCGAGCCTTCATTCCCGTTGCTGCCGGAGCGTGTGTACGAATAGGTGCCGCTTACATTGGCGGGAGATATGGTAACCGTGTTGCCGGAGAAACCGATTTTCTGGATGCCATTCACCGTGCTGTTGAATGCAATGTAGTATCCGTCAAGTGTAGTGGGCGCATAACCGGAAACAGTGTTGCTGCCGGAGGAAGTGCCGCCGTTTGCTGAGTTGCCGGTATTGGCTCTGGTGAGGGTGAAAGTGAATGGGTCTTCTCCATCATCGCCGTTACCTCTGGTCGGGGAAGAATAGTTAAGTTGCAAATCGGTTTCTTCTCCATCAAAGTTCATGGTGATTCGTGCGGAGTTTGCAGAAAGATATTTGTATGTATAGGG
Organism: Akkermansia sp.; assembly: GCA_017504805.1. Lineage (GTDB taxonomy): Bacteria > Verrucomicrobiota > Verrucomicrobiia > Verrucomicrobiales > Akkermansiaceae > Akkermansia. Next base: position 24,477 of record JAFVQN010000041.1, on the reverse strand, counting down.
CACGGTGTAACCCGCAATGCTGAGAGTGGTGCTCGTAAGAATCTTTATCCTGAGGTCTCCTTCGCCTGGATAAGTCAGGGTAAGAATATCTCCGGCAGAAAGAGATGTCGGCGCGAAGGCTTGTCCGGTAGACTGATGCCCGGAATGGTTTCCGTCTGAATCGCCACCCCCGCCACCCCCGCCACCGCAGGCGCAGAGAGCGAGTGCTATGACTGTAGTAGCCAGCAGTTTGATGTATTTGCGTGTTTTCATGGTTGATTCTGATTGGTGTGTTTAATTGTGTTGGGAGAGTTTTTTTCTGAACCGGGAAGCCCGTATTCCTGGATGAGGGCGCATTCGCGTTCTAAGTTCTCGCGCTCCTGTGCAAGAATTGCCGATTGAACTTGCATGGATTCATCATGCAGTGCCTTTGCGGCCGCAGAGTTAGTGATGCCATGCTGCTTGCGGAAGGTGATAAAGTTCTGCATGGCTTCCTTCCAGTCGTTGTATTCCGCCCAGCTGCTCATAAGAAGCTGCAGTTTTTCCCTGTGTTCATACATGGATTTACGAAGCTGTTGTTCCAGCAGTTTGTGCTGCGCCTTAGCGCTTAAGTATTCGTTCCAGGTTTCGAGCCTGGTATCCAGAGATAGATAGGTGTTCATGTCAATTCTGGCATCGTCGAGGCTCATGAAACCTGTCATGTTGCCGCCGCTCATGTTGAATAGACTCGGGCTGTAGAATTGCACATGCAGGGAAGGCCAGTACTGCAGGGCAATCCCTTTTTTTCGCAGCCGCGAGGCTTCAAGTTCCATGGCCGCCTGGGTTATGCTCAGGTCGCTCGGATGTTTGGCCTGTTCCCGGTAGACATCCGGGGTAAGCAGTGGAAGGCTGGGGGTATAGAGCTGCCAGCGCGCATCGTAGTTGTTGAGCAGGTCACATATCTGCAACCATTGGGCTCGCTCTTCTTTTTCCTTTCGTTTATCAATTGCCATCTTCCTGGAGAGCTGGTCAGCGCTCCATTGGTGGTGCTCCTGGTCGTTTGCCCGTTTTTGAATCTCCTGTAGTCTGAAGAATTGGTATAGCTTGGCGGTGAGCTCACGCCGCTTGAGTTCTATATTCTGCTCGGCTTTATAGGCTGCAAGAGCAGCGGTATAGTGCTGGATAGGTATCTGAATCAATTCCGGCAGTGAAAAGATGATATTGAAATCGAACTGCCCGGTTCTATTATCAGCATACTGATTGGTTTTGAGCGCCATGTTGTAGTAGTAGCCCATGTTGACCATGGGAATGAGGTCGCGGTAAATTTTGTCGCAGCCTCGCCTGGCTTCGCGCAGGCTCTCCGCTGCTTGCTGCATTTCCAGGTTGTTTTTTTCGACCATTTCCAGCGCCTGATGCCAGGTGATTGTTCGTCTGGGCAGTGTGTCGTACGGCGGTAGGGCATCGTAATCCTGCGTCAGTTTATTACGCGATTTCTGCAGCTGTTGCTCCACGGAACAGCTGCTGAGTCCCACTAGAATCAGTAAAAGAACAAGAATGCTATGGGATGCTTGTATCATTTCAGGATATTACCAATAGGTTTAGCAATGGCGAAAAGGATGGGGATGCTTGATATCAGGATGCATGCGACGAATGCCAGTAGAAAAATGTGAATTTCGGTTTGAAGCTCTGTAAGGTTCAGAGCTATATCCGGGGCTTTGTACAGTTTTTCCGTGATAAAGCTGCGGATATTCCATATTCCGGCCAATGCGCCGCTAAATCCCAGAGCCACCAGCACGGTGTTCTCGGCAATAAACATGAGATAAAGCAGGAAACGCCCCACCCCGAAACTTCCGATGAGGGCATAGATGAATTCATTCTGCCGGAACTCCATGGATGATACACAGATGAGCAGCATGCAGATGATGCTCGAGATACCGAGGGTTACTCCAATCCGTAATTTCTTCTGCAGCTGCTCCATGTTGTCGAGTTCTTTCAACAGCCCGGCACTGGAGATGATACCCATGTCCATCTTGTCCAGAGTTGAGATGTTCTGGAGTGTTTTTGTCCAGAAATTCACCATGTCCGGTGTGATATTGGTCAGCTGGATAACGTGTTTGTTCAGGTATCCGTTGTTCCAGAGATGCTCAAAGCAACCGGTTGGCACCAGAACGGCACCTCGTGGGTAGAGTTTGCGGAGTATAGGAACATCATTATCGGCCAGGCTTTGAGCTGTGATGGTGTAGTGCTCTATTGTCGTATCTGTTGGCCCTCGGTACGTATCCGGAACCCGGGGAAGCAGATATGTGGCGTTTGCCTGGTCTCTTGCCTGGGGAAAACTTGCAGTCAGCTGTGTGGGGTATTCCACCACCGCAATTCCCTGGCCGTTGTGTTCTGCTCTCACGAATGCTTCGCGGAAATGATAGTAGCGGTGCTGATCAACGCTCTGGGGGATTAAATCGGGGTGCCGCTCCGGCAGTGCGTGGGGCGGTACCTCCATATGGGTACCGATAATCAGGTCTGCCCCGTTCTGGCGGATTCTTTCCTTCAGCATTTTAATGGAGATAACGTAGCTGCTCAGAAATACTAATCCGCACAGACTCAGAAAAAATACGACGCACAACCTGGACAAAGGGCTTGAGAGCCGGATGAACCAGCGGTGCAGGGTGTCCCGTATCAGATACGGCAAGATGAGCAGAGATGGAATCATGGCTTGGCTGGTAGACGCACGCAGATGTGGGTTTCTCCGATATAGACGATGCTGAAGCCAGGCATGATTTCCTCGATCAGAGCTTCCCAGGACGCGAAAGTCTTATCTGCCGTGGACATAGCCAGTTCTGCCTTGGAATAAAGCACGAAATCATCGTGATTCCGGTGGTGTAGCCGTAGCACCAGTTTGGAGCCAGTCAGGCGTATCACTTCTTCTTTTCTTTGTTCCGGCACGGAGAAGTAGTACACCAGTGTTTCTCCCTGGTCTCCTTTTTCTACTCGTGAATGTGACCACGGTGCATGAATAATCCCGTTTGCCCCCATATCCAGTGTTACACTAAGGCTGGCGGCATCCAGTCGGGATATAGCGGGGTTACTCATATTTACTGCCAGGTATATTTCGCTATCATCCACGATGGTGACTACCGGGGCAGAATTGTTGACCAGAACGCTCTCCCCCTCTTCCGGAATGGCCAGGTGGTATTGGATACGCCCGGGAAACGGCATGCGGATTTCATGAGATTCCCGTCGCTGTTCAAAGCGCTCCTGTAGTCTCTCTGCTTCCAGTCGGGCGGCTTTACGAGCCAGTTCGATTTTTCGTTCAATCAGTTCCAGGGCCCGTTTATCTACTTCTGCCTTGAGGTGTTGAGTTACATACATTCTATGTTTTGCCGGAAGTGCAGAAATGTATTCCATCTCTTCTTTCTGTCTCTGCAGCTGCAGAATCTCACTTTCGGCTTCCAGCAGGGCCTTTTCCTTTCGGAACTGCATCTCCTGTTCTTCTTTCTTTAATTCTTCAGCATTGATGCTTATGATTAATGTGTCTTTTTCCACTTTGCCTTCATGCCGGTGGTGGACCTGCACCTTGCCTGCAGTCTGTGGCACCACAGGGATGAAGCGTTTAGGCACTACCTTGCCCGGGTAGCGCCCTATGTAGAGCGCATCGGGGGCTTGCGCCGGAATCGATTCGCCGGGTGCCTCCTTACTTTGGGGGCGTCCTATGCCGAGTGCGGTGCTCAGCTTTTCCTTTATCTGGGCGTGGGAGGAAAAGCTGCACAGGAGAGTGATTGCGACGATGTTGAGTATGCCGGTGCGCATGGGTGGTAGTAGCGGTATCTTGCTCCTGGGGGGCCTGCTGCTGGCAGCGCCCCCCAGGGGTTTGAGTGTGGTGTTGTTATGTCTTGGCTCCGGTGAATACCTCTTTGGTGGACATTACGGGGTTTCTTTTGCTCAGAGCGGTAGAATCTAACCGCTTAAAGTGCAGCAGGATTTTTATCTGCCGGTGGCCGTGACAAGGGTATCCGTACGGTTAATCTCCTTGGTCTGGTTTTGATACTCGACAAAGCCTGTGATCTTTACCGAGCCCTGAGTGGAAAAGTCCAGATACATATTCGAACGTTCTGTCCAGTTGCCATTATTGCCTGTGATGTTGTATGTAAGGATGCCCGTGGTGTTGGACGTCTTGCTGTAGGTGTACGTACCCGACCCCCAGGCGGTGGTGGTTCCGAGTTGGCCCTGTTCAACTTTACTTCCGTTCACGAAACGGAGGAACTCACCTGTTGTTGAGGACCGGATTTCCATGCCGGACATACTGGAAGGCGCCGTGCCCGTGGCAGTGCTTCCGCCGGAGGAGCCTCCGCTTATTTGGACTTTGCCTTTGGCAAAGGAACCCGTCAGCGTGTAAGTGTTGCTGTTTATCTTGCCCTTGAGCGTGACACTGCTGGCAGAGTGGAAGGTAAGGGTCATAGCACCATTGCTGTCGTAGTTGGAGCCCGAGCAGTTCAGGGTGACCGAGCCTTCATTTCCGTTGCTGCCGGAGCGTGTGTACGAGTATGTACCGCTTACATTGGCGGGAGATATGGTAACCGTATTACCGGAGAAACCGATCTTCTGGATGCCATTCACCGTGCTGTTGAATGCAATGTAGTATCCGTCGAGAGATTGAGGTGCATAACCGGAAACAGTGCTGCTGCCGGAGGAAGTGCCGCCGTTTGCTGAGTTGCCGGTATTGGCTCTGGTGAAGGTGAAAGGTGCAGAGTAATCATCCCCGACGTAACCGCCGTTGGGGGAAGTGAAGTTAAGTGAAAAGTACCCCTCTTCTCCCTCAACGGTAACGTAGAGTCGTGCAGAGTTTGCAGAGATGTATTCGTATCTATAGCTCATGTTGTAAGTGTCATCCACATAGAGCCAGGTTTGCGTCTGAATCTTAAGCTTGAGACTCTCAGTATCCGAGCTTGATATGATAAAAGTATCTCCTGAAGAAAGGGATACAGGCGCGAGGGTCTGTTCGGTAGACGGATGCTCGGAATTGCTTCCGTCAGTTTCGCTACCACCGCCGCCACCACCACCGCCGCCACCGCCGCAGGCGCAGAGAGTGAGGCCGATAATGGAAGTTGCCAGTAGATTGATGAGCTTGTTTGTTTTTGTTTTCATGATGTGAGATAACTGTTGAGTTGAGGATTGGACGTTTTTTTGAATGTTGAGTCAGGCCCCCCGCACCCACGGGGGCCCTGCTCAACAATGGTATGGTTCATACGATTGGGGTAGTTGAAAACTGATGCGGGTGTGCTGTTGTCTGCCGGCAGGCCGTATTCCTGAATGAGGGCGCATTCCCGCTCTACATTCTTGCTTTCCTGGTCGAGCATTTCCTGTTGCAGCGCAAGGTCTTCTTCGTAGAGGCTGCTGAGTTCATCGGGGGTGAGACCTCCCTGTGTTTGGCGGAAGCGTACGTAGGCCTGCGTGCTGAGGAGCCAGTCGTCGTATGTTTTCCAGCTGTCGAGCAGGAGCTTCATCTTGTTGCGGTATTCGTGCATATTGTGGGTCAGCTCCTGTTGCACGAGGTGGTAGTTTTCTTTTGCGCGAGCCCATTCGCTCCAGATTTCGAGCCGTGTGTCAAGCTGCAGGTAGGTGTTGAGATTAACACGCACATCCGTATCGCCGCTCATGAAACCGCCGGTGCTGCCGCCTGTGGAGGAGAACAGCGAGGGACTGAAGAAGTTTACATTGAAATCCGGCAGGTAGCGCACCGCCACGCCCAATTTCTGAAGCCGCGCCACTTCGAGGGTGAGCGCCATAGTAATCTGGGTGAGCTCATCGGGTGTGTCTGCCTTTTCCCGGTAATCGCTCCATTGCAGGCGTGGCATCGTCCCGGGCACGGGGGACCACCGTGCGGAGTAGTCATTGAGCAGGGCGCAGAGGTTCTGCTCACGTTCGCGTTGCTGCAGTTCCTGTTCCCTGCGGCGGATCTGCTGGTTACTTTCGCGCCATTTGGCATCGGCCTCCTCGGTCCGGATTGTCCGGTGGGCGATATCATCGCTGCGGAACTGCTGCCAGAGTTTGGCTACCAGTTCCCGCTTCTTGAGCGCCATATCCTGCCTGGCCTTGTAGAGCTCGAGACTGCGGGTGTAGTGGTCCACGGGCAGTCGCATGAGCGAGGGAATGTTGAAGATGACATTGACATCGAACGAGCCGTAGGATGGCGAGCTGGTGTCGCTCTTGATGAGGGCACTGCTGTAGTAGTGCCCTAAATCCACTATCGGGATAAAGTCGGTGAAGATCCGCTCGCATTGGCGCTCTGCTTCCCTGATATTGTTTCTGCAGCGCTGCAGATCCAGATTCCCGGTTTCCAGGAGGTGCAGGGCTTTTTCCCAGCTCAGTTGCTTTTGCGGTAGCTTCTCCCAGTCCGGTATGGCGTTGTATTCGGACATGAGCTCCCGGCGGGCATCGCCTATGCGCTGCTCCACGGAACATGCCGCCAGACAGCATGCCAGAAGAACCGGGAGTATGGAACGAACGCTGAACATGAGGCAGGGTTATTTCAGAACTTTGCCTATGGGGCGGCAGGCGGCCACACCTATGGGAACACTCGAAACCAGAATACAGATGCCGAACGCCAGCAGGAAGGTGCGGATGTCATTTTCCAGTTCCCAGAGGCTCAGGCGTATGTCCGGACTTTTGTAGAGCACGGTGGTAATATAGTCGCTCACGTAGAAAATGGTGGCGAGGGATGCGGCAAAGCCCGCTGCTACCAGCACCACATTTTCCAGCAGAAAACACAGGTAGAGCACAGCCCGGTTTACCCCGAAACTCCCCATGAGGGCGTAGATGTGACTGCTCTGGCGGAACTCCAGCGAGGAAACGCAGGTGAGCAGAGTGCAGATGATGGCCGATATGCCCACCGTCACCCACACGCGGAACTTGTATTGCGTCTTTTCCAGGTCGCCGAGTTCTTCCAGCAGCTTGCCACTGCTGATGATGTGCAGGTTGCGCTTGTCGAGCTTCGAAAGCTGCAGCAGTATGTTTTCCTGCCGCTGTACGGCTTTTGCGTTGAAATTTTTCATCTGCATCACATAGCGGCGCACGAAACCGTGGTCCCACACCGTGTTCAGGATGCCATAGGGTATGAATACTGCGCCGCTCTGGAACAGCCGCCTGAGCATGCCGGCCTTCTCCTCTGGCAGGGTCACGGCATGGAGTGCATAGCCCTCCATGTTCACTTTTTCCGGCACCATGTGCCGTGTTGGTATGGCCGGCAGCAGGTATGTGGTGCATTTCGTGGCTGCCGGAAACAGGGAGGTGCTGCCCGGCAGGTACTCAATCATGCTGTAGTGCTGCGTGCCTACCGAGGCCGTGGCAAAGGCCTCGTTGAAGAGGTAGAGGTTGTATTTCTCCGGGGCAGGGGAAATCACGCTGCGCCCTGCTTTCCGTTTTGCCGGGTCGTGCACCATTTCCGTGGCCACCACCAGGTTGCCGCCGCTGCGGTGGATTCGCTGCCGGAGCATCTTGACTGAGATGACGTAGCTGCTCAGGAAGACGAGCCCGCATACACTCAGGAAAAAGACAACGGACAACCTGGCCAGCGGACTGGAGACTCGCGTGCGCCAGCGGTGCAGCGTATCGCGGGTCAGGTAGAACCCGATCTGCAGAGTTGCCCACATCAGTTCTGCTCTGCTTTGCGGAGACACAGGTGGGTCTCGCCGGTAAATAAAATCTGGTAGCCGGGGCGCAGGGCTGTAACCAGCTCCTCCCAGGTTTCAAAGGTGGTGGTGCCTGCTTCCTCGGCCAGTTTGCTCTTGGGTTCATACAGGAGCTCTTCGCCGGTGTCATCGCTGTAGTGCAGCTCCGCGATGCTGTTGGCCCCTATCATCCCCCAGGCGGTGTCGTAATCCTGCGCTTCCAGAAGGAAGTAGTAGACCAGAGCTTCCCTGTTATTCCGGCGTTCCACTTTCTTGTGGTGCCAGCGGGCGCGCAGGCGCTTTCCCTGGCCGCTTTCCAGCTGAAGTACCAGCTTTTCCACCGGAAGATTGATGATTTCTGCGTCCTCCGGGGTTACCGCGGCGTACAAAGCCTTGTCATCCACCGCGGTGAGTAGTGCACCTGTCTGGGTAATCAGCTGCTCCTTTTCCTCTCCCAGCGCAATGTGGTACTGCACCTTGCCATCGAACGGCATGCGGATGATGCGGGTTTCGCACCGCTTATCGAAGGCGTGCTGCAGCTTGTCGTTGGTCAGTCGCAGGGTGGCTTCCTGTATGGCTATCTTCTCGTTCAGGATATCCAGCGCCTGCTTGTCGGCCTTCGCCTTTACCCTGGCCTCGATGAACTGGCGCCGCGCTGCCGGTTGCGCCATGATGAACTCCATCTCCTCGCGTTTTCGCCGGAGCTGTAGCAGCGCCTCATTTGCGGTGGCGGTGTTCTGCCTCTGCTGGTTTTTCAGTTCCGCTTCCTCCAGCGCCAGTTCTTTAGCGTTCACCTTGAGCAGCAGGGTCCCTTTCGTTATCCTCCCTTCTCCCCGGTGGTGTATCTCTATGACCCCCGGCTCAGTGATGGGAACCGTCACCATGCGCTCCGGCACTATCGCCGCCGGATAGCGGCTGATGTAGTACTCCCCGCCGAGCGCAACGGAGCACAGCCCTGCTGCCAACATGCATGATGCCGTCATGAGACTTGTCTTCATCGTTAGCCGGGGGTGTGGGATACGCGGTGCTGTCCGGGATTTCAATTTCCTGACTGCATCAACGCGTTACCTGTAGTGCGGATTCTTGGGTCGAATCAGCTCGCACTACAGGTCGCGTTTATGTATGCCGGGCGTTGTTTACTGAATGGTAAACGTACCGCTGCCGGTATGGTAAGAGCTGTTAGAAACGTAGCGTGATTTATAAGTGCCGGATGAGGCGCTGGTGAAGGTGAGATCGTAGGTCGTGGAAATGGAACTGAAATTCTGGTAGTCCATGTTTGTGATGCCTATTGCCACCTGCGCAGTGTTTGTGCCGGTCTTTTCGTAGGAAAAACCTCGATTTGCTGTGTAGGAATTACTGCCGGTGAGGCTGCTGTTAATCGTAGTTTTGACGCTCACCGAGCCTCGCTGTTTACCATCGTAAGTGCCGTGGATGGCCGTAACCTGGGCTCTTTCTGTGGTTGTGGTAGTGCTTACGCTGTTGCTGGAGGTCTCCGTGAACGTGATGACTGTTCCCACGCTGAGGCTGGATCGGGCAGCGCCTGTAGTGCTGCTGCCATCGGAGTAGTCGCTGGAGTAGTCGCTACCGCTGCTTTCGCCACCACCACCGCCGCCGCCACCGCCGCAGGAGGCAAGTGCCAGGACGATTGTTGCTGTAGCCAGTAGACTCGTAATCTTGATAAATGTATTCTTTTTCATGACTTTTGAGGAGTATATGTGATTGTTTGCAGGTTATTCTGCGTCGGATGCAGAGGAATACTTCCACTCGAAATCATAGGTCTGGCCGTCCGTGCTGCAGTAGGCCGTGCCTTTCCGGTAGCCAGATGAAAAATGGGTGAAAGTGAGCTTGTAGTTGCGGCTGGTCTGCGCGGTGGTGTACTTTTTATTCACCTCATCCAGATTGGTGATAATCTTGTGGTTTGCCGTGAGAGTGCCGGTTGTGTCGCTTGTCTTAGTGTAGTTGTACGTGCCGGCCGGAGTGAGTGGCTGGTAGAAGGTGCTGCTATAAAAGTGAGTCACATTTACTGAACCGTTATTGAGCGAATAGTAGAACTCGAGGCTACCGTTGTGCTTGATGGTCAGCAGGCCACCTTTCATGGCATCGGGGGCCAGTGTGGGTGAGGTGGGGATAGTGGTTTCCGTTTCAGTCGGAGCACTGGGTGTACCACTTTCACCACCGCCGCCACCGCCGCCACCGCAGGATGCCAGAGTAAGTCCTGCTGCTGCTGTGGCCAGCAGCCCTATGAATTTGATGCACGTATGTTTTTTCATAATGAGGATGAATGTCTGTATTATCCGTTATATGTTCTGGTTGCCTCGCCGTCGCAGAATGTGGCTGTTTTCATACGGCGGCTTCACTCTGCGGCAGAGAGTGATTGACCCTTTTCCCCTCCTGCTTTTAGAGAGACTTCCCTTTGCGCTGCATGATGTGCAGCGCAAAGGGTTGATTAGGGTGGTAATGGTTTTTACTTGGGTGTTTAGAAAGCGTGGTTAATCCCGATATATAATGAGGTGGAACCGATGCTGTCCTCAGACCATTTGATTAAGGTTTCTCCGCCGAGATCGTATTCGTCATCCGCGCCGGAAAGAGAAGTCGATTCAACAGAAATACCAACTTCGATGCTCGTCTTCTGGTTGGAGAGCAGGTAACGGAGACCTGCGGTCACGCCATAAGTAACACCCGTGTCGTCATCCAACTCTGCGCCCGTTGCATTCTTGAAGAGATCGGGGGTGTCATAGCTGAAGACGTTGTAACCGATGGTGGGACCCGCAAAGATGGTGAGCTTGTCGGAAACGCTGTAGTTGAACAGCAGACCTGCCTTAACACCCATGCGGGTGGTGTCATAAGGCTCTATGTCGTCGTCTATTTCGCCAATGCCATAATAAGCAGAGCCGGTGAGTGTCACGGTGATGCCGTTGTTGAACTTGTAGAAATCGTAGTTGCCGCGGATGACGGCGCTGTTCATTGTCCAGTCGGAATTTTCGACATTGTATGAGCTGTACTCATAGCCAATACCGATGCTCCGGGTTGAAATGCTTTCCCCGGCGGAGACCGCAGGGATTACGCAACATGCTGCCAGAAGTGCAGTGAGGAGTGTCTTTTTCATACAGATTATCTATTGAGGAATGAATTAAACTTAGAAGCTGAAGGAAACACCGCCGTAGATGGTGTGTGTGTTGTCATCTCCATTGAATCCGATGTTGTCTTTTATCCGGTTATAGTAGCCCCTGGTATAGCCAATCTCAATTCCGGTGCCACCCATGGTCTTATAACGCAGACCTGCGGAGAATCCGAGCATGAGGTATTTCAACTTTTCGGCGTTTCTAACATCTTCTTCGTAAATGTTGTAACCGATACGAGGACCGACGAATACCGTGAGGTTCCTGTTGGTGACAATATTGGCGTCCACCCCCAGGCGGATGCTGGTGGTGTTGAAATCCGTATCTTTTGCACCCTTCCCGTTGTCAACGGTGCCGAAGCCATAGGAGAAGGCTGCATTCCACGACCAGTAGTTGCCGTTGAGCATGGGGGCAAGTACTTTGTCAAACTTGACCGCAACACCGTAGGATGTGGTGTCGTTGGGCGCTTCGAACATCGTGTATTCGCCAGCGATGGTCAGGGCCTGGTTGCTGTTGGCGGGTTTGAGGGTGACAGCCGGAGCCGCCATGGCAGGGGCTGCTGCGATGGCCAGTGCAAGAATGAGTTTGTTGTTCATAGTGTTTTGTGTGTGGTTTACAGGTTGACGGAAGTGAGGGGGAATAGCCTATCCTCCTTCCGAGGCTATTCTACTGCATTTGCAATGCTGTGTCAAATACAAATAACAGTTATATCTAAAAACACAACACTTTGTAGAATAATCGCGTTTTGATAAGAGAAAAAACAAAAATTGAATAAGCTGTGGGAATGTGATTAAATGGCAGGCGAGTGTGTGGTTGCATGCCGTATCAGCATTGCAAATGCAGGATTCTTATGGAGACAGGGACAATGACAATAGAAAAGGAATTGAATAAATATCATTTGAATACGTTAGATGCCGATCGTCTGACGCTTGACGTAGTGGAGCGATTGGGAAAGCGGGTAGAAGGATGCCGGAGACCGGAGGTGATAGCATTGATTAAAAGAGTGACGGTGCTGGGGGTGCTGGCGCTGGCAGCAGAGGAAAGAACAGAAACGTTTGCAACAACAGCTTGGCTGAGCGTGGAGGCCCGGTGTGACCGGCGTGCTGCCACCTGCCGTGACTTGCGGTATTTTGTGCGGCGTATGTTGAAAATCCCCGGAGTCGGGGAGCGGCCTCTGCGGGCGATGACAACGAGTGAATGCCGTGAGCTCCTTCGTCAGGCGTTTGGCAGCAGTCTGCACAGTTATCGCAAAGGCAGGGCCATATTGCACAGCATTTTTGCTTATGGAATGCGTCAGGATTGGTGTGAAGTAAACCCGGTGGATCGTATTGAAATGCCGCGGGTGCAGGAGCCCACTATTGAACCGTTGAGTTTGACCGATGCAGATAGGTTGTTGAAAACGAGTACTTCTCCAAAGCACCGGAAGATGCGTTTTTCGTTGTTGCTGATGCTGTATTGTGGAATGAGACCCGCAGAGGTCAGCCGCTTCTGTCCCGCTCGCGATGTGCTCTGGGAAGAGGGGGTGTTAATCGTGCGTCCCAATGTGAGTAAGACGGGAGGTGGTCGGATGGTGCCGTTGCGTCGGGTTGCTCATTTGTCCCGGGCAGAATGCATCATTCCGCGGAATTGGAAGAAAAGATGGCGGGAGCTGCGCCATGATGCGGGGTTTGAGCATTGGCGGGCAGATACGTTGCGCCATACTTTTGCAACGTTTCATGCTGCACATTTCCGGAATTTACCTGAGCTGCAGCTGGAGATGGGACACCGGGATGTTAATTTGCTCCGCAGCCGGTATATGGTGCCTGCTTCTCGCCGTGATGCAGAGGCGTTTTGGTTGCGAATTGTAAAATAGACCGGTAAGTCACGCTTGCGGCTTGCAAAGCGGCAGTGCAGGGGTATGATGGGGTTATGAGTACAGTTTCTGCAGAGCAGCTTGAGATGGTTCGCCAGTGGGCTGGTGAAGGGGTGGATCTGAATGGTATCCAGAAGCGTCTGGCCGCGGAATGCGGGGTGCATCTCACCTACATGGATGTGCGCTTCCTGCTGCTGGACCATGGTATCGAAATTGCCACAGCTGCCGCTCCGGAGCAGGTGAAGCAGCCTGAACCTGCAGCTCCTGCTGCCAGTGCGGCGGAGCCGATGCCTGCACCCGAGGCGGGGCAGCCGGGTAAGCCTGTGGTGACGCTTGATGAACTGACGCTGCCGGGTACCCTGATTTCCGGCAAGGTTGCCTTTGCTTCCGGCACGCGTGGTGGCTGGCAGATTGACCAGCTCGGCCGCTTTGCGTGGAATGACCTTCAGGGGCAACCCACGCCGGAGGAGTTGCAGGCATTCCAGGTAGAGCTGACTCAGATTCTCAGCAGGGGCGGCGTGTAAACAGTCGCTTTTTTTCGCCGGCGTTAGGCGGGAGATTCATAATTGCTTAAAGTAAAACCCCGGTCGGAGTATCCAACCGGGGTTCAAAATGGGATGTCAGCCGTAGATTAATCGTTGGAGAGACGGCTGTATTCGTACTTGCTCTGGAAGCCGAGCTCCTCGGGGAATTCGGAGAAGCCGCCCCATACGTTGTATTCTTTCAGACCGCTGCGGCCGCAGGAATCCTGGTAGCAGGGCTTGTAGGTGCACTTGTAGGTGGGAGCCCAGAAGGTGACGAGTTCGTAGAAACCATAGCCCACGCGGGTAAGAGCGCGGCCGATGCCGTCCACCACGCCGACGGAGTAGGCGGCGTTGTTGCCCTCAGCTTCGTTCCAGCGAATCATGGTGGTGGGGATTTCCTCAACAGCGAAAACGATGTTGCCGATGGCGCGGCCCAGCTTGCGGGTGGCCGTGTACTCTGAGGCGGGCGGTGCCTGAATGTCGGCATACGTCGTGCCGGCCAGAGCCAGGAGAATAGTAGAAAGGAGTAAGCGCTTCATGACAAAATCAGAAATACCACATCATCCCGTCTCCTGCAAGCAAAAAAATGTACTTTTGCCCGCAAGAGAAGAATTTTTTATGATAAAAGCTCAGAAATGTCTGTCCGGGTTTCTTCGTCGGTCAGGTAACAGCCCGTGTCGGAGCCGTACCAGTGCCCGTTGGCAAAGGCGGCGCGGGTGCGGAAGCCGCCGCCGCAGAGGGCGAAATGCCGGCAGGTGGCGCAGCGGCCACTGAGCTTTTTCTGCCGCTCCAGCGGGTCATCGCTGCCGCGGAGTTCCCGGAGCACCTCGGCGCTGGGTTCGTTGGCGGCTTCCCATACTTCGGAGAATTTCTGGGTTTTCACGTTGCCGAGGGTGACGCCTTGCCAGAACTGGTCGGGGTGGATGTTGCCCTGGGTGTCGATATTGGCGATGCCGCGACCGGAGCTGTTGGCACCGCCGCCGTTCCAGGTCAGCAGTCGGAGTGTTTCCTTTGCCAGCGGGTGGCCCTCGCGCAGCTGGCGCAGCAGCAGGTACACGCCATCTGCCGGCTGGGTTACGGTGAGCAGCTCCCGCGTCTGACCGGCGGCGTGCCAGGCTTCGGCCCGGGCGATGAGCATATCCAGAGCCGCGCGGGCTTCTTCCGGCTTCAGGCTGGCTACATCGACTCCGCGGCCGGTGGGTACCAGGTGGTAGAAACATACGCGCTGGATGCCCTCCTGCTCGATGAAGTTGAGAATCTGCTCCATGCTCTGCACGTTGTTGCGCGTGAGGGTGAGGCGCAGGCCGGTTTTCTGGCCGACTTCCTCGCAGCGCTTGAAGCCGCGGATGGCGCCGTCGAACGCGCCCTGTACACCGCGGAACTGGTCGTGTACGGCCCCGATGCCGTCAAGCGAGATGCCGACATAGGCCACGCCCAGGTCCTTGAATAAGCGGGCGTATTCCGGAGTGATGCGGGTACCGTTGGTGGAGATGGTGACTTTGAGACCCTTTTCTGTGGCTCGCTGGAGAATCTGGGGCAGCTGCGGGTGGAGCAGGGGCTCGCCTCCGGAGAGCAGCAGGGCATTCACCTTGTAATCTGCCAGGTCATCGATGACGGTGCAGCATTGCTCCCAGCTCAGTTCACCAGGGTAGCGCTCGGCGTGTGAGTCGGCGTAGCAGTGTACGCAGCGCAGGTTGCAGGTGCGGGTGATATTCCAGACCACGATGGGTTTGCGCACGCGGGAAGATGCGGGCATGCAGGATGCGGTGCTGGTGTTGAGGCTGCTGCTGCCGTGGCCCTGGCCGTAGCGGATGTGGTCGGCCGGCTGGGCGGCACCTGTCCAGAGTTTGGTGATATTAATCATGACTGGGGAGAATCACCGCGCAGGGCGGCGGGTATATAGTTGCAGAGGGGTTCGGCGGCCATCATATCGCCGCAGCTGCCGTAGGCGCGCGCACGGGATCCACCGCACATGCGGCGGTACTCGCAGCAGCCGCATTTGCCACCCAGCGCATCATCATTGCGCAGCTGCTCAAAGAGCGGGTGGTGGCGGTAGATATCCGCCAGGTTGTCAGTGCGTACATTGCCGGCGGTGAGTGGCAGGAAGCCGCTGGGCTGGATTTCGCCCACGTGGGAAATGAAGGCCACGCCCTTGCCATCGCGCGTGGGAACCAGGTGGTGCGGGGCGGGGATCCTGCCGCTGCGGGCTGCCTGCATCAGCGCTCGGCGGTAGTGGTGTCCCTCTGTGGTCTTGATGGCGAAGGGGAGCTCGCTGCGCAGCTCCAGCAGGCGGCTCCACAGGGCCTCCAGTTCAGCGGCCCCGGGGAGTTCCTCCAGCGTGGCGCGGCCGGTGGGTACCAGCAGGAACACGCTCCATACATCCGGCTGAATCTGCTTGAGCTGCTCCACAAAGCCCTCCAGCTCCGGCAGGGTGCTGCGGGAGATGGTCGTGTTAATCTGCAGCTGGATGCCGGCCTCTTTTGCCATGCGGGCGGCCTGGAGGGTGCGTTCGAATGTGTGCGGTACCCCGCGGAAGGTATCGTGCGTGGCCTGGGTGGCGCCGTCCAGACTCAGGCTCATGCTTACCACTCCGGCGGTGCGCAGTTTGTGAAAGTCAGTATTGAGCAGGCGGTTTGTGGCTGCCGGGCTCAGCGCCACGCGCAGCCCTTTGGCCGCGGCGCGTTCGATGATGTCGAAAATGTCGCGCCTCATCATCGGGTCACCCCCGGTCAGCACCAGCATGGGCGGGGCCAGCTCCGCAATCTCATCCACCAGTGCCAGGGCTTCCTCGTGGTTCAGTTCGTCCGGGTGGGCCTTCGGCTGGGCAATGGCCCGGCAGTGTCTGCAGGCCAGGGCGCACGCGCGGGTCACCTCCCAGAACAGGATGAACGGGCGTTCGGCAAAATTGCACATCGACGGGTGTTTCGGCGCAGTCACGCGCGCATTGTACACGCTCGCGCCTGCCTTGGCAAGCCCGTTGTGTGTTTGCTGCGGATAAACGCGTGGGAGAAATCAGATAAAAGGGAGCTCAGTTAATGAAAAAAAGGCGGTAGAAGGCGCGTAAACGAATCTGTAAAACGGATTTTTTGCAAAACTGTGACAAAAAACTTGACAGGAAGGCGCAATTGCTGTATCTTGCCTGCCCGTTCCCGGACAACTTATCAACAACGAAAGAAAAATCATGCGTTCCGTATCTGTACGTAAAGGAGAACCGATCGATCGCGCTCTGAAGCGCCTTAAGACCAAGCTCGACACCGAGGGTATTCTCGAGGAGATGCGCCGTCGTCGCGCTTTTGAGAGCCCCATGGATGAGAAGCGCCGCAAGGCTCGTTCCGCCAGCAAGCGCAACAAGGTGAAGTGGCACTTCACCAACAAGGAGGAGATTCCGGCTGCTGCCGTGACCCCCGCTGCTGTTGAGGCCTAATCCCCACTGTTCGGGAAAGATTTCTGGAAAAGGACAAGCTGAAGGGCTTGTCCTTTTTCGTGTTGCGGCACGTTGGCCGGACTTATGACTGCTGCATGGCTGCCACGCAGCGGCTGGCGACTTCCTGCCAGGTGGGGTAGGTGGGCAGGGCGGTCATATCCGGTGCATCATAGAGGGAGTTGAGCTTGCGGATGAAGTCTGCTTCATCGGCGTTATCAAAGGTGAAGCGGGCGGGGATGTTTTCGCAGATGGGGGGCAGGGCGCTGGCCAGGCATGGTACACCGCCGCGCAGGCATTCCACCGGGGGCATGCCGAAGCCCTCGTAGTCGGAGAAGTAGATGGCGCAGCGGCTTTCCTCGTGCAGGATACGCTGCAATGCGTCATAGGGCAGGCGGCCGTGCTGCACCCAGTGCGGGCCGGGGAGATTGAGCCCCTGCGGCAGCCGCCCGATGAGGTGGATGCGGATGCCGTCGGCATCCTGGCGCTGTTGCAACCAGCTTTCGATACGCCGGATGCCCAGCGTGGTGAGCTTGTGCGGGAAGGGGGAGGCGTAGAAGAGGAGGTCGCGCCCCGTGGCGGGTGCATAGGGGCGGGGTGCATCATCGAAACCGATGCCGACCACCGCAACGCGGCAGCCGGGGCAGTAGTGCTCATAGCGACTCTTGTTGAAGCAGGTGGAGGTGAGCACCAGGTCTGAAACATGCAGAGCTCGCAGACCCAGGGCTCGGAAGTACATCAATTCGTGCCGGGGAAACGGGGAATCTCCTTCTCCCTGGTGCTGCTCGTAATATTCCCAGTTCACATCGTGCAGGTAACAGGCCAGCCTGGTCTTGCCCAGTGCCGGGAAGAATGGGGGGAAGCCCTTGGGGAGAATGGCCCAGTCCGGCTGGATGCGGCGGATGGCGGCGCATACGCCCACCTGGTCCCACCAGAGGCGGCCGAAGCGGCGGGGTACCGGTTTATCCGCCAGGTGCAGATGCACGTGCGCCGGCAGGTCAGAAAAATGGGCGGCGCATTCGTTATTGCCCAGTATGTGCAGTTCGCTGACTTCCGGGCAGCGCATGAGTCCGCTGGCCAATCCCATGGAAACATTGAAGATTCCGACGGATTTTGTCGCAGAAAAGCTCTGGTCAGTAAGGGCAAGCAGCAGTTTCATACCTGCCACGGACTCTGGCACACTTTTGCCTGGGTGTCAAGTTTTTTCGGCAGTGCTCTTGCGTGCAGCCTGTGTATCTGGTATGATGCGGGGCATGGCAGCTGGTACCCCCGCCGCGAGATTGACGGAGAGTCTGCCCGGGCGTGTGGCCGGGTGGCTTCTGGCCGCGTTGTGGATTTTTTCGATGAGTGCGGTGGATGCGCACGCGTTCAGCTCGTTCCCCGTGTGTGTGGTGCTGGCGGTGGTGTTGCTGCTGGGGGGTGGTGCGATTCTGGCGGGGAAGCGGCTGGTGCGGATGAGTTTGACCGGGTGGGTGTCGCTGGCTGTCGGCGGGTATTTTCTGGGGCGCTGCTGGATGAGCTACGCCGTGGTTGACTCGTGGTGTGAGTCGGCCCTCATCATGGGAGCTGTGGTGTATTATATGGCGGGAGTGTATGCAGCGCAGAACCGGAGTTATAACAGCCTGCTGCTGGTCCTGGGAGTGGCGTTGCTGCTGAATATCGCTGCTTTCTACGTAGTCCGTCAGCCGGAATTCTGCCTGGAGTGGACCGGCCGCCACCGCTATACGCCCGCAGGTGAGAATCATACGCCCTGTACGCTGTTTGTTTACAAGAATGTGGCGGGGGTGTTTCTCAGTCTGGGGGGAAGCGTGCTGGTGGCAGCGGCGCTGTGGTTGCAACGTGGGGCGGTGCGTATTCCTATGCTGTTGCTGGCTGCCGCAGCCGTAGGTGTGTCGTTTCTTTGCGGAACCCGCGCGGTGTACCTGGTGCTGCCGTTGGCAGTGGCGATGTTCTGGGGGCTGAACCTGCTTCTGCGTCTGTACTCCGGCAAAAAAGCGGGGGGTGGCACCATGCTGCTCGGCCTTGGGGTGCTGGTGCTGGGCGGGATTGCTGTGTATGATTTGTTGTTCGGCTCGTATCTGGTTTCGGCTGTGAGCGGGGCAGATTCGCACATCCGCTACCTCATCTGGTCATCTGCCTGTGAGGTGTTGCCGCGTGTGCCGCTCTGGGGCTGTGGCGCCAACTGCGCCCAGTGGGAAATGGTGCCATTCTATAACGAATGGCAGCACCCGAATTTTGTGCACAATGAATACCTGCAGGCCTGGATTGACTATGGGTTGATAGGGGTTCTCCTTGTGGTTGGCGTTCTTCTTCTGCATCTTGTCAGGGGGCTCCGCTGCCTGGTCTCGGAGTGCGAAGCGCAGCCCCGGCGCGGGCTGGCCGGCCTCTGTATGGTGGTGCTGCTGGTGGTGGCTGTGTATGCTGTTGCAGATTTTCCCTGGCATGTGTTTGCCGTGGTGGCGCTGTGTGCCTTTGTGTGCGGCGTGCTCGCCTCGCCCTTCAATTATCGCCGAGAGCCGCTGCTGGGCAGGGGGAAGTGGGCGCCGGGGCAGGCACCACTGGTGCAGGTGCGGGCTCAGAAATGGCCGGGGCGTCTGCTGCTTCTGGTGGTGACTGCTGGTCTGCTGTGCGCAGATGTTGCGCTTGGAATCCGCCTGTATCCGGCCTGGAGCTCTGTGAGCGAGTATGATACCTTGTCCCGCCCCGGTAATGACCCGACGGGTGATGCACGCCGCGAATTCATTGCCCGGCTTCTGCCTGCGTACCCCAGCCCGGCGCTGATGGATGTTTACATGATGCTTCCGCCGCCTCGATATGCCGATTTTGCTCGCCGGGAATCGCTGCTCCGTCTGGCGCATCAGCATAATCCGCGTCAGCTCTTTACTGTTGCCATGCTGGTGGATACGCTGGGCGCTCTCGGCAAGTATGAGGAGGCGGAGCAATTGATGCGCAAGAGCTACGTGGGCGATGCCATGCCCGGTTCGCTGCTCAGTAACTGGCCGGCGTATTACGCTTACAATCTGTTGCTCAGGGGACGCCATGAGCTGCAGCTGGGGCATAAGGAGACCGCGCTGTCCATGCTCAGTTACGGTCTGCGTATGCATGAGCAGAGCAGAATTCATTTTAATGTTATGTATCGTCAGGGCCCCCAGCCCTGGAGGGAGCACGGCGGTATCAAACCGCGGATGGGGCAGTTCATTCAATCCTGCGAGGCTGACGTGCGTCTGTTGCGACTTATCGGTACGAACCCGGACGACTCCTGGCAGGCTCCTGCGGAACCCGGTGGCCGCCCGGCATTGTATCGTTCACTGGTGGAGAAATCGGCCCGGTGACCCCGTATGGAACAAAATCTTGCTTCTAAAAACAAAAAAATACCGTGCATGAGTGTTTTCCGCTTGCAAAAGCAGAAAAAAAATGCAATATAAGAAGAAATCCGCGTTAGCGGCACCAGACTTTACTGACGTTATGAGTACTCCTCCTCTTCCTCCGACACCTCCGCGCCCGGTTCCTCCCACGGCTCCCCGTCCTGTACCTCCCGCAGCTCCGCGTCCGGTAGCCCCCGCGGCACCCACGGCGCCTATGCCCCCGCGTCCTGCTGCTCCTGGTGCTCCGGTGCCACCCACGGCTCCGCGTCCTGCCGCTACTGTGCCGCTGACCCCGCCGCGTCCTGCCGCGCCCGCTGCCCCCGCAGCACCTGTGCCACCTACTGCCCCGCGCATGGCTCCCACCATGCCCATTCCGGTTCCTCCGCGTCCGGCAGCCCCCGGCGCTCCGGCAGCCCCCGCTGCCCCGAAGGCTCCTGCGGCTCCCGCAGCACCTGCAGCGCCTGCCGCTCCCGTTGCGCCTAAGGCACCTGCTGCTCCTGTGGCCACGGCTCCGCTGCCTGCCTCTGCACCTGTAACCCCTGCACCTGCTCCCGCAGCTCCTGCTGAAGTACCCACTGCCACAGCACCTGTTTCCAAGCCTGCCAAACCCGCCAAACCCGGGGTGAAGTCCAGCGCCAAGGCTGGTGCAGCCAAGCCCGGCGCCAAGGCTGGCTCCAAGAAGAAGATGGCCGAAATCATCGAGGAGGAGGAAGAGAAGAAGCCCACTCATCCGACCGTACTCGTCGTGACCATTATTGCTCTGCTGGCTGTGCTCTTCCTGTGCTATCAGCAGTACTCCATCGACACCACGTTCGGCCGCGTTTCCGAGCCGACGTTCGGCTGGCCCGCTGAAGGTTCTGATTCTGCCGCTGCCGAGGAGGCTGCGGATGAAGAAGCCACCGAGGAGGAGTCTGCCGACGAAGAAGGCGGTGACGAGGAAGAAGCTTCCGAAGAAGAGGAATAATTTTTCAACAGAAGCAGCGCTTTCGGCGTCTCATCACTCACCATGGCATTACAGATTACAGACAGCGACTTTGTAACGGAGGTTCTTGAAAGCCCCGTTCCCGTCCTGGTGGATTTCTGGGCTCCCTGGTGTGGTCCCTGCAAGATGATTTCACCCATCGTGGATCAGATTGGCGTGGAACTCGCCGGGCAGGCCAAGGTCTGCAAGGTGAATGTGGATGAAGAAACCACCCGGGAGCTCTGCACCCGCTTCAATATCCGCTCCATTCCCACGTTGATGTTCTTCCGCGGGGGAGAGTTGGTGGATACCGTGGTGGGTGCCACTTCCAAGGAAAACCTGGTGGCTCGTCTGCGGGCCTGTATGTAACGCGACTGCCACTGCATGAATATCTGAACTGAACAGCACCGCCGGTGGCATGAGCCCCTGGCGGTGCTTTTTACCCCTCACAACAAAAACACATATAGAACTATGGCACTCAAAGAAGTAACAGAGAGCACGTTTGAGGCTGAGGTCCTCAATTCCCCCGTTCCCGTCCTGGTGGATTTCTGGGCCACTTGGTGCGGCACCTGCAAAATGATGATGCCCGCCGTGGAGCAGGCTGCAACCGCCCTGGGCACTGAAGCCAAGGTGGTGAAGGTAGATGCCGGCCAGCCTGCTGGTCAGGCCATCGCCGTGCGCTACGGTGTGCGTTCCCTCCCCACCTTCATTATCTTCAAGGACGGTGAGGTCGTGAACACCATCACCGGCATGACCACCAAGGATAAGCTCATCGCCGCCATTAAGGCTGCCTGATTTTTGAAAAGCTGATTATTTCCAGAGCATTACTGCTGAGGCAGTAGTGCTCTTTTTCTTGCCTGGGACGGGAGAGTGTGATAGAATGTTACGCATGAAAGCCTCCACCTTTATAGCGGCGTTGGGCCTGCTGGTTCCGCTGAGCATGGCTGCTGTACCCGCTCATTTTTCTGATGCTGCCAAGGCAATTCTGGCGGATGAAGTGGCTGTGGTGCCTTCTGAACACCCGCTCAATATCGTTTATTTCCTGGGCAATGACAATGAACCGGTGGCTGATTATGAGCGTCGCCTGAGCGAGCTGATGCTCTATGTGCAGCAGTTCTACGCGAAGGAGATGACCCGCAACGGTTTTCCCGGGCGCAGTTTCGGCCTGGAGCGTCTGGAGAACGGTAATGTGAAACTCCACCTGGTGCGCGGCAAACGCCCTTCCCGCGAGTATGCCTATGCTACGGGGCACAACTTCTGCATGGCCGATATTAAGGAATATGCAGCAGCGAATCCCGGCCAGCTGCGCAGCGAACACATCCTGGTCATCATGCCCACTTTCTACGATGAGCAGAACAACGACATGAGCCCCGGTGGCGTGCCCTTCTACGGCCTGGGTCGCAACTGTTTTGCTCTGGACTATGCCCACTTCGATATCAAACACCTCGGCAAGGATACCCACGAAGGCCGCCTGCTCACCAAGTGGCTCGGCGGGCTCGCTCACGAGCTGGGGCACGGACTTAACCTGCCGCATAATGAGGGCACCGTGACCGATAAAGCTGCCATGGGTACCCCGCTCATGGGCGCAGGCAATTACACGTTTGGCATGACCCCCACCTACCTCACGCTGAATTCCGCCCGACTGCTCGACCGTTGCCAGGTCTTTGCCCCCGCCGGGGATAAGACGGCGTTCTACGCCGAGTGCCCGAAGCCGGAGATTCAGGCAGCCAGCCTGAAGTGGGTGGGCGATGCTCTGGAGCTGGATATCACCTGCACTGGCTGTGCCTATGTGAATGCCCTGGTGCAGGACCCTCCCTATCAGGTGAACCGTGATTATGATGCTGTGGCGTTCTGCACGGAGCGCATAGCGGAGAACCAGTACAAGGTCACTATCCCCATTGCGGAGATAGCCGCCCGACAGAACACCGGCAAAGGGGAGCAGGGAATCGACGTGCTCTTTGTGCAGCCAAACGGCAACCGCTACCGCTGGCGCACCGTTTTCGACTGGTTGCAGCTTAAACCCGGTGACAGTATCCCCATGAATCCCACTGAGAACTTCTGGGGTGGTTATTAAACAAAAAACGGCTCCGGGAGGAGCCGCTTTTTGGTTGATGCGTCAGGCCGGTTGCTGCTGGGTGATGCAGTGAATCGCGCCACCCTCAATCACGAGTCGGCGGGCATCGATGCCCACCACGCGGCGGCCGGGGAAAGCCTCGCGCAGAATGCCCAGCGCGCGGTCATCCTCCTTCTCCTGCATGAAGATGGGCACAATCACCGCCCCGTTGCAGATGAGGAAGTTTGCATAGCTGGCCGGCAGCTGCTCCAGGCGCCAGTCCTGCGCCACCAGCGGCTGCGGCATGGGCAGGGGAATCACCTCCACCCGGTGGCCGGCGGGCGTGCGCAGATCCTGAAGGCGTTCGTTATTCTCTGCCAGCGCGCGGTAGTGGGGTGAGTGCGCATCTGGCTCCACGATGGAAACCACCGCCTCCGGGGCCACAAAGCGTACCATGTCATCGATGTGGCCGTCCGTGTCGTCACCCTCGATGCCGCTGCCCAGCCAGAACACATGTGCGGTGCCCAGCAGGCGGTGCATCTCGGCTTCGACCTCGGCCTTGGTGCAGCCAGGGTTGCGGTTCGGGTTCAGCAGCACGGCCTCGGTGGTGAGCACCAGGCCCTCGCCGTTGCCCTCGATGGCGCCGCCCTCCAGAATCATGCTGCTGGGCAGCTGCGGCAGCCCCAGGCTGGCCGCAATGCGGGCGGGAATCTCGTTGTCCAGATCCCAGGGGGCGAACTTGCCACCCCAGGCGTTGAAGGTCCAGTTCGCCAGCTGCAGGCCGCCATCTGCCCGCCGGGTGAAGATAGGGCCGTGGTCGCGGCACCACACGTCGTTCGTGGGGTGGTCGTAGAGCCTGAACCGCTGCACTCCGCGGCTGCGCAGCAGCTTTTCGATGCCGGCGTGCAGCGGGGCCGCAGCGTTGATGCGCACCTCGGCTTCGGTGGCAATGGCGGCGGCCAGCTCGGCATAGCGTCCGTGCAGCTCTTGCAGGCCGCCCTGCCAGAGGTCATCACGATGCGGCCAGGAAAGCCACACGGCCTCCATCTTCTCCCATTCGGCGGGCCAGCGCAGCTGGTTGCCCTGCATTGCTTCGGTGTTCATATGAAAAATCAGTTCGGGGTATCAAGGGTTTCGTAGGGGGCATTGAGCAGGGTAGCCACCGGGGTGAGCCCGTCGAACTGCTCGCGGCGGTCGCCCTCCTGCTTGCCGAATACGCCCACGTCAATCAGGTTATACACCAGATCGCCCACGTGGGAGGATTCCGTCACGCCCCATTGCTCCATCACCGCCAGCGCCAGCGGACCATATTCCTCCAGCGCATAGGCGCAGAAACCGAAGTAAAGTTCCTCAGCGCTCAGATGCTGGTTCTCAGCCGGCTTGCGGCAGCGCTCCACCGTGGCATCCAGCGCCGCGCGGATGAAGAAGTAGGCATCTGCCGGGTAATCATCATTCTTCTGCAGAATCTGCTCCACTGCGTCCTCGAAACTATGTGCCATGCGCGCATGCTATCATGTTCCCCCTGCCAACGCAATAGCAAATCATTGCATATTCGCTTGTCAG
>JAFVQN010000040.1 GCA_017504805.1 Akkermansia sp. | reverse complement strand
TTTCTGCCGTTCTTCGAGGCGAAGAACGACGCCGCCAATTTCATAATCTCGCCGCCAGCCGAGGGCGCGACGGAGGCGAAGGCCGCCGAGAAGCCGTCGCTGATGGTGGTGGAGAAGTGTCCGATATGCGGCGGCACTCACTACCAAAAGCTTTCAGTCAATGCAAGTAATTAAAAAGCCTGAGCAGAGCTCAGGCTATTTTCTTATCCGGTGCGGCGGGAGCCGCACGGTGAATGCTCATTCTGCATTCTGCGTTCTGAAATCAGCATTTACTTGTATTCTCCCCACTTGCCTTTGCGGATGGAACTCATGGTGGAGGAAATGCGGCTCACCCAGTGTTTGGAGTTAGAACAATAGGCGCGACTGATTTGTACCACAGTCACGCGGCCTTTGGCGCGGTATTTGGCCAGCAGTTCGGCCAGATCCTGCACGCAGGCTTCTTTGGTTGCATAGCGTCGCTGTCCGCGGCGTCCCATGATACCCGCCAGATTGTTCTTGCGACGGGCAGCACTTGATGTGGCATTGGCCGACTCGTGTCGGATGATGGCCTCCATCAGCACGGGATCCACACCATTTTTGGCAGCGGCCTCCCTGATAGCCGGGCGCAGCGCAGTCACGAGCTCGGATTGCGCTGTGAGCACCATCATCAGGCCTGTCAGTATGGTCATGGTTACTCTCATGTCGAAGACATGTTACGGATTTCTTAACGACTTGTCAAGCCTAAAATGCGGCACCTACACGATTTGAGCTTGACCTAGGTAGCCACTTTATGTAATTAATGAAAGATTGGCGTGCGAATTTGGGAAATCTAGTCGATGAAATTCCTCTCCTTCCAATCGACAATGGGGCGTGTCAATTCAACGAGCCATCCGGCAGGAGTTCGAGGAGAACGAATGCATCATCGTCAAGTGTATCGAGCACCTCGAAATCAGCCTCATTTCGGATGGCGTAATACTCAGCACCCCAGAGACGAGCGATTTCCTGCATGCGGAAGGGCTGGGGCTGCACGAGGAGCCTTTCCAGTTCGGGGTCGCCGGCGGTGTCATGCAGGGAGGCGGCCGCACCGTCGTTATTGAGCACGGCCACGATGCGCCTGCCGGGCGGCAGTTGGGGGACGATGGCAGCGGCGTTGATATCGCGCAGGAGGGTGAGGTCGCCAATGAGGCAGCAGCCGCTGGCGGCATCTGCCGCATTGCCGAGGAAGGCGCTCAGCACGCCATCGGCCCCGGTGCTGTGGAGGTCGCGCAGGTAGAGGGTGGGCACCTGGCACTGGGCATAACGATTCCAGAGCCGCACGGTTGTGGCGCTGCCCACGCAGATGACATCAGCCAGGCAGGCGTGGCGTGAGAAGGTGCGCACCATGGCCTCGGCGGATTCCGGGTAACCGAGCAGGAGTTCCTCCAACTGACCGGCAGCCCGGCGACTGCGGGTGAGCAGGCGTTCCGTATCGCCCACATGTGGCACATCACCCAGGGCTTTCATGACCTGTTCCAGCTCACCTTCCACCACATTGCTCTTGCGGTTCAGTCCGGAAAAACCGGTGCGGGTGATGGAATATACATCGGTCTGCGGCAGATTTTCGAGCGCTTTCCAGAAC
>JAFVQN010000039.1 GCA_017504805.1 Akkermansia sp. | reverse complement strand
TGCGCGACCGTGTGGGTCTGAATTTCCCGTGGCATGAGGAGGGGATTACGGATCCGGCGGCTGAGGTGGATGATGCGGAGACGCATCCGTTCTTCATGGATTGGCGTGTGAATTATATTAAGGACCAGTACGGGAACCCGCTGCCGACTGCGCTGGAGGGTAGTAGTGCTTTTGAAGATGGAGGCACGGCTGATGTAGGTGTGATGTGCATGGGGTACTGGCGGAAGGTGGTGCGCACGGTGAATAGTGTGGATTATGATGCGGAGCGTTACGCTACGCTTTTTGCGCAGTTCGGCGGGGTGCCGGTGGAGCAGCGTTTTTATTCTCTGAATCCCCCGGCTGGTGAGGATGGCTGGGTGTGGTGCAGCGCGGCTACGCGTCATGATGGCTCGCATGCGCCTTATTGCATCCGCTCGCCGTTCCTTAATGGCCTGGCGGCTGATGGGAAGTACCGGCAGCAGTCGGGGTTGCTGGCGGTGCAGAATATGAGTTATAACACGCTGCATAATGCGTACAATGTGCAGACTTCTGCGCGTTATAAGGGACCTGGCTACCACGGCGGGAGTATTGAGGTGCATGCGTTCGCATCGGAGATGTTGCTGCTGATGCATGGGGTGAAGAGCAGTCAGGCGCTTGCTACTGGTGTGACGAGCTGGCAGAACAGGTTTGCGGCGGAGGGCCGCGATGTGGCGGGGCGCACGTTCCCGCTGAGTACGGCTGATGCGAGTGTGCTGGATGTGGGGCAGTATGTGGCGGTGCGTATGCAGGGGCAGTTGTCGAATTATGCTGTGACTACGGGTTATTCTGCCGATACGCGCGGTGAGTTTAATTATGATGCGAAGCAGTACCAGGACGGGGTGCAGAGTGTGCGTATTCTGGCGAAGGTGCCGCGCAATGATGGCAGCGGTATTGTGGATGTGGAGCTGGATGTGGCGGATGGGTTCACGGTGCCGCGTGTGGAGTATGAGCGCCCGGCGTTTGTGAATGTGAGCGGTGGCTTGCTGGGGCCGATTTTCTACACGAGCCAGGCGGCTCAGCTGGCGTATGTGGCGAATCCGAATTATGACAGCGCGAATGGCAACGGGGCGGATTCCAAGTATACGCCGGCCAATAATGCGAATGCTTCCACGGTGCGCGGGTATATCACGAATGGGACGAATAATATCAATCTGTATGCGTATATTCCGCAGATTGCAACGTATACGGGTGTGAGCCGTGCGTATTTGCAGCAGGGGTACCCGCGTGCGGGGGTGACGAATGCTATTTACCGCCACCGGAACGGGTGTCTGGGGCGTTCGCGTACGAATATGAGCCCGCTGCGCATCCGTATGCTGGAGTTCGGCCAGGGGTTGTTTGATGTGGTTTCGGATATGGTAATTACGAGTGAGACGATTGATGGCGCTACGGTGAATGTGGTGCGCATGGCGGGCAAGGGGCGCACGCGTTACACTTCGTTTGCGTACCTGACCGATACTTACGCTGATGTGGGGCGCAAGATGAGCTGGGGCGGCTGGCCGAGCGAGTTTGTGTTCACGAATCACGGTGATACGAATTTCGGCACGGAGGAGGAGCCGCTGTATCTGCCGGATGGGTTCTTCCCGGATGACGAGGCGGCGTACAAGGGGTGCGGCTCTGAGTCGATTTCCTGGGGTGATTACCACTGGGCAGCGAATGCGGCGAATTCGTCTTATGAGGTGCTGGTTGGTGGCATTGCCGGTTATGGTGGCAATGCTGGTTTGTTGTGCCTGCACTGCTTCAATGGCCTTGGTTTCTCCGCTTGGATCCTTGCCGCCCGCGATTAACGGGGGAGGTGCAGGAGGGGGCTTGCCCCCACCTGCTGGCTTTTCTGGGGTATTTCCCCGCGATTAAAACAATGCTGAATTAGTAGCAAAAATGAAAAAACGGTTGAATTATCTGGTTGGTGGCAATGCCGGTAATGGTGGCAATGCTGGTTTGTTGTACCTGAACTGCAACAATGGCCTTGGTAACTCCAATTGGAACATTGCCGCCCGCGAATATGATTCTTTTCTTTTCATGGTGATTCAACGCTGCTGTATCCAGGCAGCTGCATCCGGTACGGGTGTGCGTTCGCTTGTGCGTAAAATCTCAAATGTTTGTAAGTCTGCCGTTAAGGCGGGCGGCATGGGGTTGTCCCGTGTCGGGGTTAGTAGTGGAACGAAAGCCCTTTAGTTTTCATAATCGCGCGGTATGAAGAGGTATTGCAGAAAGGTGTGTGTGACGGATGTGCGGTTTCTGGAGGAGGCTGCGCGGAAGTGCATTGTGAGTAATAAGCGGCGGCGTGGGCTGGTGGCCTGGCTGGCGGGTGTTTCGGGTCTGGATTGTGAGCGGGTTGCGCGTGCGATTGTGCGGGAGGATGAGGTGTTTGACCAGATTCTCCGGGCGGTGGCGGAGCGGATTCGCGGTGAGATTCAGGAGCGCCGGATTGAGCTTGCGCCGGTGAGGTTCCGGGAGCTGACGGACGGGAGCAGTGGGAAGGTTCGCAAGATTGGGTGCCTGAGTGTGCACCAGCATTTTCTGGATCATGTGGCGGTGCTGGCGATGCAGGATATTCTTCGGCGCGTGGGTGAGTACCAGGTGGCTTGTGTGCCGGGGCGTGGTCCGTTGTTTGGTGCGCGGCGTGTGAGCCGGTGGCTGAGGGACCGGGGGCAGCGGTATTATTGCAAGCTGGATGTGCGGAAGTGCTACGAGAGTATTTCGCCGGAGCGGTTGCTGGTGTTTTTCCGGGAGCGGGTGGCGAATGCGGATTTACTGTATTTGCTGGAGGTTCTGCTGAGGCAGCACGGGACGGGGCTGTGCATCGGGTCGTATTTCAGCCAGCATGCGTGTAATTTGTTTTTGTCGCAGGTGTATCATTTTGCGTCTGAGGGGCTGGCGCGTGTGAGGCGGAGCCGGAGGGGCGAGGTGAAGCGTGTGCGGCTGGTGCAGCATGTGTTGTTTTATGCTGATGATTTTCTGCTGCTGGGGCGGAACAGGCGGGATGTGGAGCGTGCTGCGGAGGCGGTGGCGGAGTTTTGTGCGTTTCTTGGATTATCGGTGAAGCCTGGTTTCGCGGTGCGAGATCTGGAGCGGGTGCAGCATGGGCGGAAGGGTTTTATTGATATGATGGGGTATCGGATTCACCGGGGTTTCCTGACGATTCGGCGGAGGGTGTGGAGGCGTGCGCGGCGTGCTTTGCTGCGTGTGGCGGGGCAGTGGCGCCGTGGTGGGCGCGTGTTGCTTTCTGCGGCGATGCGGCTGGGGTCGTATAACGGGTATGTGCTGCATTCGGAGAGTGGGCGTGTGGTACGCCGGTATGGGGTTGATTTTCTGCGCCGGGTGTGCAGTGATTGTATTTCGCTGGCGGCGGTGCATTAAGGTTTTAAGACTATGAAAACGATTCAGTGTGATAACAGGTTGGAGGTGCTGGCTGATGTGGGCTACCAGGGCGGCGTGTACACGGTGACGGTGTATGGCGAGGAGCGCGAGGTGGTGACGGAGGCGGGCGAGGTTCGCTGGGAGTATGCGCAGCATTCTTTTACGGCTGAGGCCGGGGAGGTGGATTTGCTGGATGTGCAGCAGCACCCCGGTGCGTACTTGCATTTTGTGGGTGGTGCGCAGGCGCGCCGTTTGCAGGCTGAGTATACGGCGGCGGTGCAGCGATGGATGGATAGGAAGGTACAGGAGCGTGGTTATGATAGTATTTTTACGGCTTGCACTTACTGCGGGTCTACGAGTGAGCGTTTCCGGGCTGAGGGGGAGGCTGCGCTGGCGTGGCGAGATGCTGTGTGGGAGGCGTGTTATGCTTATCTTGCGCGGGCGCAGGCGGTGCGTTTTGAGGGGGTGCTGAGTCAGGAGGGGCTGATTGGGCAGCTGCCCACGCTGGTGTGGCCAGATGAAAAGATTTCCTGACTAGAAGGGAGTAAATAGACATGAGTAACATTAACGAGAGACATGAGAGGGCCGTGGCTGAGACGCGGCAGAAGGTGGCCGCTGCGGTGGCTAATAGTGCGAGCGACCTGGCAAAGAAGAGCACGGGGTGGCGCAAGGTGGTGCTGTGGGTGGTAGCCGGTGCTGCCACGGTGGCGGCATGGTGGTTTGGCGTGAGTGCTGAGCAGAGCCAGCCGGAGACAGCTGCGCCGGTGCCTGCTGTGGCGCCGCCTGCTGTGCCTGCTGACGAGCCGGCGGATGATGAGGAGTATGATGACGCTGCGGAGGAGGTGGTGAATGACTAAGACTATCAAGCAGGTGGGTGAGGCGTTCAATCCGCACGGGGTGCAGTTCTGGGCGAATGATGAGAATGCGGTGCGCAGGGTGCTGCGTTTCGCGGAGGAGGTAGGCCAGGAGCTGGATGCTACGCAGACGGGGCACACAATCCGGCTGCGTATTGGCGGGGGTGAGACGCCGGCGTTCACCGGGATGAGTTTCGGCGCTGCGCTGGAGGCCATGAAGAATGGCAAGGCGGTGCGCTTGCCGCACTGGAACCCCACGACCCGCATCCGGCTGTATGTGCCGGTGGAGGATGATACGATGACGCACTCTTTCCTGTATGTGGAGAGTGGATATGGCCGCGTGCCGTGGGTGGTGACGCAGGTGGAGCTTTTGAGCAACGATTGGGAGGTCGTGGCTCAGTAGAAAAACAATGCCCGCCCCGGTTTTTCGGAGTTGGCCGGGGCGGGTTTACGTATTTTGAGAAGAGATGACTGGTCAGGTAAATGCTTTTTTGGGTGCCGCTGTGGCGGTGACGGGGGTGCAGGCGGTGAGTGATCCGGTGGATGCGCTGGCGACTGTGAGCGGCGTGGCGCTGATGGTGTGGCTTACGCTGCGGAAGGATAGAGAGTGTGTGAAGTTGCGCGAGGAGAATCACGCGCTGCGCGAGGAGCACCACCAGATGCGGCAGGAGATGCAGCAGTTGAGCCGGGAGCTTGGCAAGCGGTGTAGTGATTGCAAGCTGGCGGTGGCGGCGAATGAGTGTTTTATTGAGGAGCACGGAAAGGAGGAGGACCATGAGGCTTGATTCGGACATGGTGCAGCGGGTGCAGCGGAGGCTGGGTGTGGTGGCTGATGGTGTTGTGGGTAGCCGGACTTTGGCGGCGCTGGCGGAGCGACTTGGTTGCGCGGCTACGGTGTTCTGCATTCAGGGGGCGCTGGGTGTGCCGATGGATGGGGTGCTGGGGCCGGTGACGCTGGAGGCGGCTGCGCGGGTGCTGGGTGCTTTTTCGGCGGATAATCAGGGGCGCTGGCCTACGCAGGGCGAGGTGCGAAGCGGCAAGAGTGTTTTCGGTAAGGCTGGCGATGAGGGGCAGCTGGTGAGCATTACCCCGCCGTATCAGCTTTACTACGAGGGGCGGCCGGTGAAGAGCATCCGGGTGCACAGGGTGGTGGCTGATGAGGTGCGCGAGGTGCTGGAGGAGGTGCTGGCGCATTATGGGGCTGAGCGCATCCGTGAGCTGGGGCTGGACCAGTATGGCGGGAGTTTTAATTACCGCCCGAGCCGCGGGGGCAAGGCGCTTTCGATGCATGCGTGGGGGATTGCGTTTGACTGGATGCCGGAGCGGAATGCGCTGCGTATGGGTGCGCCGGAGGCGGTGCTGAGTGGTGCGGCTTATCGGGCATGGTGGGAGATCTGGGAGCTGCATGGTGCGGTTTCTCTTGGGCGAGAGAGAAATTATGATTGGATGCATGTGCAGTTTGCCCGCTTGGGATAAATGTTTTCAGGAGATAATGATATGAATAAAATTGTTGATTATGATGCATGGCAGAAGTTGCAGCTGGCTCCGCTGACGAGTTTTAATCCGCAGGTTTTGCAGAGTCTGAAGTACAGCCAGCACAGCGGGTATCTGCTGGAGTTGGAGCGGCTGTATTCTACGATGTACCTGGAGTGGCCTACGCTGAAGAAGGATGCGAGCGATATGACGGAGGCTGTGGCGGGGCTGACGTGGACGGTGGCGCCGTTCTGCCAGGATGGCGGAGAGCCGGATGAGCTGGCGAAGGAG
Organism: Akkermansia sp.; assembly: GCA_017504805.1. GTDB lineage: Bacteria > Verrucomicrobiota > Verrucomicrobiia > Verrucomicrobiales > Akkermansiaceae > Akkermansia. The sequence goes on along the minus strand of JAFVQN010000039.1, from coordinate 13,264 downwards.
GTGGCGAAGGTGGTTTCTGATGCGCTGTGGATGGTGAGTCCACAGAAGCCGGGCGAGTTTTCGCATTGTTTCACGGAGCTGCTGGGGAGTATGGTGCATGCGCTGTACCGGAGTGTGAATGTACACGAGATTGTTTGGAAGTTTACGCCGGAGCTGGTGTTTCCGCTGGAGTATAAGCAGCTGGGTCCACAGTATTATATGTGGGAGACGCGGCAGGGTGAGCCTGACCGGCTGATGCTGGTGCCGGATGGTATGGATTATACGCGGCCGGTGCCGTTTGAGCCGGGGCGTTTTGTGGTGGCGCTGAATACTACGGGGCCTGACCACCCGATGTACAATGCGGATTTTTACTCGCTTGTGGGGTATTTTGTGGCGGCGAAGTTTGGTCTGCCGGGGTTGCAGAGTTTTGTGAAGCGCTACGGGCACCCGCTGCGTAAGTTTACGGTGGAGGACCGGAGGCGGCGCGAGGAGCTGGAGGCGAGGCTGAAGGCGATGCCTGATGTGTATGATGTGTTCCTGGGGCCGGGTGAGTTGCTTGATGTGACGGCGATTCCGGCGGGGGCGAATGTGCCGCATGAGGTGTTGCTGCGTGTGGCGGAGAATGCGTGCCACCAGCTTATCAAGGGTAATACGCTGACGAGTGATGTGGGCGATAAGGGCGGGAGCCGTGCGCAGGCTGAGGTGCACATGGGTGTGGAGGCGAGTCTGGTGCGGAAACGCGGCGAGTTTGTGGCGCGTGTGCTGAACCGGCAGCTGATTCCTTATATTGTGCAGCGGAATTATGGGCGTACGGATTTGCCGATGCCGGAGTTGCGCTGCCAGGTGCCGGAGCAGAAGGCGAATATCCAGAAGGCTCAATACTGGAAGGAGGTGCTGGCGATTCCGGGTATGAGGGTGCTGAAGAGTGCGGTGCATGATGATCTGGGGCTGGCTGTGCCGGGTGATGGAGATGAGGTGTATGCTGCGCCGGAACCCACCCAGGGGGCTTCGTCGCCTGCGGCGTCTACGCCCACCCAGGGGGGTGATGTGCCTTCGATGGGTGATGATGCGCTGGATGTGACGATGGCCGGCAGGGTTTCTGCCGGTGGGTCGCTGCGTGAGCGTGCGGAGAGGTTGCTGCCGGTGGCGATGCGCAAGTGGGCGGGTCCCACGATTGAGCGGTTTGAGTCTATGCTGAGGGCGGGACGCAAGCCGGAGGAGATTCTGGCCAGGCTGGAGGAGCTGCGCCCGAATACGCGGGCTCTGGCGGATGCGATGAGCGCGGTGACGGAGGCCGGGCTAGGTGTGCAGGGTGATGCGGTTTCGGCGGAGAATCCCTACGGTTGCAACCAGTACGGTGAGGGGTGGAGTGAGCCGCACGATGGCAGCAGCACGGAGCGCATCGGCAAGGATAAGTTGCTGACGAAGAAGGATGCTGATGGTAATGTGCGCCAGATTGCTACGAAGAAGCGTTACCCGGGCAAGGCGGCGTATCTGGGTGTGGGTAAGGATGGGAAGAAGGGCGAGGAGCCTGAGCCGAAGCCCGAGGCTAAGAAGCCTGAGCCGAAGCCTGAGCCGAAGAAGAAGGAGAAGCCCGAGCCGGAACCTAAGCCAAAAGCACCCGAAAAGAAGCCGAAAGTGGAGAAGAAAGAGCCTGAGCCTGACAATGCTCCGCAGAAGCGATATTTCGAGCCTGCTACTACCTTGGCGCAGGCACGAAGGAATACCGCTTCTCTTGTTTCGGGCACCAAAGTTTCCTGGGGCAGAAGTGTGCCGCTGGAGGTGCAGAATGAGTACAATGAAGTTATGGCTGGTTTGCTGGATAAGTACCCGGTTGACATTAGGATTGCACAGCTTGGATCTTATTTTTCGTCTGATTTGCGCGAGGGTGCACGATGCAGATGGCGGCCTGACAGTACGGATGTTGTGGAGGCGTATTTGCAAATCAATCACGATAAGGAGATTGGCGGATTACACATGTTCAAGTATTGGAAGCCTTACGAGACGCCTAAGGATGGTTTTGCTCGCAGTAATGTGGGCGTTTCGCCTGAAGGTGTCAGCGTGCGTGCGGTGATGACGCATGAGTATGGGCATGCTCTTCATGCGAGAGTTCGAGCGCTGCATTCACACGCTTATATGTTCCGCAATGTGCCGGGCGTGGGTGAGGCGAGATATGCGCAGCAGAGTGTATCTGATGCTTACTGGAAGGCTAAGAACAGCGGAGATATTAAGAGTATCAGTCGTTACGCTAATACTTCTGAGGCTGAGTTTTTCGCGGAGTGTTTCGCTGCGCGTGAACTTGGGGAAAATTTGCCGGATTATGTCAATAATATGCTTGACAAGGTGATTAAGTGTGCTATTAAGAAGTCATGACTACCGCCGAGATTGTAAAATTTGTTGAAAGTTTCGGCTCCGATAACAACGCAGCTTCGGAGGCGCTGCTTGGGAAGTTGCAGGCCAAGGAGGTTACGATGGAGGAGCTGGAGAAGGCTATCGGTGTAGATAGCGAGGCGTATCCTTTCGGGTACCCTGAGACGGATGCGTATGTTGAGCCTTCGTTTCTGGTGCGTCTTGCTGTGAAGAAGATGCGGGCGGAAGGTGATGAGTGCGCTTTTGCTTGCTGATTGATAAAGCAAAGAAGATCTTTGTTTGTGATGGCAGATAGCCCACCCGGACGCGGGTGGGTTTTCTGTTGCACGGGCGCAGGGCAAGCGGGTTTGTTTTGCATGAGGCGGGGTATCATGCAAAATAAATGGCGATTCTTTTGCATGAGGCGGGGTGTTGTGTAAAGAAAGGGGTGTTTCTTTTATATGAGGATGGCGGTTATCGGCTAATTTAGCTGCAATTTGGCTGATGGGTTTCCCCCACGGCGGGGGCTTGCTTTCGCGTGCGCGTGCGCGTAAAATGCGGGGTATGAGTGAGTTTACGGTTGATATTTCGGAACTGCATGAGGTTGGGTGTGTGGGGTTGGAGCTGACGGCGGCGAGCCGTGCGGCGGATGTGGTGCAGCTGGAGTTTGTGAGTGATGTGGTGGGAGCGGTGCCGGTGCCGTGGGTGCATGGGGATTGTGTGACGTTGATGGATGGTGAGGCTGTGCTGGCGAGGGGCTGGGTGCTGGATTGCGGGGTGCAGCTGGGGGCGGCGAGTTATGGTTTTTCGGTGCAGCTGGGGAATGTGGTTGCGCTGATGGATGCGGTGCCTTATACGGAGGGCCAGGGGTTTCGCGGGTATGTGCAGGATGAGCGCCGGCTGGTGAGCGCTGCTGCTATGGTGCGGTTGCTGGCTGAGGCGGGGATGAAGGTGCCGGGTGGTGGTGATTCGGGGGATGCGGTGGTGGTGGATTTCGATGCGGAGATTAAGTGCCCTACGGGGAGCGGGAGCCAGAGTTGCTGGAGTCTGGTGGAGGAGGTGCTGCATTGGGTGCCTGATGCGGTGAGTTTTTATGAGCCGGATGCGCGGCGGTTGTCGTTTTGTCGTGCGGGTGAGCGTGATGAATTGGTGATTGATGTGGCGGCTGGTGTTGGTCTGATTGGTGATGAGGTGGTGCTGAGGTTTGGTGTGGTGGATAGGGCTGAGTTTCGTCCGAGGTTTGATTTGTGCCCGCCGGTGGTGGGTATGGTGTGGGGCGAAGGTGAGGTGCGCCAGAAGTTTGTGCTGCCGGAGGGGGGGGATTTGCGGCAGCCGTGGGCTTTTTTGTATGAGGTTCCTGAGGTGGGTGGGGCTGCCGGGGATGGGGGGCTTTCGGACGGTGAGGTGGCTGCTGTGCGGAAGGCTGCTGCGCAGCGTATGGAGGTGGAGGGTGTGCCTGTGCCGGTGGGGTGGGTGACGATGGGGGATATGCGTGAGGTATCTGCTGCTGCGCCGAAGCTGGCTTATGATTTCTGGTGCCGGTGGTTTCCGCCGTTGAAGCGGACGGGGATTGGGTGTCTGGGGTTCGGTCAGCCTGTTTTTGAACCGGTGGAGGTGGATGTGGCTTTTCCGCCGGTGGAGGGTGGGGCTACGAGTGCTGATGGTACGGTGGAGACGGGGCAGCCGGCGAATTATGAGGAGTTTTCGGAGGAGAAGCAGAGGATTTATGTGCTGAACGCGGGGTCGTTCCCAGCGTCTGCTGATAAGCGGGATAATGTGAGCGGGTTGAATTTTTGCCACGGGGTTTATAAGCAGTATGTGTGGTTGAAGTCGGATTATATCGGTACGCTTTCGGTTGATGAGCGGAGGGAGTTTTTCAAGGGGAGTTGGAGTGTGCAATTGGAGGATGGTGGACGGCATGCTACGCGCTATGTGTTGCTGACGCTTCGTGCTGTGTTTATCGACCGTCATCACAAGCGTTTTCGGACTGGGACGAATGAGCTGGTGGAGGGGGATGAGGATTACGTGCTGCCCGGTGATGATTCTGCGGGTGATGATTCTGCGGGTGATGTGGGTTCAACGGCGGATTACAGGCAGGCGGTACGGGATTATTATCGCGCTACGCGGAGGTTGATGTGGGACGGGTGTATCTCGCTGGTTGGTGTTGAGGGGGTGTGTTTGAATCGGCTGGTTGGGTGTGCCCTTTCAGTGAAGGGGCTGCGGGATGAGTGGGTGAGTATGGGGACGCCTGTGCAGGCTGTTGCGTGGAGGCCGTTTGAGGGGGTGCTTTCGCTGCAAACGGGGAGTATGGAGCTTTTGTCGGTTGATGAGCGGGTGGAGCGTATGCGGCTGGGGCGTCATGTGGCGGCGGGGGCTGGTACGTCGATGCCGCCTGAGAAGGAGCCTGATGAGGGGTCTGAGGAGGGGTCTGAGGGTGATGATGGTGACGGGGATGATGCTGTGTCTGATTTTCCAATGGTTTCGCCGAGTGTGGCAGCGAATCAGGAGGCGCGCGCTGAGGGGCGGCCACTGAATCCGTTTGAGGTTTTCCAGGAGGGGGATAAATGGTTCATGAATGAGGGTGTGTGGCCGGCGTTCGGGGAGTTGCTACAGTGGCCGACGACGGATGTGACTGACAAAAAAGCCATGTATGATAAACTTGGAATTGATGTTGATTTTGACGAGTCCGGGAAGCCGGTGCTGGTGGTGCGCGGGTATGGCAAAAAAGCAGGGACGGGAGGTGACGCATGAATGAAGAGTGGGAGTTCCGAGAAGCGGTGTCCCCCGGCGAATTAACGGCTGAAATGGTGCCGCGCTGGGGTGAGATGCCGGAGTATGGCCGCGGTCTCCCGCCGGAGCAGGAGGTGGCGACGAGTTATCATCGGCTTGTTTTCGGAGATGAGGAGGATCCGGACCGGGCTCTGGTGCCGGTGTGGCGGCAAGTGGACGATTTGGGAGGGCTGAGTCCGCTCTGGGGTGGTGAGGTGCGAGGAAAACTTTTTTTGCATGCAGGGAAGGAGCTCCCGCAAGCGGGAGCTCCGGATGACGATGATTTGCGATGTGCTCTGGTGGCAGAGGAGGGAATTGACGGTTCTCCGCATGTGTGGCGCAGCGGGGTGCCCCAGTTGCCTTATCATTTTGTGCCTATGGTGGTGCGGGATAAGCTGCTTAAAACTGAGTCGGGGGCTTGGCGGTTGCTCGATTGGGAGCCGCTGGGGGTTTTTGATGTGGAGAGGGTTAACCCGGAGTTTGTGGAGCCGGATTCGGCGTTGCCGAGAACGATTGTCTGCCGGTACACGCTCTGGTGTGTGCTGGTTGGGAATTTTGTGGTGCTCTATACGACGTCGGCGGATTGGGGGTCGACGTTGATGGTGGGGGGGGCGGCGATGAGGTGGCCTTTCGGCCGGGGTATGAGGCTGAACCGGCTTAACCTCGGCTACGATATGGAGCAGCGGGTTTACGGAGCTCATTGGAGCGAGTTCCTGAGTGGAGAACAGGATGTAGAAATGCCGTTGTGTTATGTGCGATGTTCGCCGCTGCCGTGGCAGTTTGAGGGTGGCGGTGAGCTTGAGGTGGTGACGGAGGAAAGGGAGGCTTTCGGCGGGCTGGCCGATGGGCAGTTTTATGCGGCCCCTGCGGTGTCGGTTGTTCCGCGCTTTTTGTTGCCTAACGAGACTGCTGACCCGGTTTGGACTTTGCTTAATGAAGCGTATCTGGCTGCTGGGGTGGCGGCCGGAAATTTTGGCTTTTATGCCAGGCTTGATAAAAAATCGGTGGAGGATATTTGTTTTAAGAGGGTTCCGGAACACGGGACACGCGGTTATTCTATTGATCCGATTTTCATGGAGGAGCTGGGGCGTTTTTTTCCTGACGGGGCGGAAGAGGGGATGATTTGGACTACGCGTCCTAACGCATTCAGACGGGTTTTTTCGCTTCATGTTGACGAGGGTGCGTCACTTCATCCGGAGTTGGAGCAGGTGGCGGCGTGCCCACACTGGCTTGGGCTTTTAACGGCGGCGTCTTCTTCCGGGCAGGTATTGGCCGGGAGTGTTTCTGTGGCTTATAATTACGGGCCTTTTTTGGGCGACGATGAGGAAAAGGGGTTCGTTTCTTCGGGGAGCGATGAGCCGGAGGATGACCCGGAGTTTGAGGGTGGCGGCGGCAGTGATGGCGGCGGCAGTGGTGGCGGCGGCGAGAGTGGCGGCGGTGATGGTGGTGAGGGTGGCGGCACCGGCGTTAAATGGCTGGGACGCGGTTATTTCTACGAGGCGGGAAATGGAGTGGACATTAACCGGACTTGGTTGCCCAGCGAGAGACAGGGAGTTGAGCCAGGCTGGCGTTTCGAGGTTTATGTGCGCCCTGTCACGGGACACACGACTGTCAACTTTTTAGTGCAACTTGAAGTGAGCACCAAAAATGATAACTTAACATACGATTGGCCGGACCGGGTGGTTAATGGCGCGCCGGCTCCGGTGTATGGGCTGAGCATGTTTTATGGAGTGTCTACAGTGGAGCGGGATGACCGCGATTTTAATGTTTCGTGGCGGTCAAGTTATCAGGGGCGTGACATTTTGCCAAAGAGCGCAACAGATCGTAAAACAGCAGCAAGCGAGGTCGATTTTTCGGTGCATCTGGGCGGTGTGCAAGTTTCGAGTTCCTCACCTCCCGGCTGGTGTGAGGGGTTGAATTTTTTGAAAGTCGGGGAATTTACAAAGCGCGGCACTTACCGTGTTTGGAACAAGTTTGAACAAAAGTGGTCGAATGTGCGTTATGAAAAAAAGTTCGACCGCTACCGTGTCAGTGTGAACGAGGCGGTGGTTTTGTCTATTGGCCAGGATTTTTGTGCGAAGCGGGGGCCTGTTTTAACGGGGTCAACCACGCCAGCGGAAATTGTGGGCCAGTCCGACGATTTGGAAGGGCCCAGGGTGTCGGCAGTGGCGGTTTCTGCGGTGTCTGTGGAGAGTGGAGGAGTGGTGAGGTTGCCACGCGGAATGGCTGTTTTCGAGCCGGAAGTGGTTGCTGATTTCGGAGAGATGAACAGGACTTTCACTGTCAAGGGAGAATCGTCATGGAATATCGGAAAGAAGTCAGGTTCAATAGACGGGGCTTTTTCCGTAACTATACAAAGTATTGAAAATGTTACCATTAAATTATGAAATTTAAAAGCAAACAGACAGAAATAGAGTATGCTGGTGTGAAGGTGCTGAGAGTCGGACAACATTTCGCTCATGACACGTTTACTCGAGTACGCGAGTACACGAGCGGCACTGTGTCGGGGGTTGGTGCCGCAAATCAGCTGGTGGTGAATTACGGAAATGCATCGGGTCCGGTGAGTTTCAGCGTGTGCATGGATTTCGATACACCAGACAAGGCGTTTGAGGAGTTGCTGGCACGCCAGGAGCACACGGATGCCCACCAGAAGGGGGAGCTGGTGCTGAACACCGGCAGTGTGCGGACGGTTCAGCAGGTGGGTTGCACGCGCTGCGAGGGGGTGATTTCTTTCCCTGGCAGGGGCGTGCGCCTGACTGTGAGCTATGAGTTCTGCGGTTGAATGGCCCAGTATTCCGCGGCTGTGGCTGGTGTGGCGGCGGCGCGGTAGTGCATAAAGAGGATATCTGACCCGCGGCTGTGGCCGAGGTTGGATTTGAGGGCTTCTGTGTTCTGGTGGGTGGCCAGGTGGTAGGTTGCGTATGAGTGACGGGCGGTGTCGGGGCGGTTGGATAATCCGGCTTCGCGGCGCGTCTTTTGGTTCTTGTGTTTCCACCACCGCGGGCATATCGGGTCGGAGGGGGCATGTGGACCGGATGCGGCGAGCCAGGCGGCCAGGGTGGGCTCTATTTCGATATTGCGCACTTGGGCAGTCTTGGCCACGGCGGGGCTGATGTGGATGAATCCATCTCGCACACATGACCAGGTGAGGCGGGTGAGCTCGGTGGGGCGAACACCGGCGAAGAGGAGCATGGCGTATGCGGGGCGGCAGTCTTCGGGTGCGGTTTCCATCAGGCGGCGGGCTTCATCCGGGGTAAATATGTCTATGTCGGATTTTTTGCGCACGCGGGGTAGCTCCATCTTCGAGAAGGGGGAGAATGAGATGTATTCCTGCCGGACGGCATAGGAGAAGGCGGGGCGGAGGGTGCGCATCACGTTGGCCTGGGTGCTGCTGGTGTTGTATTGGGTCGTGAGCCATGCGCGAATTTCGCGGCCGGAGACGCTGGAGAGTAAACGTTCCGCAAATTGCTGGTTTAATGCGGCGGAGGCGTACTTGAAATTCTTTCTGGAGTGTTCCGACCACTCGGGGGCTTTTGTTTCGGCAAACTCGCTGAGGAGTTGGGAGATTGTGATGCTGCTGCCCATGCTGCGAAGGACGGGCAAGGCAAGCTCGATTGCTCTATCCAGGGAGATTGACAGGCCGGCTTCCGCGAGGCGTTCCAGGGCTCGCTGAGCGTCACGGATCTGCGGGTTCGAGAGTTCGGTGATTTTTGATGCGGTGCGGGTGGCCGCGAGGAGTTCCCACCGCTTCGCTTCGGCTTCCGCGCGGGTGGAAAAGTACATTTTTCCCGCTTTTCCGGACGGGTTCAGGTATGCAGGAACGTAGATGCTCCAGAAAACGGAGGAGGAATTTTCTTGCCGAACGATTTTAAGGGAGGCTTGCCGCATGGTGAAAATCTGCGTTATTAGTGACCATTAGTGACCATTAAAACACGAACAGGACATATAATACCGAACAGAACGAACAAAAGCAAGGGCATAGTGCCAGAACACAGAAAAACCCCGCAAGGCTTTATTTATCAGCACTTGCGGGGTTCTTTTTACAAGAGCCGGATGTCAGGGTCGAACTGACGACCGTCCGATTACAAATCGGGTGCTCTACCACTGAGCTAATCCGGCGGGTTGCGGGGGCATTCTACACGAGCCGAATGCCCCTTGCAAGCTTTTTTTATTAGAAATTGAGTCCGCAGTCGATACCCACTGTCATGAGGAAGTGGTCGACGGGGCCTGCGCCATGAGTGGTGGCATCAATTTCGGCGGCGTTGCTGCCGGACCAGGAAACCTGCACCCAGGGCTTGACGTAGAAGCGTGCATCGCGTCCGAAACGGCCGGTGTGGGAGTAGGGCAGAAGTGCCATCTTGACGCGGTAGGCATCCACGCCTTCGACTTCGCTGCCCCAGTAGCCGCTGGAAAGCGCGATACCGGCGGAAATCTCCAGGTCAGCCCCGAAGTTGCCGTAGGCGGTTACATCTGTGAAGCGGTAGCCGGCCTCGATATCAAAGTAGGTGCCGTCGAGTCCGTAGAAGCTGTAGGCGGCTTCAGCTTTGCCGAAGAACCCCTTCTGCTGGTCATTGAAGGCGATGGTGAGGCCGATGTCCTGCGTGCCGTGGTGGGAGGCGCCTTCGTAGCTGCGGGCCATGTAGCCTTCAAACCCGCCGTGGCGGAAGGTATAGCCGGCTTCTATGGTGAGGTTCGGGAAGATTTCCTTGCCGATGGCGTAGCCGAGCCGGGCCAGGGGCGGGTCGCTCAGCGGGCAGGAGGCGTCCCAGATGATGCCGTATTCCCCGCTGATACGCTGGTGAATGCCGCGGCCGAACAGGTTGCGGTTCGGCAGGGTGTAGGAGGCGCTCAGAGAGGAATAGCCGTATTTGGTGAGGGAATCACGCAGCCCCATACCGCGTACGGTGTAGTCGGAGCTGATGACGTTGAGATTCACATACCCGCGGCGGGCGGAGCTGGCAGCAGGCAGGGGGGCAGGGGCTGCGGGTGCGTAGCTGGTGGTGTCATAGGCATCGTACCCGGTGGAATAGCTGGTGTCGTAGATGTAATCGTTGTACTGGATAGGGCCATCGGGGATGGCGGGGGCATACTCTGTGGCAAGTGCCGGCAGAGTTGCGACCAGGGCGAAGAAGGCGCGGTTCGTCATACGCCCCTCATTGTACCGTCAGGCTCGTCCGGGTGCAAGCCAAAAGCTTGTCCTCATCCCGCACATCACCACGCGTGTCCCGAAGTTTGAAGGAAAAGGGTCATCATCTAACCATAATGAGTGCGCAGAATAGAAAAAATGCGCTCGGGGTATCACAAACTGTGCCAACGTCAGCAATCCTTCATTCGTTGTTCCATCGGAGCCCTGTCATGGCGATCTGTTTGGGCGGATTATCATGGTGCTCCAAGTCCCGCAGGGGTGAAGGTGGAAATATGCTAACTTTTTAATAATCAATCTTCCGCGATGGTGCTGACTTGGTGGGGACGGATAAATCCGAGTGTCTCAAATCTTCGGGATGCATCTGGTTCTCATCACGTTATTATTTATTTTCACAGGTGGGGAGTTACCCGGGAAGTTGTTAATTATTTTGACATGCTGGGTTATCAGCTCCGTCATGAGTCCGGCTGCAGCTGCCCGGGAGTAGCCGGGCGGCCGCGTGAACCCTTTTCCCCCTGCTGGTAAGCTGGTTCGGCTTGGCGTGCTACTGCCTGATTACACCCCCGCAGCGCTATTTGCATAGAATGACTTTACAAGCTACTTAAAATCCTATGAGAGAAAATGATGCAAAAGAAACAGGCGGTTCCCGCATCCGCCTGGAGGACAATGATGCCATGCGGTTTCTGCTCAATGTGTATGAAATCATGGAGGAACGCCTGCCCTGGGTGCCTCGCCACCCGTGGCGCATGACCCGCATTTTCAGGCTGGGTCTGCAGGCTTACCTCGAGGCGAATAAGACGGAAACATTTAGTGTGGCGGTTGAAAAATACCTGGTGACGAAGACGGATTTGCGCCCCAGCTCTCGCCGCGAATGCCGGGCAGTGCTCATGCGTCTGATGCGCGAGGTGCCGGAAATCCGCGAGCGCAGCCTGCGCGAGATGCAGACCTGCGACTGCATTCACCTGATTGATCGCGTGTACAAGACGCCGCATACCAGAGATAAGGCCCGGCGCCTGCTGAGTGGCTTTTTCAGCTATGCGGTGTCGCAGAACTGGTGCGCCGATAATCCCGTGAGCCGCATGCGTGGCATCCGCAAGACGGAGCGTGAGCTGGAGGTGCTGACCATCGAACAGATCAAATCACTGCTCAGGCAGGCGGCCTCAGAGGAACATGCCGATTGCGCTGCGGCGGTCGGGATTATGCTCTGGGCGGGTGTCCGCCCGGAGGAGGTGGCGCGCCTGAGCTGGGGCGATATTGACATGGAAGAAAAAGTGATTGTGCTGCAGCCGCGCCACTCCAAGACGGGTGGCTGCCGGCATGTCACCATCTCCCGCGTGCTGTGGGAGTGGCTCAACCGCTGGGCTCCCGGTCATGCGGAAACGGACAGCATCATCCCCCGTTCATGGCCGCACAAGTGGCGCGCGCTGCGTCAGGCCGCCGGTTTGTATGAATGGCGGGGCGACACGCTGCGCCACACCTTTGCCTCGTACCACCTGCGGCATCTGAACAACATTGACCGCCTGCAGCTGGAAATGGGACATAGCAACGCCAAGCTCCTGTTTACCCGCTATCTGAATATGAGCCGGCTGAGCAAGGCTGCCGCCGCCGAGTTCTGGGACCGCTCTCTGGCCCGCATCGGGCTGCCTCCTGACGCTGGTGAGGATAAACGCCGCAACCGCGGGAAATAACCACTGGCGGCACCAACCCGGTACTGCGTAACACAGGTTACGCAGTACCGACCTCTCTTCATTTGTTGCATCCGGCGGCTGGTTGCGCTATATCATATCACCAGATACGCCCGAGTGGGTGCCCCGGTATCGCTGGAATTAACACCGAACCATGATTATTACAAGGCAGTCGGCCGAGACTCCCGTCTGTCCGCCACCGGGGGGCGGACGCGATGGGGAAAACCGGATGGCCGCCGTATCCCCCCCAATACCACTATGTCTCAAACATTCAAAGTCATTCAGAAATGGCGCTACGAGGTTTACAGCCCCGAGGCCTGCACCGTTACCGATTCCCAGGGCACTGTCTACTGCACTTCCTACCCCGGAGAATCGGCCCGCTTCATTGCCCATGCGGACGAGGTGATTCTCTCCTCTGACCATGCCCGCCTGGTTTCCATAGAGGGGAATGCCTATGACCCCTACGATTCCAACTCTTCCTCTGATTCCGGCGGCGGGGGCTCCGCTATCATTAAGCCCGCCACGGGTGAAACGATTATTCCTTTGACCGCTTCCGAATTAACTATCAGGCATGCTACCTGGTTTGATAATGCGGAGCAGACGGCCATTTCCATCATTCCCGCCTCCTGGCAGAACGAGGTGATGACCTGTTACCTGAAAACCTCCGTGCCGGTGGAGCTTTCCGGGGTGACATGGCTGTATGGAGAACCGACTATGCTTCCGGGGTATACCTATGTGGTCGCTTTGCAGCAGATTGGTGCCTCCACCGTGCTTGCTAACCTTGCCTACACCATACCGCAATGATTGCTGCCGGATTATGTATGATGGGCGGGTGCTTTGCCCAGAATGAACAAACTGCCTGTGTGGATACCTATTGGCCTGCGGAATACGTGGAGATTCCGTCAGCGAATCCCACTATCCGCCTGCATGTGCTCTCGGTGCCGTCCTGTCCCGCTGTGTCGGAGCTTCACTTGTACACGAAACGCCAGCACCTGGACAGCAGTGGTTCTGTGTCGTACGGTGTTGTACGCAATGTTGATGCTTCATGGCATATCGCCAATACCTATTCTTCGGCTGGTGAGATAGCCCTGCAGTCGCAGAGCTCTGCTATTACTGAAAAAGTGGGGATTCCCTATCCGGAGATTGAGGTATATATTGAGTCCGGCAAAATGCGTTGCCCCCAGACTAGCCTTACCAAATCCTGCATTGGCGCAGTGGTTGGAGCCGGCGGCGAAATCCGCGTGCTCGTGCGCTGGTCGGCAGCTGCCCGTTTCTGGATTTCTGCCGGAGAATATGGTGTGAGATGGTGTGCCATCCCCATGAAATCTCCTGGTTCGGA
>JAFVQN010000038.1 GCA_017504805.1 Akkermansia sp. | reverse complement strand
CTCGTACTGCTCATCGGTGGCACCGGCGGCGAGTTCCTTGGAGATGGTGGCGTGGGAGATATCGACATGCGGTACGCCACCGGCGCGGCGCACGGCGCGGATGAGCTCCACGACCATGGCATCCGGGATGTCCTGCATGCGGAGGTTGACGTGTTCTCCGGCTTGCACGCGCACGGCGAAGTTCACGACTTGGTTAGCCAGCTGGGTAAAACGGGGATCCTTCATGGTGGATAGTGAAGAGTGAATAGTGAATAGTGGATAGTGGGGGGGAGTTATTTTTTGCCGTTTTTTTCTGATTGAATACGGCGTTTGACGGTGATGGCAGAGGCGGTCATGATGGCGGTGAGCTGCTTTGCTTCATCCAGAAGGCTGATAAGCTTGGATTCGGGAAGAATATCGGCCTCGATTATATATTCAATCCAGAGGCAGCTTTCATCGGCTTCTTCCTGGCAGATTTTGATTTTGTGGAAGAAGTCTGGGTCGCTTTTGGCAAGGCAAGCCGCGCGGTAATTAGCCGCCACGGATGTGGCGCAGCGCAGAAGTTGTTTGCCGAGTACTTCGGAAAGAGTATTGTGTGGTAAAGATTTCCACATGCGGATAACGCGCAGACCGAAATCCTTGGTGCGTTTCTTCAGATTCTCGTGTTTTTCGCTGTTATACGGTGAATACATCGCAGATACTATTCACTATTCATTATTCACTTTTTTACGGGTTCAGAATTGCCAATTCTGAATCCGTAAAGATTCCGTCTTTGCGGATGAGTTCGTCGTCGAACCAGATTTCGCCGCCGCCGTAGTCGGCGCGCTGGATGCAGACCATGTCCCAGTGGACCTGGGAGCGGTTGCCGTTGTCGCAGTTTTCGTAGGCCTGGCCGGGGGTGAAGTGGAAGGAGCCGCCAATTTTCTCATCGAAGAGGATATCGCGCATGGGCTGCAGGATAAAGGGGTTGACGCCGAGGGCGAATTCGCCGATGTAGCGGGAGCCGTCGTCGGTGTCCAGAATCTTGTTGAGGGCTTCATCGTTGCCGTTGCAGTGGGCTTCTACGATTTTTCCGTCCTTGAAGGTGAGGCGGATGCCATCGAAGGGGATGCCCTGGAAGAGGGTGGGGGCGGTGTAGTGGATGGTGCCGTTTACGCTGTCTTTGATGGGAGCGGTGAAGACTTCGCCGTCGGGGATGTTCATTTCGCCAGAGCAGGGGATGGCGGGCATGCCTTTGATGGAGAAGGTGAGGTCGGTGCCGGGGCCGGTGATGCGGACGCGGTCGGTGCGCATCATGCGCTCGGCGAGTTTGTCCATGGCGATGCGGAGTTGGTCGTAGTCGGCCAGGCAGCAGCGGAAGTAGAAGTCCTCGAAGGCTTCAGTGCTCATGCCGGCACCCTGGGCCATGCTGGGGGTGGGCCAGCGGAGCACGCACCACTTGGTCTTGCAGACGCGGTGGTTGTGCACCGGGCGCATGTGTTTCTGGGCCAAGGCCATTTTCTCGGCAGGCACGGAGGAATTTTCGAAGCTGTTGTTGCCGCCGCGGATGGCGATGTAGGCATCCATGCCCTGCATTTCGGCAAGTTCAAAACCGGCGATGGAGGCGTACTGCTCATCGGTGGCCCCGGCGAACATTTCGCGGGTGACGCGGGAGTGGCGCAGGTTGATGTGCGGGTGGCCGCCGGCTTCGCGCACGGCGCGGATGAGTTCGATGGCAATTTCATCCGGTGCGTCGATGATTTCGAGCAGGACGTGTTCGCCGGGCTGGATGCGGCAGGAGTGGCGGATGAGGTTGCGGGCCAGCTGAGTGGTGCGGGGATCGGTCATGGGGAGTGATTAGTGATTAATGAAGGAGTGAATAGTGAAGGAGTGAATAGTGAAGGGGGGATTAGTTGCGGAGTTCCTGAAGGGCGTCGCGGAGGTCGGCCCGGGTGATGGTTTTGCTGAGGATGGGGGTGCCGAGACGCTGGAGGAGTACGAAGCGGATGGCTCCGTTCTGGAATTTCTTGTCGCTGGCGGTGAGGGTCAGTGCGCGGTCCATATCCACCCCGGTGGGCAGGGTGAGGGGGAGCTCCAGCGCCCGCAGGGTGTCGAGCAGGTCGCGTTCCTCGGCGGCGCTGAGACCGGCGTGGCGCCGGGAGAGGAAGAGCGCGGCGCGCAGCCCCAGGCTCACGGCTTCTCCGTGCAGCATTTCGCCGTAGGGCAGGGCGGCTTCGATGCCGTGGCCAATGGTGTGGCCCAGGTTCAGGAACGCGCGGATGCCGAGGGTTTCTTTCTCGTCTTCTTCCACGATGCGGGCTTTGATGGCGATGTTGGCGGCGATGATATCGGGCAGGCGGTCGATGGTGGACAGGGTGAAGCCAAGGTCGATTTCATCTGCCAGTTCGCGCAGGGTATGGAGCATGCCGGGCTTGCGGATGGCGGCGTGCTTGACCATTTCGGCCATGCCTTCGCGGATGAGCCGCGGGGAGAGGGTGGTGAGGGTGGTGGGGTCGATGAGGACGAGCCGCGGCTGGTGAAAGGCGCCGATGAGGTTCTTGCCGGAGGTGATATCGACGGCGGTTTTGCCGCCCACGGAGCTGTCTACCTGCGCCATGACGCTGGTGGGTATCTGCACGAAGGGGATGCCGCGGTAGTAGATGCTAGCCAGAAAACCGGCCATGTCGCCCACGACACCGCCGCCCAGGGCTACCACGAAGCTGGTGCGGTCGTGCCCGGCTTGTACCATTTCATTGGCCAGTGTTTCGATGGTGCCGAGGTGTTTGCTGGCTTCGCCGGCGGTGAAGCTGTGCAGGCTGGTGGTGTAGCCGCTTTGCTCGAGGCTGGTGCGCACGCGCTCGGCATAGAGCGGGCCGACGTTGGAATCGGTGATGAGGGCGGCCTTGCCCTCCAGCCGCACGCGGCTGCAGAGGTAGCCAATGGATTCCAGCGCGCCGTTAGAGACATGCACATCATACGATTGGGGACCCAGGGAAAGGGATACATTCGCCATGTGTTTCATTATAGCGTTTCAAATCCCGGATGCAAGGAGATATAATGCCATGGGTGGCGGCAGAAGTCGGATTCAGATTTTCTGGCGCCATTCCGCTTAGTAATGCAATAAATGAGAATTTGAAGTGTGAAGTACGAAGTATAAAGTGTGGCAGGCTGCGCCTGCGGGGTAAAATAGTGCAGTGCTTACTACCTGCCCGGTTGAGGAGCGGGCAAATGAAAGGCATTCAGCCTGCCCCGGCTTCTCAAAGCCGGAGCCGTAAGCTTGGTTCTATATATATTTCTGCTGCGCGTATGCGCAGGTAATACCGAACCGCTTATTTCCTGCGACGGCGCATAGCAAGTGCCACCAATGCAGCTAAGCTGAGGCTGGTCGTGGTCGGTTCCGGCATGGCCTCCACCAGGTACACACAGCCCACATTGCCATCATACACCAGAGCGGTGGTCTCGTACACATAATCACCCGTCAGGTAATCCGTTGCGGCAAACACATGGGTGGTATCACCCGTGCTGAGCACCTGCCCGCCAAGGCAGAACTCGGCTACACCGGTAAAGAGCACAATCTGCGTTACCTCAGGCGTGTATGCACCATCCAGCGAAAGCATGAGATTCACAAACATCTCACTTCCGCTGCCGGAGCTCAGCGTCAGGCTGCCACCGTTCAGATTCAGGCTGCTGCCATCTGCCTGGTAGGTGGAACCACCCTCCAGCGTCAGGCCATCCACCAGCACCAGTGTACCGGCAGAGTAGCAATTGGCCGCCACATCCGTATGAAGCGTGCCGGTATAGGAATCAAACCGGGTGGTGTGCATCTCCACCTGAGCCGTGCCGGGCTGCACAATATCCTCCAGCCCCAGACTGGTGCCAGCAGCCACTGCCGCCAGGGTAGTATCCGCATTCAACACCAGTTTATCAGCAGCAAACTCTGCACCTCCTGCCAGCGACACACTGCCGGCGTAGTCCGCAGCGGAGCTGAAACCCACCGAGGAGCCAGCGCCCTGCACCTTCAGGTGGCCATTGCCGCTCAGGCTGCCGGCACCTTCGCCGGTGTGGTTCACCCCGGCACCGCTGAAAATCAGTTCACCCTCCAGCTGGGTAGATTCGGCATGGTAGCCCGTACCCTGCACCTCCAGGCTGGCGCCGGTCTGCACCTGCACGCGCCCGGCCAGGCTGTTGCCCGTAGCCGCAGCCAGCACCACAGCTGCGTTGTTTTCCACACTCAGCAGAGTACCCGCTGCCGTGGTCACCGTGGCATCTGCCGCACCCAGTGCCGTGCTGTGCTGCACGCGCAGCGTGCCGCCGTCCACCACCGTGCCGCCGGTGTATTCATTGGCCGTAGCCAGGCTCAGCTCGCCGGTGCCGGTCTTGGTCAAGGAGGTGGCACCCGTCAGCTTGCCGCTTCCGGCAAAGGTATAATCATGCCCGGTGCTGTTCTCCACCACCACGCTCAGGGGGGAAATCTCGCCCTCCAGCTGCACCGTGCCGGCTCCGGCATCGCCAAACTCCACGTCCATGCCGTTCTTGTAGGCAATGCCCACATCATTGCGAACCCAGTTCACAGAAGCTGTATTCCAGCTCATGTCGCCAGCGGCATTATTCCAGATGCTCTTGCCCTGTTCCACATACAGCACGCCGTCCTCCCACACCAGGTCATCGAACCCAAGCCCCGCGGCGTCGCCTGTGGCCGTCACGGTAATATCATCGGCGTTCCAGTAATCACCAGAGGAATAACGGCTGGCATCCGTCAGCTCCACCAGCTTGTAGCGACCACTAGCCAGCATATCCGCACCATCCAACGCAAGAGTGATGGAGAAATGCTCTAAGTCGGCATCCAGATTCAGAACAGCGGACTCGCGCTGAACTTCTCCTACGGTAAACTGAAGGGTGGAGTAAGATGAGAAAGAGACAGTTTGTGCCGTGATGCTGTTCAGCCCGCTCAACTCCAGTGAGGTATCGCGGAACAGGTTAATGCTGCCGCTGCTATGGTCCATGTATCCGTCCTGCAGCACCAGGGCAACTCCACTGCGTTTCTTGGTATTCAGCCCCAAGCCATCGAGGTGTGCTCCGTTACGCACCACCAGCCGCCCTGCCTGCAGGTCGATTACTCCGCCAATGTAGCTGGTCTGGGAGTCCAGAATCTCTGCAGCGCTCACATTGGTCTTGAGCCCCTGCAAGACGTCAACTGCATTGCCTCCATCAAAGATAATATCGCCTTCCTGCGCAATGATTGTTCCGTTGGCATCGGTATAACTGCCGTTGAAGACCACATCAATCGTCTGCCCGCTGCCAGCGGCTGCCACGTATACGCTGTCTTCAAAAGAGATACTCTTTCCCGCCGCTGCTGATAGGTGAAACTTGCCGTCTGTTACAGAGCTGTTTACATAAATACTGCGGAGCCGGTAAGAGCTACCCGACTGCTCGTAATTCCCGCTGAATATAACGTCCCCGTTGTTCTGGATGGCGATGCTACCTTCGCTATAGATAGCCCCGCCACAGGTCACAACGGAGGATGAGGAATTGGTAGAGGCGGCATAATTACCGATGAATCTTACGCCACCCGTATTCCCGTTGATGGTAAGGGATGAGGCGCTTCCGCCATAAATTGCCCCACCACAGGAATATGAGAGGTAGGTTGAGGTGGAAGTATAGTTGTCCATGACAGAGAGCATGCCGTCATTGTCATTCAGAGAAATGATGGACGAGCTGCCGCCATATATCGCGCCACCATAGGCGTAAGCGTAGGGAAGGGAAGCGGTGCCGAGGTAGTTGGGACGCATATGTCCAGACGCACTAGCGCTGGAGGAAGCATAGTTGCCCGAAATGACGAGATCGTCAGCATTGCCATCCAGATGAATGCTGGACAAGCTGCCGCCATATATCGCGCCACCATAGGCATAGGCGTAGGCGTAGGAATAGGCGTCGCGGTAGTCGTAGGAGTCGGGGTAGTACGTGTTTTTATCGGAAGCGTAGGCGTATACGTGGTTACCTGAGAGGGAGAGGCCTCCAGCATTGTCATTCAGAGAAATGATGGACGAACTATCGCCGCAAATAGCGCCGCCGTAGGAGGAAGAGGAAGTGGAGGTGGAGTAGTTGCTGGAGGAGGAGCGAGAGCGCGTCGCGGAGGCATAGTTACCCGAAATGGCGACCCCGCGGGTGTTCTCGTTGATCTTCAGTGAACTTGAGGTATAAATAGCCCCTCCTCTTGAATCATAACTGGAAGAATTGCTCGACTGAATATTATTATTGCTGATGCTTACCTCGCGGTTACGCAGCAGGCTGATGGACGAGCCTTCAATGGCACCATAGCTATAGCTGGATGAACCTGTGGTCGTCTGAATGCCGGAAAAGGTTACTTTGCCGATGTCTTCAATACGAAGCGTTGAGACATGAAAGGCCTGGTAAGAAGCATCCTTGAATGAGAGAGAATACGGGTCACCATCTTCCTCAATGGTGAAGAGGATAGAACCGCTGCTCTTCAAAACCTCGCTCTGCCACCAAGTGGCAGTGCTGGAAGAAAAGGTAACGGAACCATCCAGCAGGAAAGCCAGGTTCTCAGAACTGGTCTTATAGTTGCTCAGTTCACCCGCAACTCTCAGATAATTGGAGGAGTACCCCTCCGGAACCTCAACAGCATGAGCCCCGGAAGCAGCAATGGTAAAGACAGCAAGAACAGCAGAGAGTAGAGACAGAGGGAGTCTGAGTTTCATGGCAGATGCAGAATTGCGCCCACTGTACGCCTTTGGAATCCGTAGATTTTGATTCAAATAAGCAACACAGTAAATGATTTACTTAATTGCTAACAAAGTTTTTTACAGCCGAGACGGAATGGTATTCCGGATATTTGAATATTCTGGTTTAAAAACAGTATTCATGCTTGACTTACGGATTCCAAATTCGCGACATGAGAATCTACACACTGAATGAAACAGATAAAGCCGCACTGGCGGTGTTGAGAAGCACAGGAGCAGATGTACTGGAGGCGGCCCTGGTAGCAAAATCGGCACTTGAAGCCGGACGCGCCCGGCTTCGACAGAAAGGAAACCTTTCTGTCTACGCCGGGGTTCGCGCTTCCGAAGCTACAGCGCTCAGGGCATTGAAGCGTTGCAAGAAAATCATTGCGCTAGGGACTGAGGCCTTGCGGCAACAAGAACGAACGGTAACATTCGAGAAAGCGGTGGAGGCGGCGCTGGAGGCGCGAAAGGACAGACGGGTGCGGACGGTGTATGATTTCCGCTATTTCACGCGGCGGTTCATGAAACGCTGCAAGGGGCTGGCCGCACGGCGGGTGCGGAGCATCACGCCGCAGGAGTGCGCGGGGTATATTGAACAGGCTTTTGATTCACTGAGGCAGCGGCAGAAGGCGCGATTAATCCTGAGCGGGGTATTCGGCACGGCTGTGAAGCGGGGCTGGTGCGATGCAAATCCGGTGGCGCGGGTGGAAGCGCCGCGGGTGGTAGAAAAGCCGGTGCCGATTCTGACCCCGCAGGAGATTGAGCAGATTACCACCACTGCTGAGGTCTACCAGGGCGGCAGCTGCGCGGCGGCGGTGGGGATGATGCTTTACGCCGGAATCCGCCCGCATGAGGTGGCACGGCTTACCTGGGCGCAGGTGGATTTGCAGGAGCAGGCGATTTATATTCTGCCGCAGCACAGCAAGACGGGCGGAGCCCGGCGGGTGACGATTCACAAGCCGTTGCTGCGGATTCTGCGGCGGCATACAGGCAACCCGACGCAAGAAATATGCCCGGCGAACTGGCTGCACCACTGGCGTGAACTGCGGCGGGCTGCGGGGTGGTGCAGGGGAAAGATGTGGCGGCAGGATGCGCTGCGGCATACTTTTGCCAGCTATCACCTGAGTTATTTCCGCAGCTTTGCCGAGCTGCAGATTGAAATCGGTCACCGCGATGCGGCTCTGCTGCGCACGCGTTATGTAGACCAGCGTGGGGTCAAAGTTCCTTCTTGCTTCTGGTCGGCATAGGCTGGATTTTGAGAATGTGGAAGTTTCCTGCGCTTGTGGTGCAGTGGATACTTGAGACTGCTACACGGGTTTAAATTCTTTTTGCTTATGCAGCCGCTGCATTGCAAAAACCCCTGCGAGGGTGAAGGCTCGCAGGGGATTCCCAATTTGCGTTATAAATGCGGGACCCGGTTAAAAACTCAGCATGAATCAATAAATGGGAAGTTGTCGGAGCACGGGACTTCAGTCCCGATTTAATGCAGCAGGATTTGGGGCGGTCCGCAAAAAAAAGCCCGCAGGCTGGTGCCTGCGGGCTTCCGGAAATATCCGGTCAGGGGGATTAACCCAGCATGATGAGCGGCCGGGTGCCGAGGTAAATCAGCATGATGGCGCAGGCTGTGAGCACGGCTGCGGTGCAGACGGGTACCTGCAACGGCTTGTCGCTGGCCAGGGGCTTCTCCCAGTACATGGCGCGGAGCACCTTGAAGTAGTAGTAGAAACCAGCAGCTGCGGTGATGACCATGATGGGCAGCAGCCAGCAGAGGGCGGGCCACTGGTAGATGGAGCCCACGCAGATGATGAAGGAGGAGAACTTCACCATGAAGCCCATGGTCAGCGGTACGCCTGCCAGAGAGGCAAAGCTGACGGTGATGAGGAAGGCGGTGCGGGGATTGGTCTTTGCCAGGCCGCGGAAGGCGGCGATTTCCTCGCTGCCGCGCTGGGTGCGTACCATGGCGATGGCGAAGAAGGCTGCGGTGGTGGCCAGTGCGTAGGCTGCGAGATAGGCTCCGACCAGAGTCATGGTGTCTTGGCTCAGGTTCAGGAAGAACACGAGGATGAAGCCGGCCTGACCGATGGAGGAGTAGCCGAGCAGGCGCTTGAGGTTGGTCTGACGCAGGGCGCCCAGGTTACCGATGAGCAGGGTGGCGGCGGCCACGATGCCGAAGGCCCAGACGATGCACTTGCCGAGGAGGCTGCCCGGGATGCAGATCGGTGCAAAGGGCAGGGCCAGGGCGCAGAGCACCACGAAGCCGGCGGTCTTGGAGGCCACGGCCAGGAAGCAGGTGGTCGGCGTGGGGGCTCCCTGGTATACATCCGGAATCCACACGTGCATGGGCGCGGCACCCACCTTGAAGAAGGCGCCGGCGAAAAGCAGGGCAATGGACATCATGAAGCCGATGGCCAGGGCCGGGCTGCCGGCAACACCGCCGCTCAACGCCGAGACGACGACCTCGGTGTTCATGTTGAAGCTGCCGGTCATGCCGAAGTACCAGGCGATGCCGTAGACCAGGATGCCGGTGCTCATGGCGCCGAGTACGAGGTACTTGATGCCGGCTTCGATAGAGCCTTGGTTGCGGCGGAAGTAGCCGGCCAGTACGTAGGAGGTGAGGGTGACGACCTCCAGGCTTACGAAGAGCATGATCAGGTCACGTGCCTGGGTGAGGCAGAGAATGCCTGCGCAGGCTACCAGCGGCAGGGCGTAGAACTCGCCCGTGCCTTCTTCATTGCCAGCGCCTGCAATGGATTCGCAGCTGATTTTCTTGTAGTCGAATGCCAGCAGGATGGCCAGACCGGTCGAGATGGTGGCGATGGCGCCGAATAAGTTGGCGTGCGTGCCGTTCCACAGGAAATAGGTCGTGATGAAGGTGCCCAGCGCGCCGATGAGGGCGTAGGCGCGCTTGGGAATCCGGGGCAGCAGGGCGTCTGCCAGAATGAGCAGTGCTGCCAGCCCCACCAGGGCAAATGCCGGTGCGAACTGACACCAGGTGTATGTGGATACGATGTTCATATTTTACTCAGTTTCGGGGTGTCAGAATTAAAGGCAGGTGGGGGGCATGATGCCGAAGAGCACGATGAAGACGGCCAGGAAGCAGGCGGAGATGATGTCCCACTTGCTGAGGCGTGTGGCGCGTTCGCTGGTGCGGCCGGTTTCTCCTTCGAAGATGTTGCGGAAGGCGCGGAGCATGTAGATGGCGCTGATGACCAGCCCCCACAGAGCCCCGATGAGGGTGAGCTGCACCGGACCCAGCCCGCCGAAGAAGTTGGCGACGCTGGCCAGCCAGCAGTCGCAGGTGATGGCGGCGGGGGTCCACCCGGCAAAGCAGGAGACGAAGATGCTGAACTCACCGGCAAAGTTGGCCAGCAGCGGCAGGCCGACGGAGGCCATGCCGGCCAGTCCGAAGAGGAAGCCGAGAGACGGCAGCTTGCTGGCCAGGCCACCCATGCTGTCGAGCTCGAGTGTGCGGGTCTGGGATTCAATCTGACCGCAGAGCAGGAAGAGCAGGGCGATGGTCAGACCGTGGGCCAGCATGAGCAGGGCGGCGCCTTCGCGGGCCAGTTCGTTGTTGCCGGCGCAGGCGATGTAGGCGGCAAAGGCCAGGAAGATGTAGCCCATGTGCATCACGGAGGAGTTACCCAGCATGCCGTCCAGGCGGGTCTGGGAGATGGTTACGTAACCCACCCAGAGCACGTTGCCCAGCAGCAGAACCAGCAGCCAGTTGTTCCAGCAGCCAAAGAGTTCCTGGCACTTCGGCCCGAAGACGATGGCCAGGGTGAAGAGCCCGTACAGACCGAACTTCTTGAGCACGCCGGCATGCAGCATGGCTATGGGCGTGGGGGCGCTGGCGTAGGCCGGAGCTGCCCAGGTGTGGAACGGGAAGAGCGATACCAGCGTGCCGAAGCCTACCAGCAGCAGCGCTGCGATAAGGCAGGTGGAGCCAGGCATGATGCCTGCTGCCACGGAGGCTGCCAGACCGGTGAAGCTCCAGGCGTGCATCTCGGCGCACAGCATAATCAGACCTGCCAGCAGGACCATGGAGGCCAGCCCCAGGTAGATGGTGGCGGTCCAGGCGATGTTGCGGCGGTCGCCCCGGCCATAGAAACCAATCATCACGAAGGTCGGGATGAGGGCCAGCTCGTGGAAGCCGTAGAAGGCGATGATGTTGTCGGACATGAAGGCACCCATGGCGCCTGTGCTGATGAGCAGGGCTGAGATGGCCCAGCTGCGCTCAGCTCCGGCGTCCGGCGCTTTCATGCCGGCTACTGCGGCAAAGGTGACCAGGATGGTCAGCAGCACCATGATGCGGCTGAGCGGCAGGTCCAGGGTGAACTGTACCGGGGAACCACAGAAGGTGGTCAGACACTCGCTGCAGCACTGGGGCGCCAGGATGGCGTAGGCCCCCAGAATGAGGGTGAGCACGGCGCTGACCAGAGCGGTGGCGCGTCCCGGAGTCTTGAGCAGACCAATGCAGGCTGCTGCAATCACAGGTATGAGGATAAGCCAGATAAGCATGGTTGTGAAAAGCGTGTTAGAATTGGCACAGAAGGATGAGGATAATCAGACCAATGCCGGAGATGAGCGTGTAGGCACGCAGGGAGCCACACTGAATCCAGCTGAGGAACTTGCCGATGTGGTAGCAAATCCACACCAGACCCTGGCAGATGATGCCGCGGATGATGAAGCGGTCCAGGAACTCCACCACGTGGGCAAACACCTGCTGCAGGCCGCCGATGAGTACCTTGTCGTACAGCGCGTCGATGTAGAGGCGGTTGCGCAGGGCCTTGGAGATGCAGTTGCCTGCCAGCGGGTCCTTGCTGCGGCCGCCGAAGCCATAGATGGCCAGCGCCAGCAGAATACCCACTGCCAGGGAACCCATGCTCACGTAGAAGGGCAGCCCCAGGGCAAACCCGTGCGCGTGGAATCCGTTGAAGGGTACCAGGTCATTCGCAATGAATCCATAGCCGGAGATGATGGCCATGACGGCCAGCACCAGCAGCGGCAGTGCCATGGTGAAGGAGGCTTCTTTGGCATGCTCCGCGCCGTGGGCACGGGCGCTGCCCATGAAGGCCACGATGCAGAGACGCAGCATGTAGAACGTGGTGAGGGCTGCCACGCCGGCTCCTACCCAGAAGAAGACCGGGTTCTTGGCCAAGGCGGCATCCAGGATGGCTTCCTTCGAGAAGAAACCGGAGAAGCCGGGAATGGCGATGAGCGCGCAGGTACCCATCATGAAGCAGAGCACGGTGAGGGGCATGCGCTTGCAGAGACCACCCATCTTCCAGATGTCCTGCTCGTGGTGGCAGCATACGATGATGGCGCCGGCACCCAGGAAGAGCAGGGCCTTGAACCAGGCATGGGTGTAGAGGTGGAACATGGCGGCTTCGCCTGCCAGCAGACCCACGGCCATGACCATGTAGCCCAGCTGGGAGAGCGTGGAGTAGGCCAGTACGCGCTTGATGTCGTCCTGCTGCACAGCCATGATAGCCGCGATGACGGCTGTGATGGCACCCACGGAGGCGATGATGGTGCAGGCGGTTTCTGTGAAGGCTTCAGTGCCCATGCTCACCTGCAGACGCACCAGCATGTAGACGCCGGCGGCCACCATGGTGGCAGCGTGGATGAGGGCGGATACCGGGGTGGGGCCTTCCATGGCATCCGGCAGCCACACATGCAGCGGGAACTGGGCGGATTTACCGATGGCGCCGCAGAAGAGGCACACGATGGTGACGGTGAGCACCGCCGGGGCAATGCCGGCTGCCTTGCCGTCCATGTCGGCAAAGTTCATGGTGCCGAACAGACCCAGGGTGAGCAGAATGCCCAGCAGGAAACCGAAGTCGCCCACGCGGTTGCTGATAAAGGCTTTCTTGGCGGCATCGGCTGCGCTGGCCTTGTCGAACCAGTGGCCGATGAGCAGGTAGGACGAGAAGCCCACCATTTCCCAGCCGATGAAGGTCATGGCCAGGTTGTCAGCCAGCACGATGGTGCTCATGCTGAACATGAAGATGCTCAGCCCGGCAAAGTAGCGGCTGTGGTTGGAGGTGTCGCCCTTCATGTAGCCCAGGGAGAAGAAATGCACCAGCAGACCAATGCCGGTGACAACCAGCATCATGCGCATGGCGAGCGGGTCCATCACCAGGCCGAGGTGCAGGTTGAGCTGCTCCACGGAGCAGGGCATCCAGGTGTAGATGTCCGGCATGTCGGTTTGCAGGGCGCCTGTCAGGTAGGCTACGCAGAGGCCGAAGGTGCCTGCCGCAGAAAGCAGGGAAAGCGTGGCAGCCAGACGCGGGTGTCTGCTGAAGCAGAGCCAGTCAATGGCAGCCACCACCAGGGGCAGCAGCAGGAACAACCAGGGGAGATTATGCATCATATTCATGCTGGTGATTTAGTCTTTAAGGGTGTTGAGGGCCGTGCTTTCCACCGTGCGCCGCGCACGGAACATGGCTACGATGAGGGCAAGGCCGATGGCGACTTCTGCCGCGGCAATGCCGGTGATGAACAGTGAGAGCACCTGGGCATCATACACAGGTACGCCGGCTGTGCCCTGCGCGCGGGAGAATGCCACCAGCGCCACATTGGCTGCGGTGAGCATCATCTCCAGGCACATGAAGACCACCAGGATGTTCTTGCGGACAAGAACCCCGGCCAGGCCGATGGAGAACAGGATGCCCGACAGAATCAGGTAATGTGCTAACGGAATCATGGATCGGGAAATGGGTTAGTCTTTGCGAATCTTGCGGGCGAGTGCCACAGCTCCCACCGTGCCGGCAAGCAGGGCGAAGCTGAGGATGACGAACGGAATGTTGTAGCGGGTGTAGAGGCACTGGCCCAGCAGCTTGACGTCCGGGATGGAGGTGGCCTTGGCAGCATCTGCTTCAGAGATGGCCGGGTTCTCCAGACGGGCGGCTGCGGCGGCGCTCAGCTCAGGCAGGCAGCCACCATACTGCGGGGCGGCTGCGGGGGCTTCCTTCACCTGGCGGGCCTCGCCGATGAGGAGCTCACCGGCGCTTTCGCACAGGGTGATGGCCGGGCAGGTGTTGTCTTTGGCGCCAGGCAGGTCGAGTGCGGCCTTGATGAGCAGGCCGGCCACAAAACCGGCAATCAGCATGCCTACCGCGGCGTGAATGTAGCTGCCGCGGCTGTGCTCTTCGCCGTGGATATCGAGCATCATCACCACGAAGAGGAACAGCACCAGAATGGCACCTGCATACACGATGCACTGCACAATGCCCAGGAACTGGGCACCCATGCCGAAGAAGATGATGGCCACCATGGCAAAGCAGAGCGCCATGCTCATGGCTGAGTTAATCGGGCTGCGGAAGCCTACCACACCGGCTGCGCACAGAATCGCAACGACGGCCAGCAGGTAGAACAGAATCTGACAGAGGGATGTTTCAAACATGGCGGTATTTTATTTGTACTGGTTCCACTTGTTGACAAGACCCTTGCGTGTGCCGCCCAGGCGGTAGAGGGTCTCCTTGTCGCGGATGGCCTGCTTGCGGTCGGTGAGGGTGATGAGGTATTCCTTGGAGAGGAAGATGGCCTGCTCCGGGCATGCCTCCTGGCACATGCCGCAGTAGATGCAGCGCAGCATGTCGATTTCAAATTTGGCCGGGGCTTTTTCCTGCTTCTGGCAGCTGCTGGTCGGGTCTACCTCACCAGGGGTGATGGTGATGGCGCGTGCCGGGCAGATGAATTCGCAGAGCTGGCAGGAGACGCAGCGCTCGCGGCCGTCTTCACCGCGCACCAGGGTGGGCGCGCCGCGGTAGTATTCCGGCAGGCGGGAGTCCCAGCGCTCGTCCGGGAACTGCATGCAGACACCTACACCTTTCGTGCTGAAATCCTTCTTGCCGCGGCTCTTGCCGAGCAGGGAGAGAACCAGGTGGCGCATGGTGATGACAAGCCCCTTGACGAGCTCGACCACGTACACCTTGTCCAGCAGACTGAACTTGGGGCGTTTAATCTTGATATAAGACATATTCGGTACAGGAAAAGGGGGTTATTTGACGAAATAGAGAACAGCGGCGGTCAGGAAGATATTGGCCACGGCGATTTCCAGGAAATACAGCCAGCCGAGCTTCATCACCTGGTCCCAGCGGAAGCGCGGCAGCGTCCAGCGCACCCACACGAAGAAGACGATGAAGGCCAGCAGCTTCACGATGAACATGCACAGCTGGCAGAGCACAGCCAGCCACTCGCTGTATGCGGCCAGGGCGGCATCTGCCCCGAAGCCGATGGACCAGCCACCCAGGAACAGGGTGACCACCACCGCAGAGCCGATGACCATGGCGGCGTACTCACCCATGAAGAAGGAGGCGAACTTCATGGAGGAGTATTCGGCGTGGTAACCGGCCACGAGGTCGGTCTCACACTCTGCCATATCGAAGGGGGTGCGGTTGGCTTCTGCAAAGACGCAAGTCACGAACACGATGAAGCTGATGCCCAGCGGGAGCATCATGGCCCAGCGCTGCCAGCTCAGCCCCTCGCCCCACAGAGGAAGCAGGGTCCAGCCGTTGTCGGCCTGGAACTGCACAATCTGCTGCAGGTTCAGCGTGCCGAACATCATGAGCAGCGGAATGACCGAAAGCCCCATGGCCACCTCGTAGGAGATGAGCTGGGCTGTGGCGCGCAGACCACCCAGGAACGGGAACTTGGAGTTCGAGGACCAGCCGGCCAGGGTCAGACCGTATACGGAGAGACCGGAGATGGCGAAAATCCACAGCGGGCCGATATCCAGGTTGGCCACGCACATGGAGATGTGGCCGTAGCAGGTGTTCACCTCAGAGGCAAACGGAATGACGGCAGCAGCCACCATGGGCGGCCCCAGCACCAGCATGGGGGCCAGGATGAAGTAGAACTTGCGCACGTAGGAGGGGGTGGTCTCCTGCTTCAGGAAGAGTTTGCCGCCGTCCAGACAGGGCTGGATGAGACCCCAGCAGGGGAACTCGCGGTCCAGTCGCAGCCAGGTGCAGAGCCGGGCAATCCAGCTGGTTTCCGGGATGCCGAAGAAGTGCAGCCAGTTTTTGAGCGGCTGCTTTTCCTTGCTGCCGAAACGCTGCAGCAGGAAGAGCGGAATGCCCGCACGGTTGGGGCCGGGGCGGTCCTGGATCCAGCCTGCCACGCGGCGCTCAATCCACACGGAAAGCACCACAAAAGCCAGAATAACGGCAAACATGAGGACCAGCTTGAGCAGCGTGTGAATCAGGTAGAACCAGATTTCGTGGCTCATTAGGTCGTTATACCAATTGATAATTGCGTCCATATCTTAGGTGTCGTGGTTTAGCGGGTTATTTTCTGGCTTTTTCGCGCTCGATGAGGGGGATGGTTACGCCGGTGTCCATGATGACCTTGCCCTCGTTGCCGATGTTGCCCCAGGTGATGCCGGCGAGCGGTTCGAATTCCTGAGCCATCTCCTCCAGCACCATCATCGGGGTGGGGCAGGCAATCACGCGGACGCAATCGCAGCCCAGACGCTCGGAGAGGTTGCGGCAGATTTCCCAGTCGGACATGGAGTCGCCGATGGGCTCAATGGCTTTGTTCAGACGCTGGATGCGGCCTGCTACGTTAATCATGGTGCCGTACTTCTCAGCGAAGGTGACGCCGGGGAGCACCACGTCTGCGGCGCGGGTGGTGGCGTTATCGCTGTGATGCACGACCAGGAGGTATTCCAGCCCGGCCAGGTCTTCGGTGGTGAAGCCGGCTTCCTCGGTGAGGTCCTCACCCAGCACAATCATGAAGCGGATGCTGCTGTTGCGCACGCCGCGGCGGATGTTGGCGAGTCCGGCGCCGGTCTTGCCCAGAATCATCTTGGCACCGTTGGTGTTCGGGTTGCGGTCATCGCTTACGAGCATGCCGTCGTTCTCGCCCTTGCGGGGGACGATGTCCATCTTGGTGATGCCGAGCTGCTTGGAAAGCGCACGCACCATGTAGAGTTCTTCGTTGGTCATGCGGGCAGAGCAGATCATGGCGGTTTCAGAGGGGGCCATGCGGTGCAGCTGCTCTACGACCATGTTGAGCGTGGCGTCCCAGGTGGAGGGGCGCTGGCCGGCGCCTGCATCGGTCTTCACCAGCGGGGTGGTGATGCGGGTGTCGGCGTTGATGAACTTGTAGTTGAGGCGGTGGTCATCGGGCATCCAGCAGCTGTTCACCTCGTCGTTCTGACGGGGGGTGATGCGGTAGACCTGCTGCTCGCGGGTCCAGATGTTGATGTTGGTGCCGGTGCCGCAGTTCACGTCGATGGTGGGGGTGCTCTTCAGGAACCATACGCGCATCTTGAAGCGGAAATCCTTGCTGGTCATGGCGCCCACGGGGCAGATATCCACCACGTTCATGGAGTAGTTGCTGTCCAGCTGGGTGCCGGGATAGCAGGCGATGGCGTTGTGCGTGCCGCGGCCTACGACGCCGAGCACGTCCTGGCCTGCGATTTCCTTCATGAAGCGCACGCAGCGGCGGCAGAGCACGCAGCGTTCCTGGTCCAGGTTCACACGCGGGCCGATGGAGAGGTTCTTGCCTTTCTTGGTCTTTTCCTCGGTGAAACGGTGGGTGCCGCTGCCGTAGTCGGTGGTGTATTCCTGCAGTTTGCATTCACCGGCCTGGTCGCAGATGGGGCAGTCCAGCGGGTGGTTGGAGAGCAGGAACTCCAGCACGCCGCGGCGGGCTTCCTCGGTGAGCTTGCTGGTGGTGCGGATGCCCATATTCTCTGCCACGGTGTTGGCGCAGGCAATCACGGCACGCGGCATCCAGCTGATGGGCAGGT
>JAFVQN010000037.1 GCA_017504805.1 Akkermansia sp. | reverse complement strand
AGGGCTGGAGGATACTAAAAACAACCTGAATTTCGATGTAGCCAAGGATGCCACCCTGACGGTGAGCGGCCGTATTCAGGCAGATGGCAAATCAACAGAGCAAGGGCAGATTACGAAAAAGGGAGACGGCACCCTGGTGCTGACTGCTTACAATTTCTACGATGGTGGCACTACCATTTCCGGTGGCACCTTGCGGACAGCAGACATGGCGAATCTGGGTACCGGGGCGATTTCCATAGCCACCGGGGCCCGGCTGGAAATCACCGCACAATCTGGTACGGTCGCAAAAGCGGCCAATATCACCGGTGGCGGCACCCTTGCCCTGACATTTGCCCAGGACTCCAGCCTGACTGTCAGCGGCTTTGCCGGCGGGCTGGATATCTCCGGCAAAGGCACGCTGAAAATGGGCAGCGGAAGCTCACTGAAAGAAAACGTCAGAGTGAGCAACGGTGCCACACTGGCATTCGACAGCACAGGTAAGTTGAACGAAAATGGCAAGACCCTGAGTGTGAACGGCGGCGTGGTTGATTTCGGGGCAACCAGTCAGACCATGGGTTCCTGGAAACTGGAGCTGGCAGGTGGCGCCCACCTCAAAGGTGCGGGTGAAAAAGATAACGCCATGTATTTTAATGTGACTGATTCCACGATATCTGTCACAAGCGGAGAAAACACCATCTCAGCCACGACACAGCTCCGTACCAATGAAGGTAATCTCAACCTGAATTACAATGTGAGCAAGGATGCCACCCTGACGGTGAGAGGGCTGATTCAAGCGGACGGCAACACCCCGGGGTACGGCTCCATCACGAAGCTGGGTGAAGGCACGCTGGTGCTGACCGGGGCCAATACCTATGCCGGCACCACTGCGGTGGAGGAAGGCGCGCTGCACATCAATTCGCTGAGCGCTCTGGGCTCCTCCTCGGTGTGGCTGGTAGAGGGGGCGAAACTGCGCATCGAGAACACCACCGACCCGATGGCACTTGCTTCCGACAAGATTAAAGGCTTTGGCACACTGGAGCTTCTTTTGAGCACCGAATACGGCAATACCTTGTCACTGGGTACTTCGTTCGGGGGTGAAACATACATACGCGGCGGCAATATGACGCTCAACGGAGCACAGGCCGGAAAGGCCCTGCGCCTGGCCGATAATGCCAACCTCCAGTTCAATGAAAAAGAAACAGCGGCATGGGCTGGCAACCTGGTGCTGGAAGGCAAGAGCGAAGTGCGTGCCAACGATGGTTCCGATTTCACGCTGAACGGCTCGGTCAGCGGCTCCGGCACCTATGTCAGCCAGGGCGCCGGCAAGGTCAACTTCAAGGGAGACGTGACACTGGCGGGATTTGAACAGACAAGCGGCAATGATTTCCTGGTAGCAAATTTCAATGGCACTACTAAAATCGGCTCCGTGAAGGTGAGCAAGGGGGCTGTCTACCTCAACGGCAAAACGGAGCTGGGTACGATGACTATTTCCGGAGGCACGGTGCAGATTGCCAATGAAGTGAAGCTGAACGGCACTGATAATAAAGTCCCAATGGATATAGAGGCCGGTGGGCGATTGCTCCTGGCCGATGGCGCCGTTCTTAACCGGACCACAAATGTGTCAAGTTGGATTCGAGGCTCACTGGTGGTGCTGAAAGATGCTAAAGCACGCCTCGTTTCAAAAGAGGATGATGTGCATGTGAGCTACTACAATGGCAGCAACAAGGGTACCATTCGACTGGAAGAAAACAGCTCACTGGAAATTGATGTCTACGGGCTTTATTTCTACGCCGGCAACAAGGTGGAGCTGGAAAGCGGCTCCGAATTGACGCTGACTCAGAGTTCGGCCTCCATTTCAAACAGTGGAGCAGAAACCACCACCCTGATTGCATCCAATGTAGGGGAGACAAGCTCTCAGCAATACGGCATGAAAAATGAGAACTTCGAGCTGACCGCCGGTCACCTGAAAGCCGTCTCCTCTGAGGCTGCCGAACTAGGCAACAAACTCACACGCAGTTCTCTGGAGAATGCCGGCACCGGTACGCTCACCGTGAAGAATGCGGCCAACACCATCACCAGCCTGAAAGCCACCGGCGGCGATGTGATGCTGACTGACGATATGTCGGTGCAGCGCATTTCCGCCGCAAAAGACAAGTCCGTGAGCGTGGCCGCCGACAAGGGCATCACCATGGCTGGTGGCGTCTCCCTGAAAGCCGGCGGGACAGAGGCCACCCTGACCGCCTTGTCCGATAGCGCCCTGGCCGGGCTGCAGGATGGCACAAGCTTCACCATCCGGGATATGGTGCTGCAGCATGCCACCCTCACCGCGAGCAATGACGCCACCAACCCGGTGGTGATGCAGAATGTGGAGCTCAGCCAGGTGGTACTCAACCAGGGCGCCTTCACCCTGCGCACTGCCGCTCCTGAGAGCAAGGCTGAGTCCGGCAACACGTTGCTGAGCTACACCACCGGCATTTCCGGCATCACCAAGGGAACCACCCTTACCCTGCTGGCAGACCTCAGCATGCCCGAGGGCAGCACCGCTGGGCTGGTGGATCTGGAATTTGTGTTCACCGGCTTCAACACCAACCTGGCATACGCCACTGGTTCACTGGCCGGGCTGAAAGAGGCCTATGGCATCGAATTCGGCGGAATTCTGGGTAATCTGCTTAATCAGCCAGAACCGGTAGTTGCAGCAGAAACGCTGCGCGCAGGAGAATCCTCCGGCGCGACCACCGCCGACACCTTCACCGTGAGTTACGGTGCAGGCACCGGGGCCCAGGTTGGCAGTCTGGTCATCACCATAGCCGGTCTGAACGTGCCGGAACCAGCCACGAGCACCCTGAGCCTGCTGGCTCTGGCCGCGCTGGCCGCCCGCCGCAGAAGGAAGTGACATCGCCCCCCTCCCCGAATTGTAATTTGTCGGGCTGAAAGCCCGAGGAATTCTGAGCCCGATAGGGCGACACTTTCCATAGCCCAGGGCGTGAGCCCTGGGTATGGTGTAGTAATAAGACCGGAACCCCGCCAGCTGGCGGGGTGGCAGATTCGCATGAGCGT
>JAFVQN010000036.1 GCA_017504805.1 Akkermansia sp. | reverse complement strand
CTACATGAACGACATGGTGCGCAGCAACCCGGTCATCGAGCAGGACGGCCTGCGCGGCAAGGGTGATGCTAACCCCGGCCGCCAGGGCATGGGCATCGAGGCAGGTGCCACCTACCGCATAGGCGAGCGCTGGAGCGCCAGTGCCAACTACGGCTTCAACACGATGGATGACTCCCGCGAGCACCGCGTGAACGTAGGCGCCAGCTACACTTTCTGATATATTAGGTTAGAGAGCATCAGAATCAAGGCCGCATCCCGGAAACGGGATGCGGCCTTCTTTTCGCAGAAAAATGAGAGTCTTTCCGAAGGATCCTCCATCAATAGCCCTGGCGGCTGTGCTTCAAGGTATTGAGCAGGGCCGGGAGGTCCTGGAAGAAATGGTCCAGCAGGTGCTGCTCAGAGGCAGCTTCATCCGGTGGCAGCTGGGGGATAAGCTCCTTGAGCTGACGGCGCACCTGTTCCAGGTCTTCCACCGTCTGCGCCACAGCCATGCCATACTGTACCCGGGCTCTGAGAATGCCGGGCCGGTTCTGCGGATGAGCCTCAGCCAGCTGGCGGTCCAGCAACGGGGCGAGGAGCGGGTCATTCGGAGCAAAAATGGCACGTTCGCGGGCAAACTGCGCAGCCTGTTCCTGAACAGCCCTGGCGGACAACAGCCCGGTCACATCGCGCGGACAGGCAGCCTGCACCTGTTTCAGCAGGGAGACCCGGGCGGCATCAAATGATTTGCTCTGCGGCAGGCTACGGTATACCTGCGCCAGCAGGTGGGCCCGCAGCTCACCCTCTGACTCAGCGGCCTTCGCCAGCATTGAGGCTGATTCCTGTGCCAGCAACACGGCTTTGCGGGCAGATTCCGCATCCTTCACCACAGGCGGGAAACCACCCACAACCCGGGCATCCGGCGTCAGCAGCAGCACCGTGGGGAATCCCCGCACGCCGAAACGCTTGCACAAGGCTTCATTCTCCGCCCGCAGAGTTGCATCAAACACGCTGTTCTGCGGCAGGTCCACCTCCAGCAGCACCAGCAGGTCCGCAGCAAGGGACTCGAACGCAGGCGTATCCAGCACCTGGCGCCGCAGACGCATGCAGGCGCCGCACCAATCCGAACCAGTGAAGTCTGCAAGAATGAGTTTCTGCTCTTTTGCAGCCTGTTTCTGCGCCTGTGGCAGACTGGTCAGCCACTCAGCCGGAAATGCAATGGAAGCTGTCCCCATCAGCAGCGTCAGCGCTTTGAAGCTGAGCGGAGACATGGCGATTTTCTTCTTCAGACCCTGGTGAGCCTGTTGCGCGTGTACAGGTAGAGAATCCCCACACCGCCCACATAAAGCACAATCTCGCCCAGCTCCTCGCTCAGGCAGTTGTGCATCGACTCAAAAGCCACGCCCACCACCATACCGCCCACAGCCAGCAGCACATCACTGGCCGGTATGCGGATGGTGCGCAGGGTCTCCCAGGCTTCCTTCCAGACCTTGCGCCAGATGAAGTACACAACCAGCCAGAGCATATAGAGGCCGACGCAGAGATGAGCCACCCAGCCGTATTCCAGATCTTTCCACTTCGGGTAACTGTTCGCCTTCTCCGGGTCGGCAAAGATGAACAGGGTGCGCCCGTAGTTCACCTCGCGGGCCAGGATGAGGAACAGGCAGAGAGACGCAAACACGTACAGCTTCCGGCGGTCTTTTGCCGTGCAGGTCACGTACAGCCCCACAGCGAGCACCAGCATCTGCACGTTCTCCAGCGGGCTGTTCTTGTCGCCATAGGAATCAGGCAGCACAAAAGCAGCCAGCAGACACACGATTGCCACCACCAGCGTTGTCCACGTAGTGGGCCGGAATTGCCAGTCAAGATACTTATTCATGATTCTAATCTTAGAGACGGCCGCGTGTGACATCTAACAAGTCATTCACGGCCTACTCTGAGAGTAACCGTTTCTCTGTTTTTTGCAAGAAAATTCGAGTGTTGCGGCAGATTTTTTCCCGCTCCCGAGGGAGAAAGAGGCCGGCGGCAGGGGCAATTACCTGGAGTATCGTTCAATCAGTGCGTCCGGCTGCGGCTCCCTGCCCAGGAAATCGCGGATTTGCTGCATGGCGGGGACGCTGCTTCCGCGCTCCAGGATACAGCGCCGGTAATCTGCGCCGGTGGCAGGATTCAGCACTCCCTCCCGTTTGAAGCGCTGCATGGCATCCGCAGCCAGCATTTCGGACCACTTGTAGGTATAGAGGGCGGCGGCATAGCCCTCGGACATAGTGTAAGTGAGTGTGCGGATTTCGCTGGGAGGATGCTGGGTGTAGGGGAAGAGCCAGGGTGCAAGGATTTCCTGGCAAACTTCATCCAGCGGGCGCCCCTTGTACTTGTCATGGTAGTGCATGTGGAGCTCCAGATCCAGCTTACTGGTGCAAAGCATGCGCATGTGCATTTCAATGGGATTGGAGCCACGGGAAGCGGCCAGCTGCTGCGCCAGCTCAGCAGGCAGGGGCTCACCGGTCTGGTAGTGGCTGGTGAATGTGGCCAGGGCCTCGGGTTCCCAGATCCAGCATTCCTGAATCTGGCTGGGGGTCTCGATGAAATCGCGCTCCACCTCAGCCGTGCAGTGAGCCCGCAGCTCACCGTGTCCGAGCATCATGTGCATCATGTGGCCGAACTCATGGAACAGCATGTAGAGCTCGCCGTGGTGAAAGAGATGCGGCTGCCCCTGCCGCGGCGGTGTCAGATTGGCCATCAGGGCTGCCAGATGCGGCTCACCCAGGCTGCCGTCGGCGGCGGGCTCGCCGTCGCGCAGCGGCAGACACCATGCCTGCGGGCGTTTGCCGGGGCGCGCGTAGATATCCAGGTAGAAAGACCCCAGGTGATTTCCAGTGGCTGCGTCCTTCACCGCGATGCAGCGCACTCCGGGAGCCCAGGTTTCCACGGTTCCGGCGGGGGCCGATTCACCTGGGCGGAGATAAGCCACAGGCAGTTCCTCGAACCGGAGTCCAAGCAACCCGGACCAGATATCAAGCAAGCCGCGGATAACCTTATCCGTCCGAAGATAAGGAGTAACAGTGTTCACATTGAATGAATTCCGTTTCGGCGGCAGGTGGTGGTTCAGGTATTCCACATCCCAGGGATTCACAGCGGTAAGCTCCTGACCGCATGCCTGCGAAAAGCGCTTCATCTCCGCCGCCACGTAAGCATCCCACACGGGCTTGCTCTTCTGCAGCATCTCATCCACAAAAGCCAGCGCCTTTGCCCCGCTGCCCATCATGCGGCGAGCCGTCTGCATATCGGCATAATTAGCATAACCCATCAGCGTGGCCAGCTCATGCCGCAGCTCCAGAATGCGGACAATGACCGGCTCGGTGTCCAATGCCCGGGCCGTGCCGGTTGAGGTGGTGCCCAGCCAGCACTTCCGGCGGGTTTCGGCCACTTTGCAATAACGCAGCACCGGTGCGGCCGGCACGGTGGTCAGATTCACGAGCCAGGCAGCTTTGCCATCCGGGCTCAGTTTCGAGCCCTCGCGCTCCGCAAGCTGCATCCAGCGCGCAGGCATACCCTCCAGCTCGGCGGGGTCCGTGATGAGCAACTGCCACGCACGGGGGGAATTCTTAACCATGACGCTGAAGCGATAGCCGAGACGCGACAATTCGGTTTCAATGGCGGCTTTGCGGACCTGTTGTTCCGGTTTGAGATAGAGCCCCTTATCACGCATCTGCTCCAGCACCTGACGCACAAAGCGCTGGCGGGCCGGGCTCAGCTGCGCCACCCAGGGCGCACGGGATGCCTGGAGAAGCACCTCTGCAATGCGGGAGGCATGCAGCCCTTCGGCCTTGAATGTCATGATTTCATTCTGAATATCATACATAGCATGCTGGATAGCTGGGTCACCCGTGGCTGTATGCAGATGATAGAGATAATTGGTAAGCTGGCTGAGATTTTCACCCGACCGGAACCAGGCGAGAAACGTATTCTCGAATGTGGCCGTATCAGGGGTCACGGCTGCCAGAGCCTCCAGACGGGTACGAGCCTCTGCTATGGCCGCCCGCGTATCAACCACCGCCTGCTCCATGCTCATCCGCGACCAGGCGGGATACTGATCCGTACGGAAAAACGGGTGGGGAGTCTGCACAGCCGAAACGGACTTCTCCACCGGCTCCGATGCCTGCAAATCGCAGCCGCTCAGCAGACCCCAGGCAGCAACCAGTGCGGGTGGCAGCAATCTCATGCAAAAAGTCATGGCCATTCCAGTTTGGGTGATGCCTGCATTGTAGCATACCCGACGGTCCGTACAAGGAAATAAACCACCATATCGCAAGGTTTTTCCGAAATGCCCCGCTGATGCGCACGATGCAACCATCAATCATAGCCGGGCAATCACACGTGTCCCAAAGATTTGGGACACGTGGATTTACGATTGACAATTTACGATTGACGAATTGAAAGTTAGCGGCTTTCCGTCTTCGTTCCTGCGGAACTACGCCGAGACAGGACGCCGACGGAATCTCAAATGAGTGCTTACTGCCGATGGTGAGGCGGGTGATACCCCACTACGAATTTTCACACAGAACACCATGCCTTTATGTCGTTCAGGGCTATTTTTCCATAATCTTTGGGACACGTGTGCGGAGCAATAAGAAAGGCTGAAATTGAGCATTGACACACATGGGCTTCTCTGCTACGCTGCGGGCATGATTGTTCGTAAATTCATATTTCCTCTGTTTCTGTTTGCCGCCCTGGTAGCAGCCCCCGTTTCCGCCCAGGATGAGTTCAGCGAACCAACTACTGAAGCAGAAGAGGCTGAAGCCGCAGACGAGGATGATGCGGAAACCAGGAAGAGTAAAAAGAAGAAGAACAAGAAAAAGGGCTCCAAAAAGGCCAAAGGCAAGAAGGCATCCAGAGACAACGGAGAAGGCGCAGATACAGAAGCCGCTGAGGCAGAGAAGGAAGCCGGTGCTCAAGCTGCAGTTCCGGCGGCTCTTGCCAAGTTCAAGCAGATTGGGACCAAACCCAACCTGAAGGCCGAATACTACATCTACCTGTACTCTGCCAGCTGGTGCCGCTACTGCAAGGAATGCATGCCCGTGGCGGCAAGCTCCTACCGCAAGATGCGCAACAAGAAGGTAGAGCTCATCGTCATCGGTGGTGATAAGACAGAAAGCGAGGCCAAAGCCTATCTCAAAGCCAGCAAGATGAAATGCCCCGGCATCATGTTCAATGAACTGCAAGCTACGAAGTTCAGCGGACTTCCGGGTTGCGGCATGCCTGGGTTCCCGGCCATCAGCGTGGTGGACAAGAATGGGACCCTCATCAGCAATGTCGTGGGTGCGGCTCAGGTCAAGGATGTGCTGAAAAACTGGAAAAAACACACAGGAACCCGCTGACACGCCCCCTCCCTGATTCCGATTCATTCAGCCCCCCTCGGCGAACACCGCTGAGGGGGGCTGATGATGCAGTTTCCGGACTCGCCGGCGCGCCATGAATCACTGAGCAGAAGTCCCGTATATCTTCATCTCTGCTACACTACTGCCCTGACCATCCAGAGCCTGAGTAGAGAAGAATCGGAAATACCGGGCCCGGGTGGGCGGGAAGGAAATCAGCTGCTCAACCGGATTGGCCCGCAGGTTGCCGAACTCACCTTCCGACACTCGGGTCCAGTTCTGCTTATCCGAGCTCAGTTCCAGGTAGTAACGAGTGGTCATGCCCACGGTCCTGCCATCCTGACGAGGCAGGTAGGAAAAGCCGCTCACCGTGCAGGGTTTCTGCATATCCACCACAAAGTGGGAGGGCATGCGGTCAATCTGCCACATCGTCTCCGGCTTTCCATCAAAGGCAAGCGGGACAAGCTCTGCTGCAAAGCCACCATAGGTCCAGCCGCGGCTGTCCAGTGCCATTTCTCCGGTCTCCTGCGGTGCCACCGGAGCAGCGGCTTCCTTCTGAGGCATCAGCAGCAGAGAGAATTCAGAGATGCAGGGAACCGCCTTGCTGCGGGTGATTGTCAGGCGCAGCTTATCCGTGGTGACCGGCGCTGGAAGCCACCGCAGCACCTGGTTACCAATGGTGTGACCCTTGCCCCCGCGCACGCCGTCGAAGCGACCTTCCTTCTCACCGGGCTGCCCTGGTGCCACCAGCACCTGCCACTCGCCATTCACCATAGCCTCTACCTGGAATGCCTCCACCCGCTGCCCAAGGCGAATCTGCTCGCGCAGGCGGATGACATCGAAAGTGGCGGGCTTCTCCAGCGAGATGACAGCCTGCGGCCGTTGCGTTTTCTCCGCGGGGCACCAGTAGCTCTCGATATCGCCATCTGTCAGGCAGGACGCTCGGAACTGCGCCCCCCGAACACTGTCAGATTCAGCCGATGCTCCGGCTGCGAAGTCACGTGAAAGAAGCTTTTTCCGCATGGTACCAAAGGCCTTCAGCGACGCCACATCAGCCTCATCGAGGCGGCCATCTCGGTTCGGCGCAAGGTTCAGAATCAGATTCGCACCGCGCCCCACACTGGCCAGGTAGACTTCCATCAGGTGCCCGGGGGATTTCACATGAGCCCCCTGCCCCGGGTGCCAGAACCAGCCGCGGTGGTTTATCGGGGTATCAGCTTCCAGTGAAACCCACTTGCCTCCAGCCGTATTCCACAGCGGGTATTCCCTGGCAAATCCCTTT
Source organism: Akkermansia sp. (assembly GCA_017504805.1). GTDB lineage: Bacteria > Verrucomicrobiota > Verrucomicrobiia > Verrucomicrobiales > Akkermansiaceae > Akkermansia. Next base: position 1,588 of record JAFVQN010000036.1, on the reverse strand, counting down.
TCGGAACCGGCCCAGGTAGCATCTCCGCGACCGGCGGCCCCCCATATGATGCAATCGGGCTGCAGGCGGCGGATATTCTTCACCACTTTCTCGTAATCATAGTACTTATCCGCCACGCCGATATTGCGGTTCTCACGGGCTCCGCCGTAGTAGCCATCGCCTCCCATGGCACCATCAAACCAGATTTCAAAAATCGGGCCGTACTGAGTCAGCAACTCCTCAATCTGCTTGTAGTAGACTTCCAGATAACCGGGCCGGCCATATTCCGCGCAGTTGCGGTCCCAGGGCGACAGGTAGGTGCCGAAGGCAAAATCGTACGCGCGGCAAGCATCGGCAAACTCACGCACCACATCGCCCTGACCTTGCCGCCACGGAGACTGCGTAATATTATGCGTGGTCGAGGCTGTCGGCCAGGTGCAGAATCCATCGTGATGCTTGGCCGTATATATCATGCCCTTCATGCCGGCTTCCTTGAAGGTGCGCACGATGGCCCCGGCGTCAAAGGCGGACGGGTTGAACAACCCGGGAGTCTCGTCCCCATATCCCCATTCGCGATTGGTGTACGTGTTCAAGCCGAAATGTACAAAGGCATACCACTCCATGCGCAGCCAGTTCACCTGCTGCTCCGTAGGCACAGGCCCATACGGCACAGGGGCCGTTGCAGCCTGCACCATGGCACCTGCGCCCAATATCCCGGCGCCCATGATGGCCAGTAGATGTTTTCCGAACATGCGGACATCATACACCATATCTCACGCTCATGGCAAGCATAAAATCTCCACCAACACAACAGGCTTTCACACAGGTTTTCATTTTGCACAACAGAGATAAAAGCTTCTGACTTGGCATGCGGGTGGGGATATGCTATATTGGGCAGCATGAAATGGATATGGGGCGCAATGCTGATGAATGCGGTGCAACTGGTGGAGGCGGTGACAGTGGAGGTTCGCCACACGCACGGGGTGTTTTACCCGGATGTGAAGCAGCAGGCGATTATGCAGCTCAAAATCAGCGGTGAGCCGGGTGAAAAAATCACCCGACTGGAATTCAGCGACGGTAAGACCAGCAAAACCGGAGATATCCAGATGGCAAGGCTCTCCACCTCCGGCGATTGGAACGGCTACACACTCAACACCAATCGACTGGTTCAGGAAAAAGCCAAGGTCAAACCCGGCAAGAAAGGAAAATTCGCATTCGACGTTGATATTGAAGCCGGCTCCGCACCGGTCTATTACTGGCTGAGCTATGACCTGGGGCGCGGGACAAAGCGGGGAAATTTCATCGATGCCGTGTGCACAAAGGTAGTTCTGAGCGACGGCAGCACGGTGAAACCCAGAGTCAAGCGCGCGGCCGCGCTCAAGAAACGGGTCATCGGGCGAGTGTACCCCTTTCCCTACCGCATCGTGCCCTATTACCGCCCACGCTGGGTGAAAGGCTGGGGCAACGCCGAGAAAGCAGTACACCTGACGCCGGAGCATTTCAACCTGTTCACCGACCTGGTGCATTTTGCCTACACAGTATCGGCGGAAGGAGATATCGTATACCAGTGGGCTGGCGAAGGGGTGGAACCAAAAGTGATAGCCGATGG
>JAFVQN010000035.1 GCA_017504805.1 Akkermansia sp. | reverse complement strand
CGGAAGCCTTCACCTCGAACACGCCGTCGCCGATTTCCAGCACGGAGATATCGAAGGTACCGCCACCAAGGTCATACACGGCAATCTGCTCGTTGCTGCCCTTGTCCAGGCCATAGGCCAGAGCGGTGGCGGTGGGCTCGTTGATGATGCGGCGCACCTTCAGGCCGGCGATTTCACCGGCGGCCTTGGTGGCGTTGCGCTGGGCATCGTTGAAGTAGGCGGGCACGGTGATGACAGCCTCAGTAATAGTCTCGCCCAGCTTGGCCTCAGCATCTGCCTTCAGCTTGCCGAGAATCATGGCGCTGATTTCCTGGGGGGAGTACACCTTGGTCTCGCCGGCCACCTCCACCTGAATGTGGGCGTCGCCATTCGGAGCCTCCACGATGGTGTAGGGCACTTTCTTGTCATCCGCGGTCAGCTCGGCATACTTGCGGCCGATGAGACGCTTGGCGGAGAACACCGTGTTGCGGGGGTTAGTCACGGCCTGGCGCTTGGCGGCCTGGCCCACGATACGCTCGCCGTTCTTAGTGAAAGCGACGATGGAGGGGGTGGTACGTGCGCCCTCGCTGTTTTCCAGCACAGTGGCCTGGCCGCCATCCATGACGGCCATGCAGGAGTTCGTCGTACCAAGGTCAATACCGAGTATCTTGCTCATGGTTTGTTGTCTTTCTATTTTTTTGTTTTGATTATTCTGAAATGGGTTGGTCTGCACTCGCGCAGACGTCCTTTACCTTCTCTGCTGCAAATTTCGTGCCAACTTGACACAAAAGACACATTTAATCATCGCAATCCTTTATTGTTAAGCATTTACCAGTAAGCCACATTATTTCAAATCCAGACTTCCGAGCACAACCAGACGCGGCAATTTGTCGCACCTGCACAAAACGCCGCACCCCGCAGTGCGTCATTTTGACACACACATTCCGACTCATGAAATAGAAATAGAAAATTCGCGAAAAAGCGAAGCAGATTATTCTTGGCTATTCTGGCAAAGCATGCTATCATGGCTGCATGGTCAGAATATTAGCAGCAACCGATTTTACAGAAGAAGGGCAGGCCGTGCTCGATTTTGCAGCCGAAATGGTATGCAAGACGGGCGGCAAGATGTACCTGCTGCATGCGGTGGAACCCTGCATCATCGATGCAGCGGGCAGTCTTTCCGGCGGCAGCAATATGGGAGCGGGAGACATACCCGGCAATCTGCCCAATGTGGATTACCAGCGCATGGATGCCTGTCAGGCCGTGCTTGCCATTGCAGATGCGCGCGCCAAACAGCTGGGCGAGCAGATCAGCCGCAAGTGGGGTATCCCCATTTATGCCAAGGCAGAAGAGAGTGATGACATTGTGGACTGCGTGCATCAGTTCTGCCGCCGGCACAACATCACCCAGCTCGTCATCGGCAACCGCCACCACTCCCTGCTCACCTCCATTCTGCTGGGCAATACCGCAGAGATGCTGATGAGGGCCTCCAGCATACCGGTAACAGTGGTGCCCTGCGGCCCCAACACTGCGAGCTGATGGTCATACTCTTTCTGGGGGATGTAGTGGGCGAGCCCGGGCGCTGCGCACTTTACCAGTCTCTGCCTGAGCTGCGGGCAGAGTATGGGGTGGATGCTGTCGTGGTGAACGGCGAAAATGCAGCAGGCGGCAAGGGCATCATCCCCCGGCTGGCGCGGGAATTCATGGAAAACGGGGTGGATGTCATCACCCTGGGAGACCACGTGTGGGATCAAACTGACCTGATACCCTGGCTCCCGGAGGCGCCGAACGTGCTGCGCCCCTACAATCTGCAACCCGGAACCCCGGGGAACGGCAGTTGCATCATCGAGACACCGGCCGGTCGGCTGGGCGTGCTTTGCCTGCAGGGGCGCACCTTTATGCGGCCAGGCGCCGAGAACCCCTACACCCAGGGGTATGAAGAAGCCCTGCGACTGCGCGAAACCGGAGCCGAAGTGGTGCTGGTGGATTTTCACGGTGAGACCACGAGCGAAAAAATCGCCATGGGGTACCGGATGGACGGAGTGGCAAGCGCCGTGATAGGCACGCACACCCATGTGCAGACCGGGGATGAGCGCATCCTGCCCGGAGGCACGGCATATCTGACCGATGCCGGCATGTGCGGCAGCCGCGACGGCGTCATCGGACGCGATGCCGGAAGCGTGCTGCAGGGGCTCATCACCAATCTGCCGAACCGCTTTCCCATAGCCGGCTTCCCGGCCATGGTCAACGGAGTCATCATCGAAGCAAACCCCGCCACCGGAAAAGCAACCCGGATAGAGCGCATCACGCGCGTGTACGACAAGATATGATGGATGTGGAACGATTCGGCGGCATAGCCCGCCTGTATGGAACAGCCCCGGCGGAGCGACTGGCAGCCGCCCGGGTGGCAGTGGTCGGCATAGGCGGCGTAGGGTCCTGGGCTGCGGAAGCGCTGGCACGCAGCGGCGTGGGCACTATCATCCTGCTGGATATGGATGACCTCTGCATCACCAACACAAACAGGCAGATACACGCACTGGAGGGCAACTACGGCCGCCCCAAGGTGGAAGCCATGGGCGAGCGGCTGCGTGCCATCAACCCCGGCGTGAAGGTGGAAGAAATCATGGCCTTCTATACCGTTTCCAGACCGGAGCGCCTGTTTGACGCGCAGCCGGATGTAGTCATCGATGCCATTGACAGCATGCGTCCGAAAGCCCACCTCATTGCCGAATGCTACAAACGCCGCATACCACTGGTGACCTGCGGCGGTGCAGGCGGGCGCATCAACGCCGGCTGCATCGCCGTGGCAGACCTGGCCCGGAGCGGCGGCGACAACATGCTCTCCCAGCTCCGCAAGACCCTGAGGAAGGAATACGGGATGCCGCTGCAGGACAAATGCCCGGAAACCGGTATCCGCTGCATCTACTCGCCGGAGCGACCGCGCTTCCCGAAATGCGACGGCACGGTCAGCTGCGAACGGGAAGCCCACCAGAAAGGCGGCATTGGCTGCGCCAGCGGCTTCGGCTCCGCCACCCACATCACCGGTACCTTCGGATTCATGATGGCCGGAGAAGCACTGAACATTCTAACACAAGAACACGCATGAAATTCAACGACCGCACTGCACGCGCCAACAAGCACACAGCCAGAACCGAAGCCCGATTCGAAAAAAAGCCCGCCGCCACCATCGTGGTGAAGCCGCGACCGGAAAGCGAGCTGATGGATATTCTGACAGAATCCCCGCAAGGGCTGTACCTGGTGCTGGACTGCGTGCAGGACCCCCACAATCTCGGGGCCATACTCCGTACCGCAGATGGCGCCGGCGTGGCTGCTGTCATTGCGCCGAAGGACAAATCAGTAGGCATCACAGAGACCGTACTGCGTGTGTCCGTGGGAGCGGCAGAGAAAGTACCCTTTGTACAGGTGACCAATCTGGCCCGCACCATGAAGCAGATGAAAGAAGCAGGTATCTGGTTCGTAGGCACCTCGGACCACGGAGACCGCTCGCTATACGACATGGACTTCAAAGGAGGCACCGCCCTGGTCATGGGAGCAGAGGGAGACGGCATGCGCCGACTCACCGAAGAGAACTGCGATTTCCTGGTGCGCATTCCCATGGCCGGCAGTGTGCCGTGCCTGAATGTATCCGTGGCAACCGGCGTGTGCCTGTATGAGGCCGTGCGCCAGCGGAATCTCTGAACTGCCCGGCCTCTGCCATGAGCTGCATCATCGACATAGAGCCGCTCCCCGGCGCGCTGGTGCGATTCATCTCAGACCTGCACCTCGGACACGAGCGCAGCCAAGCCCCGGCAATCGCTCAACTCACCCCGCTGCTGCAGGGCGTGGGCATGCTGGTCGTTGTCGGGGATCTGGCAGAAACCCGGACCTGCGCGTGGCAGCAGGCGGGAATAGAGCAGCGCGAAGCACTGCGCCGGCTCTGCCGTGAGCAGGGGGTACAGCTGGTGGAAATCTCAGGCAATCATGACCCGGACCCCCCTGCCCTGATGGCCCGTTTCTGGAACGGCCGCGTCGTAGCCATGCACGGCCATGCCCTGTACAAGGAAGTGGCCCCCTGGAGCTGGGAATACCTGCGGAACAAGGGAGCCTGCAGGCAGCTCATCGCGGCATATGCAGATGCCGATACCAATCTGACCAGACGTCTGGAACTTTCCCGGGAAATGTGCCAGCTCACCCCGCCCATCATGCGACGGGAGGGCATCCGCAATCCCCTGCTCCGCGGATTCATGCACTGCTTCTGGCCACCGCAGCGGCCCGCAGGCATCGTGTGGAGCTGGCTCACCTGCGGCTGGAAAGCCGAGTATTTTGCGCGCCGATTCTTCCCCTCAGCAGAAACAGTCATCTTCGGGCACCTGCACCGCAGCGGCTGCTGGAAGTTCGGGAAACGGCAAATTTTCAACACCGGCGCCTGGTTCCGGCACGCAACTCCCTATGTGCTTGACATGCGCGATGCAAAGGTGATTTTCTACGGAAATCTGCTCACCAAGCTGGCGGACAAATCAAACTGACAAGTTTTTTTGAAAGAAACGCATTTATTGCTTGCGTTGAGGGAATTAGGGTGCTATATTTTGCCCGTTACCGCATTCCCCTACATATATGAACAAGACTCAGCTTATTGACGCCATCCAGAAGGAACTCGGCCCGAACGCAACCAAGAAGTGTGCCGCCGAGGCTCTGAATGCCACTCTTACCGCCATCTCCAAGGCTGTCGCCACCGAGAAGGTGCAGCTGGTAGGCTTTGGCACCTTCGAGACCAAGACCCGCCCCGCCCGCACCGGCCGCAACCCCCGCACCGGCGAGGCCATGACCATCCCGGCCAGCACGGTTGTGAGCTTCAAGGCTTCCTCCGCCCTCAAGGCCAACTAAAGAATATTCCTCTTTTCTATGAAAAATCCCCCGGTTCCTCCGAACCGGGGATTTTTCATTAAAGGAATCAGCAGCAAATCAGACCAGGACGGCGTCAGAATCGAGCATATCCTCGCCCTGAATCAACTCCGCCAGCACGGGCACGCCCGTGTACTCCTCCAGCATGGACCGGTTGGTCACAGCGGCGGAATCCCACTCCTCGTTCAGCTGATTCAAAATGATACCGCGACATTCGAGTCCGCACCCCCGAATGGCACGCAGCGTCAGTAAAGCCTGGCTCACTGCACCCTGGCGATTGCTCACCACCAGCAGCACGGGCAGCCCCAGTGCGCGGGCAAAATCCGCCATAGTGGCCCCCGGGCAAAGCGGAGTCTCCCAGCCGCCCGTTCCTTCCACCAGCACCGTATCATACTGCTGAAACACGGGCTGGCATTTTTCCACCATGCTGGTGACAGAAAGCGCTACATGCTCAAAATCACCGCCCACACGGGGATCTGCCGCCGTCCGCAAAAAGACAGGATTAACCAGCTCCAGACTCAGCGCGGGAGATGCCGCAGCCTCACGCATGGCGCGGGGTTCCTTGCGGTCACCGCAGGCCACCGGCTTGCACCCCATGGCCGCCTCCCCCCGCTGCACCAGGTCACGCAGCAAGGCGCAGATTACGTGGGTTTTCCCCACGCCTGTATCCACACCGGCTACAAAGTATGCACGCATCCTCATTCAGGCATTGAAAGGCGTATATCATCAATACTCCACTCCGGACTGGCGCCGCGCACCAGCAGGTGGTTCACCATCAGCCATACCACCACGGCAGCCCCCAGGCACATCAGCTTGGCCTGCCAATTAGTGGTCACCCATTTCCGCAATCTGATCCTGCGTCGCATGTGAATAAAGAAGTTTGGTTAAACGTTCAGAAAGGAGGTCGAGGTTGATATCGCGCTGCACCACATTGCCCACCGCCAGAGACACAGCTCCCGTTTCCTCTGATACGATGATGACCACGGCATCGGACGCCTCGGCCAGTCCGATACCGGCGCGGTGGCGCAGCCCCATGCTGCGGTCTTTCAGCTCACGGTTGGAGACAGGCAGAATAGCCGCCGCCGCCACGATGCGCTCGTTATTCACAATGACAGCGCCGTCATGCAGCAGGGTTTTCGGCATGAAAATGGTACCAATCAGCTCGCGGGTGTACTGGGCATCGAGCTCCGTGCCGGTTTTGGCATACTCCTGCAGCTTGTTGGAGCGGCAGATGGCAATAAGAGCCCCATACCGCTTGGACACCAGGTAAGACACAGATTCACGCACCAGCGTCACAAAATCCTGATTTTCCTGACGATTTCCCAGCAGACTGGCAATCAATTTATTGGACCCAAGACGCGCCAGAGCCGTGCGAAGTTCCGGCTGAAAGAGAATCACCAGAATCGTACCCGGCCCGATGATGAGTCCAGCCAACTGCTTGAGCACCACAGCGTGGGTCAGTTCCAGCAGGAAGTAGCCCAGAATGACAGTCGCAATGAGGCCGGCAAGGATAGCGGCCGCCCGGGAATCCTTCACCGCGCGGTAAAGCTGGTAAAACAAGGCCCAGAGCACCACAATCTCAAACAAGGCTCTGAGTATCTCAAAAAAGGTCATAGGCGTATCTTACTATGTCAAAAGGCACATGGCAAGCGGAAATGATGGGGCTGACACCGGCTTTTCTATTAAAAAACCGGATACAAAACGATTTTCCTGTTTGCAAGAGTGGACAAATATGATAGAATAAGTGGCGTTGCAATGAAAACCATCGATCGCTACATCCTCAAGCAACTTATCTCCGTAACCTTTCTCGGGGTGCTGTCGCTGACTATGCTTCTGCTGCTCGGTCAGTTATTCAAGGAATTGCACTCGCTGCTGGTCGAAAGCGGCGCCCCCCCCACCATCGTCATTGATTTCATTCTGCAGGTCATTCCCTTCTCGCTGACTTTCTCCGTGCCGTGGGGATTCCTTACCGCCGTACTGCTGGTCTATGGGCGGCTGGCAGCAGATAACGAGCTGACCTCCATGCGCATGGCCGGGCTCAGTCTCTGGAGGCTCAGTGCGCCGGCCATCGGCATGGGCATTGCTCTCTCCGGGCTGTGCTACTACATCAATATCGAAGTAGCTCCCAAAGGCAAAAATGCCATGAGCGAGCTGGTTATGAAGGCAGCCATGGATAACCCCCGCAACCTGCTCAACTCCAGCCAGAGTATGACCAAGCTGGATAAAGTGCAGCTTTACATCGAGCACCGCGACGGCGATGAACTCAAGGGGCTGCACGTCTACCCCATCGTCAAAGGGTCTGACATGAGCTCCGGGTTTGATGCCATTCATGCCGAACGCGCCACTATCGGCGAATTCGATCTCAAGACCCGCCTGCTGAGTCTGACCCTCAAGAATGCCCGCATCGAGCGAGGTGACGGGCCACTGACCGATTTACCGGCCATTGCCGTCATGCCGCTTCAGGTACACATTCCGCTCGATAACCAGCGGCGGCTGAAGGCTAACCGATTCACCAATGCGGAAATTGCCTATACCATGGAACAGGTTGCGATAGCAAGATCGCTGAACGCAGACAGCCTTGCGCGATACGAGCGCATCGCCTCTGCTGCCCCGGCCTTCCCCTGCGCTGACCATCTGTGGGCAGAAGTGCGCAAGAATGTGAGCTATTATGGTTCCATGAAAAAGAAAACCCAGCTGGAGTTCGAGACAGAAGGCGTGCAACGAGCCTCCTTCGCCTGTGCCTGCTTTGTTTTCTCCCTCATTGGCGTGCCGCTGGCCATCACCGCCCGGCGTAAGGATACCTCCACCGGTTTTGCCATGGGCATCATGGTGGCGGCAGTGTATTTCCTGGCCTTGGTATTCTGCGAATTGTCCCGCAAATCCAGCGGTATCACCCCCTACATCGTACTCTGGCTTCCGAATGTGCTCTGCATTGCCTACGCCATCTGGCAGCATCAGAAAGCCAAGTTCCGCGGGTAATCCCCCTCTTGGCACACACCGAAAAAAGAGCCGCCCACAACAGGCGGCTCTTTTTTCATTTCCGGGAAATTGAATCCGGCTTGCCTTAATCCAGCCGGTGGCCTCTGCGCCTCTCGTAGTCGGCGCGCTGGTCATCCCCCAGCGGACCCACCGCAATGTATCTGGCAGCAGAGTGATTGAAAATAAGGGCGCACACGGAAGAAGACGGCTGCATCATGCATGTTTCGGTAAGCACAGCCCCTGTGTGCTCCGTGGCATTCAGCAGAGCAAAGACGGTACGTTTCTCAGCATGGTCAGGCTGGCTGGGATAACCACAGGCGGGGCGCACCATGGCAGAGGATTCCGGTACAGGCCAGAGCTGCTGCACCACATCCTGCACGCATTCGGCCAGGGCTTCTGCCAGCATATTCGCCAGAGCCGCAATAAGCAGCGCACTGTACGGATCATTGGCGGCATTCAGCTCAGCGGCCCATTCGTCCGCCCCGCTGATGGAAACCTGCATAGCCCCCACATGTCCGGATTCCGCATCCACGAAATCGGCCAGGGCGAGACGCGGCTTATCGCTCTCCTTCTGCTGGCGCAGGGTGTACAGAACTGTTCCGTCCGGCAGTTCCAGATCATCAGCGCCCTTGCGGGAGGCGGGCCAGATACCAAAGCAGGCGCGGGCTTTCAACCGGCCTTCCTCCATAGCCCGGCAGAGTAATGCCTCAGCATCCTGCCGCAGCTGGGCAGCCTCGCGCTTCTTAGCATCGTCACCGCCAAGCATGCCGAAGGTATGCAGCGTGATATTCCAATCAGCCTTATCCAGCAGCTGCTGCCAGGCAAGCGGATAATCGGGCTGCGGTGTATGGCAGGCACATCCGGTGGGGACACCAGCGGTAAAGACCCCCGTGCGCAGAGGAAGCGACTGAGAACCAGGAGCAGAAGACAGACGGCGATTCCGGGCTTCCTCCAGCGGAATCAGCGGCTGCGTTTTCTGGCTGTGAGCCTCACGCAGCCGGGCCTGTTCCGCTTTCAGCGAGGCTATGAACGCTGCGCTGCCAGCTCCGGTGAGCGCAGCAGCCACTGGCACAATCGTAGATGCATCAGACGTCTGCACCACCACGCCATCCGGATAATGAGGAGCCAGTTTGATAGCAGTGTGCAGCGGGCTTGTGGTGGCGCCACCCACCAGCAGAGGGATGCGGAGCCCCGCCTGCTGCAACTGCCCGGCCACCGTGGCCATTTCATTCAGTGAGGGGGTAATCAACCCGGAGAGTGCCACCAGGGAGGCATTTTCTTCGATTGCCCGGCGAATGATTTCCTGAGGTGGGACCATGACACCCAGGTCCACCACGCGGAAACCATTGCAGGCCAGCACCACGCCCACGATATTCTTGCCAATGTCATGCACATCCCCCTTCACAGTAGCAAGCACCACGGTAACCGCCGCATGCTGGCCGGATGAGGCGGTCTCGAGCAGAGGAGTAAGCACCGCCACGCTCTGCTTCATCACACGGGCGCTCTTCACGACCTGCGGAAGGAACATCCTGCCGGAACCGAACAACTCACCAACCTGCTTCATGCCATCCATGAGCGGGCCTTCAATCACCGCCAGCGGGGAACCGCAAAGCTCCAGCGCCTCGCGGGTATCAGCCTCCACAAATTCGGTTATTCCCTTCACCAGAGCATGGGCGAGTCGCTCCTGAACCGGGCCTTTGCGCCAATCTGCAGGAGCTGCAGCGTTTTTTGCAGGCGCAGCGGCCTTATCTTTGCTTGCGGCCAGCTCCTGAGCGTAGGAAATCAGGCATTCCGTGGCATCCTCATCGCTGTTGAGAAGCACATTCTCCACCAGCTTGCGGCGGTGGGCCGGTATGTTGGTGTAATCATCCATGAGTGCCGCGTTCACGATGCAGATATCAAGCCCGTTCTGAGCCGCGTGATGCAGGAAGGCAGAATGCATCGCCTCTCGCACCGGGTTAATGCCGCGGAATGAGAACGACACATTGGATATGCCGCCCGAAATATGGCAATCCGGGTGCGCTGCGTGGATTTCGCCTGCAGCCTGGAAGAAATGCAGCGCGTGATTGGCGTGTTCGGCAATTCCGGTACCGACAGTCAGCACATTGGGGTCAAAAATGATATCTTCTGCCGGAAAGCCGACCTTATTCACCAGCAGGTCATACGCCCGGTGCGCTATGGCAATGCGGTCCTCGCGTCCACAGGCCTGACCCTTTTCGTCAAAGCCCATTACCACCACTGCAGCGCCATAGCGGCGCAGCAAAGCAGCTTCCCGCAGGAACTCGGCCTCGCCATTCTTGAGCGAAATCGAATTCACAATTCCCTTACCCTGAGTGCAGCGAAGGCCGGCTTCTATCACCTCCCAGTTGGAGGAATCAATCATGAAGGGCACCCGGGCAATATCCGGTTCTGCGGCAATCAGGTTCAGGAAGCGGGTCATGGCGGCTGGTCCGTCAATCATGCCGTCGTCGAAGCAGAAATCGAGCACACGGGCTCCCTTCTCCACCTGCTGACGGGCAATTTCCACGGCTTCCTCATACTTTTCCTCGCGAATAAGGCGGGCAAATCTGGGTGAACCTGCCACATTGCAACGTTCCCCCACAAAGAGCACCCCCTGACTGCGGTGGTGATTCAAAGGCTCCAGTCCGGCCAGCCGCATCACGCCCCGCGCGGGACGCGGGGTTATCGCTCGTGGAGCAAACTCCTGCACCGCCTTGCGAATCAAGGCGATATACTCCGGGGTCGTGCCGCAGCAACCGCCTACAATGTTGAGCAGGCCGTCTTCAGCATACTGACGCAGGATGCCCGCCATCTGCTCCGCCGTATGTTCGTACCCCGTAGGGCTCATCGGGTTGGGCAAGCCGGCATTCGGGTACAGGCACACAGCACAATCTGCCAATTCCGCCAGTTTCTCCGCGAAGGGCCGCATCAGATCAGCCCCCAGTGCACAGTTGATGCTGATGGCAAGCGGCCTGGCATGCCGCACACTGTTCCAGAAAGCTTCCACGGTCTGCCCCGATAGCGTACGGCCAGCGCGGTCTGTAATGGTGAAACTGATAATGACCGGCGGCAGCTCGCGCTCCTCCCGCAGCTCATCAATAGCAAACAGGCAGGCCTTTGCATTAAGTGTATCAAAAATGGTCTCCAGCAGCAGGATATCCACCCCGCCATCTGCCAGGGCAATCACCTGCTCCCGGTAAGCCCGGCGCAGCTGGTCGAAATTCACAGCCCGGTAACCCGGGTCTGTCACCTTGGGCGACAATGAGGCAGTCACCGCCATCGGGCCTATAGAGCCAGCCACCAGCACCGGACGATTCTCACGGGTCTCGGCCTCTACAGCGGCTTCCCGGGCGAGTGAGCAGGCTGCCAGATTCATCTCCCGGACGAGCGCAGCAAGCTCCTTGTCAGCCAGGACCTCCTCGTAATACGCCTGGTCGTGCTCCACAGCGCAACTCTCATGGAAGAACTCATGCTGAGCGATGCTGCTGGCGGAAAACGAGGACGTAGTGAGAATATCTGCCCCAGCTGCTGCATAGGCGGCATGAATGGAACGGATTATCTGAGGCTGCGTGAGCACCAGCAAATCGTTATTATTCATGAGGTCGCGAGAGGAATCCGCAAAACGGCTCCCCCGGTAATCAGCCTCACTCAACTGGTGCTTCTGCACCATGGTTCCGCAAGCGCCATCCAGTATGAGGATACGCTCACGCAGGGTGCGCATCAGGAATTCGCGGCGTTCAGTTGCGTTCGTCTTCATCTCAGGCAAATGTCAAATAAAAAACACTGCCGACGGGACATAGCTCCCTGCCGACAGTGTTCAGAAATCATATTCGCATATCCAGGCTGAAATCAGCGGCGGGGACTCGGATTGCGATGCCAGGTGATTGCCCCCTTGCCCACGGCATAAAGGTAGGCCACCATCAGCACAGCAATGAAAGCAGTCATGGCGGCAAACGCCTCACCGTTATTCATCACCACATCCTTGAACCCAAGTGCCCAGGGATACAGGAAAATCACCTCGAGGTCAAACACCAGGAACAGGATAGCCACCAGGTAGAACTTGATGGAGAAATAGGCAGGAGCGCCTTCACCCTCAGGCACATTACCGCATTCGTACGGCACATCCATGGCCGAACGCATCCTGGAGCGGCGGCCAAACACTATACTCAGTACAATAATCAGACCGGCGAAACCAAAACCGGCAATCAACTGAATGAGGGCTGAAAAATATTCCTGTAACATAACTCGGTGCAGATTTTATACCAATAATACCACCACAAGTCAACACTAAACGAGGCTCCGCGGACCGAATGCATGCCCCGTGCGGGCATTTTTTGCTGGACGTCGCGCGACCGGACCAGTAAACTCTGCCTGTATGCAGGACATGATGGGCGGATTTTTCGGGCTTGAGTTACCGGAGTTCCACAACTTTCCTTATCAGGAATCTGCCGGATGCGCTTTTGTGAACAGTGGACGCGCAGCTCTGGAGGTGTTGTTGCTCAACCGACCGCGGCCAGCGCGCCTGTGGGTTCCCCATTACATCTGCGACACGGTACTGCAGGCGCCCGCGCGACTGGAGATTCCAGTGGGCCGCTATTCCTGCACAGAAGCGCTCGCCCCCATCCTGCCCGCCGTGGCTCAGGACGAAGTTGTCCTCCTTGTCAATTATTTCGGGCTAACGGAGCAACAAGTGGCAGCAGCTGCTGCCAGCCTGCCGGGGCAGTGCATCGTGGATGCCACCACGGCGCTCTACTCACCGCCGATTCCCGGGGTCCCCACATTCTACAGCCCACGCAAATTTGCCGGCATTGCGGATGGAGGCGTTGCCATCTCTCCGGAGCCCCTGAAGCACCTGCCCGCGGAGCAATGCCTCAGCTCTGATACAAGCATCGTGCTTCTGCAGCGGCTGGAATCCGGTGCCGCCGCCGCTCTGCCCGCCAGTGAACGGGCAGAAGCTGCGCTGAACTCCCCACCCCTGCGCATGAGCACTCTCACCAGAAGCTTGCTGGGCAGCATTGATTTTTCCACAGCCGCTGCCAGGCGAATGGAAAACTTCCACATACTGCATGCCGCACTGGGGCACCTCAATCGACTGCCGCTGCCTGCGGGCATCCGGCATGCACCCATGTGCTACCCACTGGTGTGCGGCATTCCCGGCCTTCGGGATGAGCTCATCGACGCCGGAATTGCCCTTCCCGTCTACTGGGCGGAAGTCATTGAACACACGGATTACTGCTCCGTCGAAAACAGAATTGCACGCAGCATACTGCCTCTGCCCATCGACCAGCGATACAAAAAAACCGACATGGAGCGCATTATCGAGCTGATATTGTGCTAAAAAACAGCAATTTTTACGCCAGAACCGGAAGAAATGCCGTTTTTAGCTTGAAGCCCGGCAATAATCGGCGTATCATGAAGATAATACAAATAGTATAAATTCATGAAGTATTCATCGAGTATCACCCGGCTTCTCATTGCAACGGGGCTGCCCCTGCTGGCGGCTCCTGTCTATGCCGTTCCCGCAGCAGATGCGGCAACACCCCAGGCTGTGGTGTCGCCGGAACTGATTATGGCGGCATCCAAGGGAGATTTAAAAGAGGTGCAGGTAGTACTGCAACGCTCTCCCGAACTTCTGAACGTGCGTGACACAAACGGCGTCACCCCGCTCATGGCAGCGGCCACGAACGGACATCTCCCCATCGTCCAGCACCTGCTGGGAGCCAAGGCAGACCTGGAGAAAACCAGCCCCAAGGGAGAAACGGCTCTCATGTTTGCCGCCTTCAATGGCCACATCGGGGTTGTACAAGCGCTCATAGCGGCGGGGGCAGATATACACGCAGCCCTGCCAACCGGCGAAACAGCACTTTTTTTATCCACAAAGACAGGCAACCTGGAAATGGTGCGCACCCTCCTCAATGCCAAAAGCTACATCAACCCCAAGGATGCCGAAGGCTGGACCCCGCTGCTGCATGCTGCTGCCTCTGGGCAGACAGAAATGGTACGTATGCTGCTTGCCGTCGGAGCCCATATAGAAGCCCGCATGAAGGAAGGTGGCACCCCGCTGCTCATGGCAGCAGCGAGAGGGTACACCGAAACCGTGCAGGTTCTGCTTGAAGCAGGTGCCGACCCCAACACCCGCACTTATGCCGGCGAGAGTGCTCTGCACTTTGCCTCGGCAAACGGTGACCTTGACATCGTAGAGTTATTGATAGCCTCAGAAGCTGATAAGGAGGCCAAACTCCGCACAGGCGAAACACCCCTGCTCCTGGCTGCTGCCAAGGGGCACGATGATATCGTAGCAGCCTTGATTGCTGCAGGAGCGGACAAGGAGGCCACCATGCCTACCGGCGATACAGCACTCATGACTGCAGTATTCAACGGTCACGAGGACGTAGTGCGCGTACTACTGGAGGCCAGGGTCAACACAGAGGCCAGGGACAAAACGGGCAACACCGCTCTGGACTTCGCCAGAGCCCAGGGTAACGCCGACATCATCGCCCTTCTTCCCGGCGGGCAGATTGTCGTGAACGAAGGCTCGGAGCCCGCCCGCGATATCCTGGAAGCCGCGGCCAACGGCGACACTGACCACGTACTAGCCTTCCTTAAAGACAACCCCAAGAGCATCAAGGAAAAAGATGGCGATGGCGCTACGGCACTCATCTACGCCGCAGCCAATGGACACGTGGAAACGCTTCAGGCCTTACTGTTGAACAAGGCTGACATTGAAGCCCGCGACAAGGCAGGACTGACAGCCCTTTCCCACGCTGCCAAAGAAGGTGAAATCGGTACGCTCAAAGCCCTTCTGGAAGCTGGCGCCAATATCGAGAGCCGGGGGCGCCGCTGGCGTACCCCGCTGTCGCACGCAGCTGAAGCCGGCAAGTCTGAAGCCGTCAAGACCCTGCTGGAGGCTGGAGCTCGCAAGGAAATTCCCAGCAAGGACAAGGAAACCGCCCTCACCTACGCTGTAATGAGCGAGGACAAGGAAACGGTGGACACCCTCCTGCAAGCCGGTGCTCAGCGCGACCCCAGAACCAATACCGGCTGGACGCCGCTCATCGTGGCAGCCATCAATGGACACACCGAGATTGTGCGCTCCCTCATCGCAGCTGGCGCCGACATCAACGCCCAGGACGAAGATGGCTGGACTCCGCTCATGCAGGCAGCCCATGGTGGGCACGCCAACACCGTGCAGCTACTGCTCTCAGCCGGTGCCAAGGGTGCCATAAAAGCGCTAGAGGTCTGCACCGACCCTGCCACACGCACACTCCTCGAACGCGCAGGCAACCAATAATCAGCATTCTGCCACTCCATGTTCAGGTCCTATCTGCTAGCGGTATACTCCATCTGCCTGATTTCCGGATGTCACGGCCCCGTGCACAACACCAATGTGCCGGGGTCTGCGGAGGGTCCCCTCCCCACCCGTGTAGGAGTCGCGCGCGGCGCCACCTGGTTCTGGCTCTGGGATACAGGGACCGCCACTATGGAACAGGCCAGGCAGAACGGCGGCATCCGCTCCGTCAGCTCCGTGACGAGCAGCACGAAAAACTACCTGGGCATCCTGAAAAAACACACCGTCACAGTGCGTGGCGATTAAGCCACACTGCCCGATTGATGCACCGGCCACAGGCTTATCGGCGAAAAAGCATCACGTGCGCTTTTCTCCTTCGATTTGCGCTTGCCGGCTGATTACGGAGGTCTCATAAAACCTTTACCTCCGGACAGACACGGGGCTCGCTCCTATGCCCTCCCTCCACCGATAAGCATGTAGAAACCCGCCGCAGCTGCTGTTGCAACTGCGGCGGGTCATTAAGCTTAATTGCTCAAATCTGCGGCTCAGGCTTCCTCGGAGGAAGAACCAGTAGCCGTGGTGGTGACGGGAGCCACCGGAGCGGTGAGCTGGGGCAGGTCGATGATCTCAATCAGAGCCATGGGGGCGCTGTCGGTCATGCGCTGGCCGAGCTTCACGATGCGGGTGTAACCACCCTGGCGGTCCTTGGTAGCCTCAGCCACCACGCTGAACAGCTTGCTCACAACCTTGGGCTGGGGCAGCGTAGCGAGGGCCTGACGGCGGGCGTGCAGGGAACCGTTCTTACCGAGGGTGATGAGCTTCTCCACATAGGGGCGCAGGGCCTTGGCCTTGGCCAGAGTGGTGGTGATGCGGCCGTGGCTGATCAGGCTGCATGCCTGGTTGGCAAGCAGGGCCTTGCGGTGGGAAGCATTACGCTGAAGCTTGGCTTTCTTAACGCCGTGTCTCATAGTCTTTTATTGTGGTTAGTGTGTTTTTGTTTGATATTCGGAATCTTTATTCGTCGTCGTCGTCACCGAAGGCGTCGATATTGTGGGAGATCAGAGCCTGCAGGTCAGTGGCGCGGGTCTCATCGTTGCTCTCGCGGAGGCGGGAAGCCGGAGCGGGGGAAGCAAGGAGCTTGGCATCGAACTGCATACCCAGGGACAGACCGTGCTGCACGAGCTTGTCCTTAATCTCGTTGAGGGATTTCTTACCGAAGTTGCGGTACTTGAGCATTTCGCTCTCGGTCTTCATGGCCAGCTGACCAACGGTGGTGATGTTGGCGTTGTTCAGGCAGTTGGCGGCGCGGACTGAGAGTTCGATTTCGTTCACGCTCATGTTGAGCAGCTTGCGGAGCTGGGCAGTGTTGGCGTCCTGCTCGCCTCCGTTGGCCTTGTCGAACTCGACACGGCGGCTGTCGGCGTCCACAAACACGTCCAGGTGGTGGCGCATGATGCTGGCGGCCTGCAGCATGGCATCGCCGGGGCTCACGCGACCGTCCGTCCAGATATCGAGCACGAGCTTGTCGAACTCAGTCATCTGACCCACACGGGCGTTGTCCACAGCGTACTTCACGCGGGTCACCGGGGAGAAGATGGAGTCAATCGGAATCACGCCGATGGGGCGGTCCTTATCGTTGTTATCATCGGCTGTGTGGAAGCCACGCCCCACGTTCACCTCAAAGTCGCAATCGAAGATGGTGCTCTGGTCAAGGTGGCAGATAACCTGGTCCTTATTCACCACGGAGTAGATGTGGTCATCCTGGATATCACCGGCGGTGACCACGCCCTGCTTCGTCACTCGAAGGGAAAGGGTGCGGGGTTCCTTGCCGTAGTGCTTGAACTTGACCTTCTTGAGGTTGAGGATGATTTCCGTCACATCCTCCACTACGCCGGGCAGAGAAGTGAACTCGTGCTGGGCACCGGCAATACGCACGCTGGTGATGGCAGCACCCTCCAGGGAGCTGAGCAGCACGCGGCGCAGGGAGTTACCGAGCGTGTGACCGAAGCCGGTCTCAATAGGCTCGGCAATGAAGGTCACGTGGTTGGGATCCTCCGGGTCAGCAATGCGCTTGAGCGTGTTCGGAATCTCGAAATGGGCCAGCTTGATGGGCCCCTGCTCCTGAATGATTTCGTCAGACATATTAGTGTATTTTTGTGGCCGGGTTTCCCTCCTTGCGGGCTCAGCTTCCATGCGGAAAGGGAGGACCAACGACCGGATTTTTAATAAACCCGCGCGGCGCAAAGAATACCCCTGATTTCCTCACTTGGCAAGCCTTTTCTTCCAAAATGGCAATTTTTGTTCCAAAATTGCCTGATATCGGAACTTATTATGGCAAATCAGCCTCAATTATGGATCAGGCTCGTCGTGACCTCCTGGAACTGGAAGCGCACAAGCCGGGCCAGGTCGGGCAGCGCCACCTGCACCTGCAGGCCGATGCGCCCGCCGGAGAAGATGATGGAATCGAATTGCTGCGCGGAGGAATCGATGGTGGTCCGGAAGGCTTTTTTCATGCCGATGGGGGAGCAGCCGCCATGAACATAGCCGGTGAGCGGCAGGAGTTCCTTCTGCTTGAGCATCTCGAGCGATTTCTCTCCCACAGCCTTCGCCGCTTTCTTCAACTCCAGCCCCGCGCCTACCGGAATCACAAAAACATAGTGAGCACCGCTCCGGCCCGTAGTGACCAGCGTCTTGAATACCTGAGCCGGGTTCTGCCCCAGCTTCTCAGCTACCTCCAGCCCGGTGATGGCACCTTCGGATTCATAAGTGAAATGCTGGTACGGCACCTTTTTCTGCTCCAGGAGCCGCATCACATTCGTTTTTTCTCCGGCTTTCATCCTGGTTTACTGAATTCGGGCTGCGGCCCAGCTCCAGGGACGGTGAAAATCCGGTTCTCCGGAGAGGTCATCAGAAGTCGTGCAGAACTGGTAGTCCGGGCTGTTCAGGATGCAGGTGGCAGCCAGGCGGCAGTTGCGGATACCAATACCCACGCGTTCGAAACACGACAGCGGCACACGGGCGCTGCATGCCCAGCCGCCGGGAGTCACCGTGCCGGTTGTTTCCACACCTGCAGGCGCCGCTACCCCGGCCAGCGGCTGCCGCGGACCGCTGAACAAGCAGGCCCACCAGGCTCCATTCGGGCAGATATTGAATTCCATATAATTCCGGCCCTCAGCATCCGCCACAAAGAATTCGGCCGTGTCGTATTTCCACAATGCCTCCGTAAACACACCGGGCTGAGCCTCGGGATGAATCGTCACCGGCGCCGACTGTGCAGCCCGGAAGACGAGGCAGTCACCTTCGATGCAGAAACTGAATTCCACCGGTGCGGCCACAGGATTACCGTACCATTCATGAGTAAGCTGCTGCATAACCGGAGCGGAGGTGCTGATGATGCTCTGCATGGGCTGATTGTACAGAATCAGGCAGCAGAATTCAAGGAAGAAGCGGCACACCCCAGCTTAACAATTTGTCATTCATTGAACACAGCGGGGGCAATATGCGTCAACTGACATTGAACAAACTTGCCAAACCGCGCGCAGCTGGTAGACTTGTGCGCAAACCACGACCATGAACACACAGGAATTCAATGAACAGATTGCGCAGAAATCCGCCTGGGTCAGCGCAGTGAAACAAGAAATGGCCAAGGTGGTAGTTGGCCAGCAGAAGCTGGTGAACCGCCTGATTCTGAGTTTGCTCTGCAAGGGCCACGTGCTGCTGGAGGGTGTGCCGGGTCTGGCAAAGACACTTTCAGTCAAGGCGCTGGCCGGCACCATGCAGGCGGCGTTCTCCCGCATTCAGTTCACGCCGGACCTGCTGCCGGCCGACCTGCTGGGTACGATGATTTACAACCCGGAGGAGCGCCAGTTCACCGCCAAGAAGGGCCCAGTGTTTGCGAATCTGATTCTGGCAGACGAAATTAACCGCGCCCCCGCCAAGGTGCAGAGTGCTCTGCTGGAAGCCATGCAGGAGCGCCAGGTGACGCTGGGTGAGTGCAGTTATCCCCTGCCCAACCCTTTCCTGGTGCTCGCCACGCAGAACCCGATTGAACAGGAGGGTACTTACCAGCTGCCGGAAGCCCAGCTGGACCGTTTCCTTTTCAAGGTCGTGGTGGATTACCCCAGCCGCGATGAGGAACTCAAGGTGCTGGAAATGATGAGCAGCACCTCCGCCACTCCGCACACGAGCCCGGTGGTGTCGGTGCAGGATATTGATGAATCCCGCGCACTGATGGACCAGATTTTCATCGATCCGGCGGTGCAGCGCTACATCGTGGACCTCGTGCGCGCCACCCGCATGCCGGAAAAAGTGGATTCACGCCTCGAGGGCCTGGTCCGCGCCGGTGCATCCCCCCGCGCCACTATCAACATCGCCCTGGCAGCCAAGGCGCTTGCCTTCACCCGACAGCGCGGCTACGTGACACCTCAGGATGTGAAGGACCTGGCTCACGACATTCTGCGCCACCGTATCCTGCTTTCATACGAGGCTGAAGCCGCCAACAAGACCAGCGACAACGTCATCGACAGCATCCTCTCGAAGGTACCCGTGCCGTAATCACCCGCCATGGATAAAACGCAGGAAATCATGGAAAAGGTGCGCCGCATCGAACTACAGGCGCGCCGGATGTCCACCGCCACCTTTGCCGGACAATACCGCTCCGGTTTCCGTGGTCAGGGGCTCGATTTCGATGATTTTCGCGAGTACCGCGCGGGCGATGAACCGCGTTTCATCGACTGGAAAGTAACCGCCCGCACAGGTACTCCCTATGTACGCACTTTTCACGAAGAACGTGAGCAGGTGCTGCTACTGGCAGTGGACGTAAGTGGCAGCATGGATTATGCCAGTGCCGGGCTGGAGGACACCAAGCGGGAATACGCAGCCCGTATTGCAGCCGTGCTCTCGTACAGCGCAGCGCTGAATGGAGATAAAGTCGGCCTGCTTCTCTTCGGTTGCAAACCGCACTTTTACCTGCCGCCAGCCAAGGGGATGAAACAGTGCCAGCGCGTGGTGCGCGAAATCCTGAGCGCCCCCATGGCAGGTGCTGATGACACGGTGGACGAGGTGGCAGCCGAAATCCTGCGCACGCAGCGCAAGAGCGCCATGGTATTCCTCATCAGCGACTTTCTGACCGCTACGGATAAACAAGCCATCGGCAAACTGAACTTCCGCCACGAGCTCATCCCAGTCCGCATCAACGACCCGGCCGAACTCGAACTGCCGCCCGCTGGTCGCATCTGCTTCCGTGACCCGGAAAGCGGTGAATTACTGGTGGGCGATTTGAGTGACTCCCAGCTGCGGCAGGCACATACCAAAGCCATGCAGGCTCACCGTGTCGAGTGGCAGCGCGTCTTCAACCAGCTGGGCATTGATTCCCTGGATTTGCTCACGACGCATGAATTCATACCAGCGCTGCGCAAATTGTTCAACCGCCGCAGCCGCATATTTGCACACTGAGTTATGGGCAACGAGATTTTACAGGCAATTCCGATACTGGAGCAGGACATACCGGCAGACCAGTTTTTGGTGCAGGATTTCTGGGTACCGCTGGCCTGGGCATGTGCCGTGCTCATTCCGCTGGCAACACTGGCGGGGTGGTGGATGTACCGTCGCAAGCAGAGAAAGCCGGCGGTCGTCATTTCACCCCTGCAGGAAGCACTGGCTGCTCTGGATGAACTGGAATCCCAGCTTCCGCCGATGCGCGAATGCTCGCTGCGGCTTTCCCTGATTCTCCGTTCGTTTCTTGCCGGGCAGGCTCAAGACCCGGCGCTCTACGAAACGCACGAGGAATTCTCCCAGCGCATGGACTCACTGGCCCAGGTACCCGTGAGCTGCCAATGCACCACACGCGACCTGCTGGAAGAACTGGCCGCTTTCAAATATGCAGGCGATACGGCTCATAATGCGACACAGGCGCACTCCCTGATTGAGCAGGCACGCGAACTCGTCACAAAGATTGACACCGCCCAAAAGGCGCAACTTACTGAGGAGGTAGCGGCATGATACCGGCTGCAGCCATAGAGCCGTCGATGGAAGCCACGCGGGAATTCACCTTTGCGCAGCCAGGTTGGTTGTGGCTGCTGCCGGCGCTTCTCCTGTTTCTTCTGCTGCGCCGCCGCAGCGGCACCATTGCCAGCCTGGTGCATCCGACCATCCGCTTCGTCTCAACCCGGCTCCGCAAACCCGCCACACTGGCAGGGCGCGCAGGCCCGGTCTGTCTGGTTCTGGCCATGGCCTCACTCATCATAGCGCTGGCGCGTCCGCAGTGGAAGAACCAACACACCGAACAGACCGTGAGCGGTATCGACATCATGATTGCCTGTGACCTCTCCGGCTCCATGGCCAGCCGTGATATGTCCTTCACCATCACAGACGAGTGGGGACGCAAACAACGCGGCAACATCGACCGCCTCACTGCAGCAAAATACGTCATCAACGAATTCATCGGCGGACGCCAGAACGACCGCATCGGACTCGTTGCCTTTGCCGGCAAGGCGAAACTCTGCAGTCCCCTCACTCTGGACCACGGTATCGTCAACTACATCATCCAGTCATTCTACCTTGCAGACCACCGGCGCCCCGGCTACATTGCTGAAGACGGCACCGCCATCGGCACCGCCATTGCCTCAGCCGCCCTTCGACTCAGCGAACGCAAGGAAACAAAGAGCAAGGTCATCATTCTGGTAACGGACGGCATGAGCAACCGCGGCAGTATCAGCCCGGTGGATGCCGCCAGGCAGGCTGCGGAACTGGGTATCAAGATTTTTACCATCGCCATCGGTAATGATGAACGACTTTCGGCCTACACCGCCAATGTGGATACCTTCGATGAGAAGACCCTTCGCGAAATTGCCCGGATTACAGGTGGCCAATTCTACCGCGCCAGTAGCGGAGCAAGTCTGCAAAAGGCTTTTGACAACATCGACAAGCTCGAGAAGACAGAAGCCAAGCGCCGTACCCTCATCAGCTACGATGAGCTCTTCCCCTGGGCTCTG
The DNA here is from genome assembly GCA_017504805.1 of Akkermansia sp. Taxonomy (GTDB): domain Bacteria; phylum Verrucomicrobiota; class Verrucomicrobiia; order Verrucomicrobiales; family Akkermansiaceae; genus Akkermansia. Next base: position 3,459 of record JAFVQN010000035.1, on the reverse strand, counting down.
GCTGCCGGGGCCACCCTCCTTCTGCTTGGCATGCTGCTGAACTTCGCCCGACCCAAGCCCGCACCGTAACCAATTCATCATGAGTTTTCTATATCCTGACATCCTTTGGTTCCTGCTCCTGATTCCAGTTCTCGCTGTGCTGGTAACTATGGCATGGCGGAGCTCTGGCCAGGGATGGAGGAAACTCGTTTCAGCGCGTCACTCGGAGCTGGTGCAACGCCGCCCGCTATGGCGCACGGCTCTGCCAGCCACCTTCGGGCTGCTTGCGCTTACCTGCACCATCATCGCGCTTGCCCGCCCCATCAACGGCTATCGCGAAGGCGGGGCCACCACAACAGGCCGCAACCTGCTCATAGCGCTGGACATATCGCGCTCCATGGAGACGCAGGATGTCACCCCTTCCCGACTGGCTGAAGCCCGTGCCGCAGCTTACGAATTAATTGATGCCCTGCCCGGCGACAAAATCGGCTTGATAGTCTTTTCCGGTGAAGCAGACCTCGTTGTCCCGCTCACCTATGACCACACAGCCCTGCGCGATGCCCTTGAGCAGGTAAACCGCAGCTGGGCCGGCGTGGGCGGCACCAATTTCGGACTCGTGCTGCGCAAAGCCATGCAGGATTTCAAGCGGAGCGCACCGGAAGGCAGCACTAATGCGCTTGTCATCCTCAGCGACGGCGAGGACACCGTCAACTCCTCCCTCGACATCGCAAAGGAAGCAAAGGAAAACAAGCTTCTTGTCATTACAGTAGGAATAGGCACAGCGGCTGGCGGTCCCATCCCGGACGAACGCGGTGAAAACGGTCTCTGGCAGGATGCCCAGGGCAAACACGTCATCAGCAAACTTAATACAGATTCTCTGCGTCGCTTTGCTGAAGCCACCGGCGGTGACTTCTTCGTCATGGATTCCAACGCCGACCTCACAGCATTCACCCAGGCAGCTGTCAAGAAACTGGATAAGCACGAGGAAACATTCTCCCTGAATAAAGTACCGAATGACCTCTTCTCCCCCTTTGCCGGCACAGCACTCATCCTCCTCATTCTCACCTTGCTTTTCAGCACGGAATGGAAACGCAGTAAATCACTTATAATCCTGATCGCTCTAGGTGGCATGACACCCTCCATCCAGGCTGCTCCACTCAAAGAATCGGCAGAGGCTTACCAACAGGGGCTGGCATACATGCAAAGCAAGGCTCCAGACAAAGCCAGGGAGGCATTCTCCACCGCGCTGCTGGACAAGGATTCGTCCATACAAGCAGCATCTCTGTACCAGCTGGGACAGGTAAACGCTGCGCAAACGTTTCAGGAGTTGCGTGCGCTCTATGGAGAACCGGCAGAAGACGGACTGAGCGACGATGAAGAAACAGCCGCACAAGTAACCCCGGAAGCACTACAGCGGATTGTCGATTCACTCAAACAAGATATCAAGTCCTACCAGGATGCGCTGAATCTGCAACCCTCCCTTACGCGCGCACAGAACAACATCAAGAGCATCGAACAACTCATCCGCAAGCTTGAAGAAGAAATAGAGCGGCTGAAACAGCAGCAGCAAGAGCAGCAGCAGCAGAATCAGAATAACCAGGACCAGCAGCAGGACCAGCAGCAGCAGGATTCTGACAAGCAGCAGGATAAGGACGACAAACAGAACCAGGACGCTGACAAGCAGAATCAGGAAGACAAGCAGCAGGATTCTGACAAGAAGGAAGACCAGCAGAACAAGGAAAATCAGCAGCAGGACAAGAAAGACGGTCAGCAAGACCAGAAGCAGCAGCCTGACAAGCAAGATAACCAGCAGAACCAGCAGCAGCAGCCTGACAAGCAAGATAACCAGCAGAACCAGCAGCAGCAGGCTGAGCAGAAGGATAATCAGCAACCGCAACAACAGCCGCAACAGCAGCAGCAGGCTCCTGAACAGGAACAGATGAGCGATGAAGAAAAAGCACGCCAGTATGCTGCATCTGTCCTTCGCAGCCATCTGGACGAAGAACAAGGTTCCCCCATACCGCACGCCGATGTGCAGATTCGCCCGCCTGACAAAGATTACTAAACACCCGACTTCACATGAAAACAATTCTACATTTTATCTGCATCATCCTGAGCAGTTTCTGCGCTCTTGCCATGGCGGAAATCGTCCCGGTCTGGTCAGTTGACGTCGCTCTGCCTGGCGAAAAAACAGCGCTTTATCTGGTAGATGCAGAGGTAGGGGAAGACTTTTTCCGTATTGAAAAGCGCCCCACAGTCAAAAACGCCTCCCTCGGCCAGGTAACGCAGCTGAACACCTCAAACCCGATGGATCCGAACCGGGCCATGGCAGAAATCTATGCACTGCAGATAACCCCGGACGCCCCTGGTGAAGTCAACGTCAGCAATCTGGAAGTCATCTACAATTCCGGACGCAAGCAAACCATCACCGTGCCACCGCTCCAAGTGGCCTCACCCAGCTCAATCCGCTGGATGAAGACTCCGGTAAACTATGGTGTTCTGTGGCATACTGATATCAAGGATGGCTATGTACACCAGCCAGTCAGAACAGCCCTGAAACTGCTCCTTCCCGCCGGGGTGGATGTCTCAGCAGTTCCTCAATTCAGCTCAGTAGCCGTGCGTGTAGGCAATTTTGAGCCTGCGATGCAGGGTGTTCTGGCCATGGTGCAGAACCAGGTGCTGGGAACAACCACGGCCTATGCCCGGAACGCCAACTGGCACACTGTCGACTATACAGGCTCCTTCACACCATTCCAGGAAGGCAATTCCGATGTGGCGGGCAAAATCATCATGGAGCAGCGCCAGGGCTTTTTCCAGCTTGCACGCGCTGAAGCAGAGCTGCCGGTACTGAGTATCGGTGCGCTTCCCCTGCCCCCTGGAGCTCCTGCAAACTTCGCCAATCTCGTCGGCGAATACTCCATTTCCGCCACCACAACCGCGAAAAATCTGGCCATGCACGAAGCTGTTGAGGTGGAAATCACAGTCAAAGGCACCGGCAATCTCGAGCAGCTGGAGTGTCCCCAGCCCAGCGATGCTGCCGATTGGAAGCTTGTGCCTGCCACACGCAAACCCATCGTCGGCCTCACCGGAGAAACCGAGGGGATGGTGTTTAGTCAACTCTTGAGACCCACAGCCGAAGTCGGCGGGATTCCCTCCTTCAGCTTCTCCTACTTTGATCCAGAGCGCATGGAATACCGCCAGGCCGCCACAGCTCCCATACCGCTGGAGTGGAGAGAGACAGAAACCACCGGCAGCGGCATTCAGCATATTGCAGCAGCGGAACCTCCGCCAGCCGGCACCGTTCCTGTGGCCCAGCTCACAGACATCTACGGTCATATTCCCAGCACACTTTACGGCAGAACGTTTGTGCTTCCACGCTGGCTCTGGTATCTTCTCTATCTACCAGCCGCCTGCATCCTCGCCGCCCTGCTTATCAAATGGTTAAGAAGCAAATTTGCTGCCGGTGCGGCCGAACGGGCG
>JAFVQN010000034.1 GCA_017504805.1 Akkermansia sp. | reverse complement strand
TTGCGCTTGCTGGACTTCTTCTGGAGAATGTGACGCTTACCCTGCTTGCGACGCAGAACCTTGCCCGTGCCGGTCACCTTGAAACGCTTGGCCACGGCCTTACGTGTCTTGTTGATACCACCTTTGCGGGTCATGGTGCAGGGATTATACACACCTTTTCCCATCTGGCAAGGAAAATATCATCCCGTTTGCCACTTTTTTTTAAAATTTTTTCAAATTGTTGCAGCCGACAGTGTCCCCCACATAGTTCCCTCCATTTGGCGGGCTGTCTTGAGTTTCTAGTGGTGCCCAGACAGATTCTTTGGCGAGCCTCTGTCAGGCCCAGAGTTTCTCGGACTTTTGCTCAGACTTCCGGGCCAGGGCGAGAAAAAACGTCAATCCCTACTTTTTTGCTTGCATTTAAGTTGGAATTATTCTAAAGTGTGCTCATGAACACGACATTTATCGAATATCCGAAGTGCACGACATGCAAGAAGGCCAAGAGCTGGCTGGCCGGGCAGGGGGTGGAGTTTGCTGACCGCCACATAGCGGAGCAGCAGCCCACGGCAGAGGAGCTGCGCAGCTGGTGGCAGGCCAGCGGGCTGCCGCTGAAGAAGTTTTTCAACACCTGCGGGGTGAAGTACCGCGAGATGAATCTGTCAGAGAAGCTTAAAAGCATGAGTGACGAGGAACAGCTGGCCCTGCTGGCCACGGATGGACTGCTGGTGAAGCGCCCTATCCTGGTGACAGCAGATGGCAAGGTAATCCCAGGCTTCAAGGCTGAGACATGGTCCGCCGCATTGGGTAAATAATTTCTTAACGCAATAACGGTCAATGCATATAGAGTCGCGTGCGGGGGTTCCCGTGCGCGGCTCAACATTTGTCTTGCTATGGCAGCAGGTGTGTGATATATCTCAACCAGCTATGGAAATCAAACCTGTTATTCAGAATAAGAAGCTGGCATACCCCCTGGCAGCCGCCGCTGTGGCGGGGGCCGTGGCCCTTTCCGGCTGCCAGCAGCAACAGCAGCAGATTCAGGCAGGGGCTCCGATGCAGGTGCTAGGTGGCGTAGTAGTGCCCGCCAAGGGGGATCTTCCCGTCAAGTCTGATAAATAAGAGCTTACCGTCTGAAACAAGGCAATAAACCAGCCGCGCCCCGGATTTTCCGGTGCGCGGCTTGAATTGTTTACCCGAATGGGGAATCAGTCCTTTGTGATGAAGAATTTGCCGCGGGTATCGCGGTTGTTCTCGGCGTTGTCGAAGGTGACGAGCAGGCGGGGCTGCTTCACTTCCTCCGCAGCTGTGAGGGTGTAGAAGTGGTCCTGTCCGTTGTCCGCGATTTCGGTAGTGCGGACTTCTTCGGCGATGAGTTTGTCTCCATCGTAGAGAGCTACGCGGGTGATGATGGCCTTGTTGCCGCCGGTGGGCTTGAAGTGCAGTTTGTAGGTGCCGGCTTCACCGATAGGCAGGCGGCCCTGGAGCTGCGTGGGTACCCCCTGGATGGGCAGGGATTCCGGAGCCCAGCCGCGCACAAACTGGAGCCCCTGGGTCCAGTCGCGGATGACAACGTCGGCCGAGCGCCCGAGCACGGAATCCGGGTCGAGTGCCTTCATCTGTTCGGCATAGTGGCGGATAAGCTCAGAGCCGCCGGAGCCGGTTCTGCGGCGGATAGTGCCTATGGCGAAGGCGCAGGCGTTCTGCTTTTGTTGCACGGTGTGCAGAGGGTTGGCAATAGCCTTGTCCATTTCCTTCAGCACATCAGGGAGCGGGGTAGAGTCCACCTTGTCACCCAGGGGATTGTTGTAAAAGTTCAGTGCAGCCAGGCAGCCGGCCTTGTCTTCGGGGTCGGCTTCCTTGATGAGCTGCTGAATGCGGTCCGGCCGTTCGATGTTGTCGATGCGGCAGGCATGCAGCAGCAGGCGGGCTCGTTCCTCGCCCTGAGTTTCGGCTGCCGCTGCGAGAATCTGCTGCTGTTTGGCAAAGTTTTCCCGGCGCACCGTGATGACGCGGGCGATGCGGGTGGCATCCGGGTAGACCATGGCGGGACCGCAGATAATGGAGTACTGGCGGCCGTTCTTGTCGTACATGACGATGGCGGGGAAGGAATGCTTGCTATGCACATGCGGCAACTGCAGTTTGCCCATGGTTTTTTCCAGCTGGGCTTTCTGCGCATCGGTCATGCTTTCCGGCAGAGGAACAAGCATCATGACTGCATTGCCTGCTGCCTTGGTGACTGCGGGGCTGTTGTACAGGGCCTTGGTGAGCTCCTCTGCGCGTTTGTCCCATCCCTGGCCGTAGATGAAGAGCAGGTATCCGTCATCCGTCAGTCTGGCCTGGGCCTGCTCATACGTGGTTACCTTGGTGGCTGCCTGGGCGGGCAGCAGCGAGGCTGCTGCCAGGCACATCAGAAGTGAAAATGTAATTTTCATGTTGGTGAGAATGTCGTGTTGAATCAGGCGGCGGGGCTGCCGTAGATGAAGATGCCGTCCACGTGGAAAACGTCGTGACCTTCTGAGGGGCGCAGGATGCGCACATACAGGGCTTTGGGTAGTTCGCTACCCAGGTCCACGCGTATGAGTCGCTGGGTGCATTGGCCCGTGGGCTGGCCTACGTTGTGCCAGTCATCATCTTTGCCGGTTTCAGATATTTGAATCTGCATATTATTGAGCCTATGCCAGTGCGAACTATCCTTGTGAGCTGCAATCACGACGCCGCTGATGGTGGAGTGTCTGGGCAGTTTGACGGTCACCCAGGCGTCTTTGTCGCGGTTGGTGTGAAGCTGGCCGCCCAGCTTCGTGAGCACATTGGCATGTGTGGCTGGGCGGTCCCACTGGCTGGTGGACGATGCGTAGACCAAACCGCCTTCAGAAACCAGGATACCGGGGAAGGGCTCGAAGTCTTCGATGGGACGGTTGTCGTGACTCTTGTCTGCGGGAATCAGCTTGCTGATGGACTGGAATGCGCCCGGGTCGCGCATGTCTTCGGCTGCGAGCACGGCGTTATTGAGTGCCTGCAGCTGGATTTCGGGGCTCATGCCGTTGCCGGAGGTGATGGCCTGGGTCATGATTTCCAGAATGCGGGTTTTGCCGGCATCATCCATCTGCTTCATGAGGGTGTTGCCGCCATCAAGCGCAATGGGGGCGTATGCCTGTTTGGAGATGGTGTTGGTGAGCATGCTGCGGAACGCCGCGCAGGTGTTTTCCTGTTCCTGGCCCTTGCGGCTGTTGTTCAGGATGCTGATCTGCTTGTTGAGCAGTTCATCGGTACGCCAGCGGTCGGGGCCCAGGTCTGCGGTCTGCATCCAGAAGGCATCGAAGGCGGCCTGCAGCTGCTCGGCGGAGGCGCCGCTCTTCTGCAGCGGCTCGTACAGGTTGTTCTGCGCCAGCACGGCGGCGCACTCTGCATACTTAGGTACCAGGTTGCGGCACAGACTGTCGTTGAGCTGCATCCAGGCGATGGGGGAATCTGCGTGGGTGCGTTTCAGCAGCTCGGAGTGCTCGCGGTAGACCGGGTAGTGCAGCGGCTGGGCGTCCTCTGCTTTCAGGAAGCAGTCGATTGCTCTGGCGGCCTCATCTTTTGAGGCGTACAGGTGGGCCAGTACCCGGTAGGCGTTCGAGAGTCGCGTTGCCTGCTTCTGGGCCGGGGAGTAGAGGTCTGTGGTCAGGTGCAGGGTGGCAAAGGTGTAGTTCTCGTGCCAGGGTTGCCAGTGTACCCCGCGCTGCCAGGAGAGCGAGTAGACCGGGGTCCACTTGTTGTCCACCAGCACGATGTAGGCGCAGTGGCCGGGTTCGCCAGCAGTCAGGGCCGGCACGCCGTTGGCACAGGCTGCGGCCGCGCCGAAGTGCGAAAGACCGCCGCAGACGCCGCCTACTTCCTGGGTGAAGCGGTGGTGCTCACCGTCGTACAGCCCGTCAAAGGCTCCGGCGTAGTACGGCCCGTGGATGCTGTCGCCGTACACATTGTTGAGCACATAGCCGCAGCGCCAGCAGCAGCCGGTGTAGCGCTCGTCCGGCAGGTTCACGTTGTAGAGCGCCCATTCAAAGCTTTCGGGGGTGCCGGAGCTGTGGTTCCCTTTCCAGCCGCATACCACGCGCCGCTGCCAGAAGGGCAGCTTGTCAAACCCGGCGTGCAGGCGGTCCTGGCGCCAGTTACGCACAAAGTATTCAGCGCGCTTACAGGCGGCATCCACCGTCCAGCCATAGCGGGCAAACTCCAGAGCCGTGGCGGTGGCGATATCTCGCGGAATGCGGTCGTTGGGCAGCATGCGCGTGTAGCGTTCCATCATGTTAGCCAGCATGTTGAGCATGCGACCGGGCATCTGGCATTCGCCGCTGTACACGATGTCACCAATCCATCCCAGGTCGTTGGCGATGAGGTTGATGAGTCGCGAGGCACGCGGGCGCTTCACCACGTCTGCCAGGCGCACAGGCTGCCTGAGTTCGTCTTCCAGCCCTGCAATCTCTGCCTTCAGTTTCTGAATCTGGTACTGCACGTGTGCCTGGGCGGATTCGCCCAGCTCCGGCAGCTCTTTTTCCAGATTTTCCAGATTCTTCCGCTTGGTGTTCAGCTGGCGGTTCAGGTCGGTGGTGAACTTTTCGTACAACGGTTCCGAAAGGATTTCGGCATTGGCCAGCTGCCAGTTTGCCAGAAGAAGCCGGTTGCTCTGGCTTTGCAGGAACTTCTTGACGTCGGCTTCCTCTGTGCTGTTCAGTCGGGCCAGTATCTTCTTGCTCAGAGCATCACGCAGTGCTGCGGGGTTCTGCCAGTCCTTGCTGGTGGTCAGCGTGTAAACCGGTGCGGCTGGCTTGGTAACCTTGGGTTGCGGCAGCACCGGAGCCGGTGCTATCGGGGTGGGTTGCTGGGCTGTGGTACTCAGTGCCCCCGCCAGCAGTATCGCTGTGATGAAGCGTGCGTCTTTCATGATGGGTGAAAAAAAAGATTTTCTGTGGCCGAATTCTAACGTGGTGCGCGTGATACGTCAAGCAGATAGTTAAGAAATCCTTATTGCTTTTGTAAAAAAATTCGAAAAAAGAGCTGGAAAGATGCGAAATCCTATGATAGAGTAGGGATATGCAGGTGCTGGTAGTCGAGGATGATGTGGATATAGCCGAGCTGGTGGCGTTCAATCTGGAGCGTCAGGGCTGGGGGTGCATGCTGGTGCACCACGGTGGCGAGGGCTGGAATCAGATACAGCGGTTGCGCCCGGACCTGGTGATACTGGATGTGATGCTGCCGGGGATGGACGGCATGCAGATATTCCGCGAGATGAAGGGGAATGAGATGACGCGCGGGATTCCGGTGATTTTTCTGACGGCCCGTGGAGCGCTGGATGACCGCCTGGAGGGGCTGAGCCTGGGTGCGGATGATTATGTGACCAAGCCATTCAGTCCGAAGGAGCTGGTGCTGCGCGTGCGCAATGTGCTGGCGCGTGCGAATGCAGGCGCATCGCAGCTGGTGGTGCGCAGCGGACCACTGGTGCTGGATAAGAATACCCTGGCGGCCACGCTGAGTGGAGCTCCTCTTGACCTGACGACGGCAGAATTCAAGCTGCTGGCCTATCTGGTGGAGCGTCCCGGCAAGGTGCAGGACCGCTACGAGCTGCAGAAGGTGCTGTTCGGCTATGCGGATACGACACAGAGCCGCTCGCTGGATACGCATGTGAAGCGCCTGCGCCAGAAGCTTGGCGGGCACGCTGCCTGCATTGTGACGGAGCGTGGCTCCGGTTATTATTTCACCCCTGACCCCCAGAATACAGAGCGATGATTAAGCGATTACTGACCACCAGCCTGTTGCTGGCGCTGAGCGCCGCAGCCGCCGATTATGCCAACCTGAAAGACCGCTTCTGCGATGAACAGAACCGCGTGATATACGACGGCGCAGGGCGCTTTACCGTGAAATCTCCCGCTGTGAGTGAGTTGGAACTCACTCTCGATATGGCGGCGCTGGAGAGTTATCTGGGCTCAAATGATTACAAGCAGGGTCCGCTGGTCACCTGGGAGATGAGCATGCCCGGAGGCCGCAAGCTGGTATACGGCCTGGCAGACACGGCAAAGCACATCACCTGCTATTGGGGCGACCAGCCCTGGGAGAAAGACGGCACCGTGAGCTATGAGCAGCTCAAAACCCTGGCCGAGGGGGGCAAGGTGAAGCTCCAGCTCGCCATCAATCCTGCGCAGGGCATCTCAGTGAGCAGCGGCGGTAGAACGCTGCTCACTGCTCCGAATCTGAAGACCCGGCTGCCCTTCGATACCACGCACGCATATTCCGTGAACACGAATTACGTGACAGCGGTCGGTATCAAGGCAGTATCCGCGCTCGATACCGCCGGCTACAAGGCGCCGGAGGATTACACGAAACCCTTTACCCGAACCCGGGAGAATTCCCTGGGCCGCATCATGTTCTGTGGCGATTCCATCACCCACGGGGTGAACGACCAGACCTGGCGATGGCAGCTCTTCAAAACCCTGGTGGACAACGCGGTCGAGGCGCAGATTGTAGGCCCCCGAAGCGGCTACACGCCGGGCTATACCCAGCTGAGCACCAGCGATGCCGGTGATTCCTACGCCGGGGTGACTTTCCCGAACGTGCATCTGGCGCAGTCATCCGGACGCACGCACAACATTATTTCGGGGTCCAATTCTGGTATGAGTGGGGTGAACTACGGCGGGCATTCCACGAAATCCTCTGCAGCAGCGTTCAACTGCGACACCTGGTGCTGCCTGATGGGTACGAACGACCTGCTTTCCGATCGCGGGTACACGCCGAAGGAATTTGCCACCAAGATGCAGAACCTGCTGGGTGGCAAGGTGACAAGCAAGGGCAAAAGGTACAGCTGGCGCGCCGGTAAGGACTGGGGCAACATGGGCCGTATCGCTGCCGATGTGCTGAAAGAGGATTCCGACGTGCTCTACGTGATGGCCGTGCCCTGCTGGGGAAACCACGCCAACAACAACGAACCTGAGCGGCACCTCGCCGTGAAGCAGTACAACGCCCTGCTGCAGGAATGGGTACGGAAATACGCTGAAGCCCACGACAAGAAGCTGGTGTTTGTAGATGTGAACCGCGGTATGGTGTCTGCCACCCACAAAATCCCCTTCAGCTGGCCGGATTCCATGTCGAACCGCCCGGGGCGGGATGGCCTGCACCCGAATGAACAGGGCTCGCTCATCATTGCCAATAACCTGGCCAGCGCCATGGGCCTGCCCGGGCGCACTGCCGGGCTCCCCCGTGCCTCGGCTGACGGTTGGCAAAACAAAGTGGAGGAGTTGCAGGTGCGTGGTAATGTAATCATACAGGAAGAACCCTTTTCTGCAGAGAAGGGATATAGCCTGGAAATGTCGGCCAATATGGGGAAGGGGCAGTTGCTCATCTGCCTGAGCGATGAAAACGGCAGCGGCACGCTTACTCTTTCCCGGCATGATATCTGCTGGGGGGATAAACCCCTGTATTGCTTTGCCGCCGATTCCCCGACCGCTAAGAAACGCGCCGCAAAAGGCAAGTTGCGCATCGTCCGGCACCCCGGGATGGATGGAAACCGCCCGCAGGGCTACTACGTGTGGCTGGATGACCAGTTGATTGGCCAGGCTCTGCCAGCGGGCCAGCCCTCAGGGAATGGTCTGCAGCTGAGGAGCCGCGAGTCCTCCCCGCGTGTTCGTGGGTTGCGGTATACCGAAGGGTGCTTTGCGCCCGAAAAGCCTTGAATTCCGCTGCCTGCACCAGTATAATGCGCGCATGAACGCATCCTTCGCTCTTATTTCCCTGGGTTGTGCCAAGAATCAGGTGGATTCCGAACACATGGTCGGCTGCATGCTGGCAGCCGGCTTCCGCCAGGTGGAACCGGGGGAGGCAGATGTGCTCATCATCAACACTTGCGGATTCATCGACCCAGCCAAGGAGGAGGCCATCAACACCATTTTCGACGCTGTCCGCGCCCGCGAGTCCGGTGAATCCCCGGCGGAGCAGCAGATTATCGTGGCTGGCTGCCTTTCCCAGCGCTATGCAAAGGAACTGGCCAAAGAAATGCCCGAGGTGGCCTGCTTCATGGGTGTGGATGAAATCACACGCGTGGCGGAGATTGCCACTGCCTGCCTGAACGGCACGGCGGAGAAGTGCTACACCAGCAAGGTCTCCACCTACCTGCCGGACTGGGGCGTGCCGCGCAAGCTCATATCCCCGCCGCACTATGCCTATGTGAAGATAGCCGAGGGCTGCAACCACGCCTGCGCATACTGCGTGATTCCGCGCATCCGCGGCGGCCACCGCAGCCGCCCGCAGGCCAATATCCTCAAGGAAGTGCGCCACTGGGTGGAGCAGGGGGCCAGGGAAATCAATCTCATTGCACAGGATACCACCTACTACGGCATGGATAAGTGGGAGAAGCGCGGCAGCAAGACCGCCGGGGTGGATTCCTCCCGCGGTGAATCCCTGGCCAGCCTCCTGCGCGAGATTAACGCCATCCCCGGCGATTTCTGGATCCGCGTGCTCTACACTCACCCCGCCCACTGGAGCCGTGAGCTCATCGATACCTTCGCCCAGTGCGACAAGGTGGTCAAATATGTCGATATCCCCCTGCAGCACATTGCTGATGGTATCCTGGACTCCATGCGCCGCAAGACAGATGGCGACTACATCCGCAACCTCATCCGCGACATTCGCGCCGCCGTACCCGGCATCGGTCTGCGCACCACCTTCATCTCCGGTCTGCCCGGTGAGTCAGAGGAAGACCACGCCGAGCTGCGCGACTTCATCAAGGAATTCCGCTTCGAGCGCGCCGGCGTCTTCCCTTACTCCAAGGAAGAAGGCTCCCTTGCTGCCAGAATGAAAAACCAGGTCCACCACGCCACTAAAAAACGCCGCAGCAACGAACTTTCCATGCTCCTGGCCGGCATAGCGGACGAAATCGGGCAGGAGAGCATCGGCACCCGCATGCGCGTGCTGGTAGATGCTCCCGGCATCGCCCGCGGCCCCTGGGATGCCCCGGATGTCGATGGTACCATCCACGTTGACCCCTCCCTCCCCGTCGGTGAATTTGCCGAGGTTGAAATCGTGGACTCCATCGCCTACGAACTCTTTGTCGATGGTGCGGAAGAACCCGATTTTGACGAACAAAATTAAAAAATTGCAAAAAAATCAGCAAAATAGCGAATTTAGTCTTGCAATCCACCATGTCTTCATGTATACTCCGCCCGTCCTCACCAGAGGACGCTACAGAACGGGGTATTAGCTCAGTTGGTAGAGCGTCTCAATGGCATTGAGAAGGTCAGCGGTTCGAATCCGCTATGCTCCAGGCTTCGTAAAACAGCGTATCAGGTCACCTGATACGCTGTTTTTCTACGCCCAGGCTGGCCAGAATGGCTGCCGCAGGCGTAGGTGCTTTGGTCTTTCAGACCAAAGCGGTAGAAGCCTAGCCTCGGCGTAGAACGCGCCAGCGGACGGAGCCGGGCCACACCCGTGATGCATACCACAGACGGCGCCAACAAAATGGGTCAAGCCCAAAAATTGTGGAATTTGAATTTTCATATCACAATGTGCCCACATTCAATTAACACTCTTAATCGGTAGTTCTGAAAGTTACGATAGCTACAGGCGCGTCGTTGAATTAATTTCAT
>JAFVQN010000033.1 GCA_017504805.1 Akkermansia sp. | reverse complement strand
GGATTGCCGCGTCGCTTCGCTCCTCGCAATGACAGGAAATAGTTGGAGGTGCGGAGAATGAAGACAAAGGCAGGAACGGTGACGGTGGATCTGGGGCGGCCCAACTCTGAGCCGCAGGAGCAGTTTTTTGCAAGTAGAGTGAAATATATCTGTTTCGGCGGCGCCAGAGGCGGCGGAAAAAGCTGGTGTACCCAGAGGAAGTCCGTGGGCGGTTGTCTGCGATACCCGGGACTGCGCCAAGGGCTACGCCATGACCGGCTGGCGCCTCGGCTACTCCGCCGCCCCGGCACACATCGCCAAGTACATCAAGCTCATTCAGGACCACACCGCCTCCAATGCCACAACCTTCTGCCAGTATGGCGCTATTGAGGCTCTGACCGGTGACCAGGGCTTTATTTCCGACCTGCGCGAGGAATACGACTTCCGCCGCCAGTATGTGTACAGCCGCCTGGCTGCTATGCCCAAGATTAAGGTGGTGGAGCCCAAGGGGGCGTTCTACTTCTTCCTTGATACCTCCGAGCTTGGTATGGGCTCCCTTGATCTGTGCGAGAAGCTTCTCGACCGTTACAAGGTGGCCGCTGTGCCCGGTATCGCTTTCGGTAATGACAAGGCCATCCGTATTTCCTACTGCACCTCTCTGGACGTGCTCAAGGAGGGCCTTGATCGCCTTGAGGACTTCTGCAAGAAGCACTAAGTTTCCTGCTTCTGTAATTGCATATCAGAAAAGCGGCGCAGGTGAGCATCCTGCGCCGCTTTTCTGATTCTGTGATGCAAGCTTCAACGCTTGCGGAACAATTTCCAGGAACCATCCTGAGCCAGGAATTCCCATGCTGCAAGGTTGGTGAATATGGAAGTGCGGGAACGGTGTACTGCTACATAGTCTCCCTTCTTGAGTTTATCCGGTGCCACTTCCAGAATCTGTGCCTTGCCTGCTGAGTAGAACTGGGCAGAGTAGGGGACTTTGTTATCGACGTAGTAGATGGGGGATTGCTGGTCCCAGTGGGTCAGCAGTTTATCCTGGCAGCGGTATTTGACGTAGTTGAAACCGTTGCCAAAGGCAAACAGGCTGATGAGAAGCAGCATGGGCAGAGCTGTAAAGACAAAGCTGCGGTAGTCGCGCCCCTCACTTTCGCGAAGCGCCCACAGCCTGCGCACCAGCAGGATGCAGAAGGCCGGTACCGCCGGCAGGATATAGGCCGGCAGAATGTTGCGGGCCATGGTGAAGAAGAGCGGCGTGCTCAGAGCCCAGCACCAGAGGAAGGCGGTTTCAGCCTTGGGGAAGGCTTGTACCTTGCGGCGCATGATGAAGGGCAGAAGCAGCACCCAGGGAAGGAACATTTCAAGGGCATAGAGCCAGATAGTGCCGATGGCGCGGGAATGCCCGGCGCCGTACAGGTCACCCTCCCAGCCTTTCACGAGGAATCGCTCAATGTGTTCGCCAATGATGAAATATCGCAGGAAGCCGGGAGTGGCCTGTTCTGCGGCGATATACCACGGCACCGTGAGGAGCAGCATAAGCAGCGTGCCGCTGATCCAGGGAATGAGCTTCCAGAGCTGCAACCACTGCTTTTGCCAGAGTACCCAGAAGAAGACCGGCAGTCCGCATACGACGAGTGCCAGCGGCCCCTTGCTCAGCAGACCGATGACAAGGCCGATGAAGAAGAGATAGCCCCAGATGCGGCGCGGCGCTTCATCTGTCATCGCGCGGTAGAAGCTTACCATGGTAAGCGTGGTGCCGAAAGCGAGGAAGGCATCGGTCATCACGGCTCCGGCCGCAACAAAACCCATGGCGGAGATGAAAAGAACGATAATGGAGGCGACGGACTGTTCCTTGCGCGACTGGCTGAAGGGCCAGAGCAGGAAGCAGAGCCCGATACCGCAGGTGGCCAGGTAAGGTGCCAGACGGGCGCCGAACTCATTGATGCCGCAGAGCAGCATGGTGGCGGCGCTGCCCCAGAATGATAACGGCGGCTTGCCCCAGAAGGGGACGCCGTATTCAAACTGTGGCTGCAGCCAGTAGCCTGTTTCTACCATTTTGCGTGCCATTTCACCGTAGCGGGCCTCGGTGGTATCCATGAGCGGGTAGATACCCAGACTGAGCAGACGGGCCAGCAGAATGAGGGCCAGGAAGGTAAGAAGGCAGGGCATGATGCTCCCCTTGCTCGCAGTGCAGGTAAGCTTTCCTTTTAAGCTGGGGAACAGCTGGCGCAGCAGGGCGTAGGCTACCGCCAGGAATGCCACAGCCCAGCCCAGACAGACGCAGGGCCCGGAGAAGATGCTCACCATGTCCGGTACTTCGGTGAGTTCATATATCCAGTGGAAAATCATGAAGAGACCGTCTTCATACATGGTCGGGATATCTGCCACTTCGTCAAGCGCGTGTGCCTGGTGGATGAGCTGGAACCCTGTACCCGCCATGAGAATGGGCACAATCAGGCGGAAACTATACGAGGGCACCGGCTCCGTGGGCATGAGCCGGTTCCGGAGTACGTAAATCGTGATGCCCAATTCAATCAGCAGAATGGCGGATATCCATTCGCATCCAGGAAGTTCCAGCATATTCTGCCAGGCCGCCGCCGGCGCCATGATGATGTCGCGCGTCAGCAGGTGGAACGATTCTCCGGAGATGATTTCCACCAGCTCCTCCAGCCAGTTGATGAGGCAGAAAACAGAGAAGAAGACCAGAGTGAGGCGCTTGTCCCAGCGGGTGTTGTGGAAGTCTCTCGGGAGTACCGTCAGGTAGAGCACATAGGGCAGCATGGTGAAGAGCAGGCAGGCTGTGTTCTCGTTCAGGAAAGAAATGACAGCCTCGAGGACATCGCCTTCTGCCGGTTGTTTGCACCCGCTCAGAAAGAGAACGAAAAGCTCGATTAATTCAAAAAACAGATAGACTCCGATGAACGGAGCCAGTCGTTGCCAGTAATAACTGCATGCCTTGCTCATGCCTTGCATCCTAGCATACAGGTAAGTGATTCGACAAGCTAAATGTTATCGGTATGTTATATTTTTTTAAGTTCTTGTCATAGGGTAGACAACACCCCCGCAGCCTGGAGGTTGCAGGGGTGTTGTGACGTATTCTGAATGCGGGGATTAATAGTGGCCGCCGCGGGGGCCGTTGTGCCACTTCCAGGCTGTTTCCACAATCTGGGTGACATCCTGGTACTTGGGAATCCAGCCCAGAATCTCAGCAGCCTTCCGGGAGTCTGCAATGAGACGGGGCGGGTCACCTTCGCGGCGCGGTCCATAGGTGACCGGGGCCTTCATGCCGGTCACTTTCTCAGCAGCGTCGATAATCTGCTTTACGGAGAAACCGTTGCCTGTGCCGAGGTTGAACCAGTTTGTCTCGCCGCCTTTCATGAGGTAATCGAGCGCACGAAGGTGGGCATCTGCCAGGTCATCTACGTGGATGTAGTCACGGATGCAGGTGCCGTCCGGTGTGTCGTAATCGGTTCCGAACACGGTGATGCCGGGGCGCTCGCCTTTGATGGCCTGGAGAATGACCGGAATCAGGTGGGATTCGGGTTCGTGGTCTTCACCGATGGCGCCGTCCACGGAAGAGCCGGAGGCGTTGAAGTAGCGCAGGAACACGCTCTTGAGACCGTAGGCCCGGTCGCAGTCCTTGCATACCTTCTCGAGCATGTACTTGGAACCACCGTAGGGATTGATGGGGTCCTGCTTTTCGGTTTCGGGAATGGGAACCTGAGTGGGTTCCCCATAGGTAGCGCAGGTGGAGGAGAAGACGAAGCGCTTACAACCGGCAAGCATCATGGCGCGCAGCAGCACCAGGGGCTTGGCGATGTTGTTTTCGTAATACTTGAGCGGGTCTGTTACGGACTCTCCTACCTGGATGAAGGCTGCAAAGTGCACCACTGCGTCGAACTTGCCGTTCACCAGCAGCGGGTACACCACTGCCGGGTCTCCGAGGTCTCCCTTGACGAGTGTGACTTCCTTATCAACAATGGCAGCCTGGTGGCCATACACCATGCTGTCGAGCACTGTCACATCTGCGCCACTTCTGACAAGCTGACGCACGGTGTGCGAACCAATATAACCGGCGCCGCCGGTAACGAGCACTTTCATGATTGTTTTACAGGTGAAATGTTATAATCAGAGCATGGAGGCCAGGAGCGCCTCAAGCTTACGGATATCTGCGGAGAACTTGCGGATGCCTTCTGCCGTCTTTTCGGTAGCCATAGCGTCTTCGTTGAACAGGAATCGGAAGTTCTTCTCGTCTGCCGGGATGCGCTCAATATCGCTGGCGGCAGCGGCTTCGGGAGAAAGATAGGGCTTGACTTCATCTCCACAGGCTGCCAGTTCGGCCAGCAGTCCGGGGGAGATGGTGAGCAGGTCGCAACCGGCCAGGGCCAGAATCTCACCGGTGTTGCGGAAGCTGGCGCCCATAATCTGCACCGGGTAGCCGAATTTCTTGTAGTAGTTGTAGATGGTGCGCACTGAGATGACGCCCGGGTCGGTTTCCGCTGTGTATTTCTCGCCGGTGGCTGCCACGTACCAGTCCAGGATGCGGCCGACAAAGGGGGAAATGAGACGCACGCCTGCTTCTGCGCAGGCCACTGCCTGCACCAGGCTGAACAGTAGCGTCAGGTTGCAGTGGATACCTTCCTGCTCCAGCTGCCGGGCAGCCTGGATGCCTTCCCATGTGGCGGCTATCTTGATGAGCACTCGCTCGCGGGGAATACCGGCGGCCTCGTAAAGAGACATGATTTCACGGGCTTTCTGCACCGTGGCTTCGGTGTCGAAGGAGAGGCGTGCATCGACTTCGCTGGATACGCGGCCGGGAACACGCTTGAGAATTTCAAGACCAAATGCGACGATGACGCGGTCCATGAGCTCGCCAATCTTGCTGGCGGGGGCATCGACCGTAGCCTTGAATTCTGCCACAACGGCGTCAAGAATCGGTCGGTATTCGGGCTTGGCGGCGGCTGCCAGAATAAGGGAGGGATTAGTGGTGGCATCCTGAGGTGCGAATTCTTCCATCTGGCGGAAATCGCCGGTGTCTGCCACTACGGTGGTGTACTGTTTCAGTTGGTCGAGCTGTGTTGCCATAATCGTGTGGGCACATTCTACCATAGCTTGCAGCAGACTTCAAGCCAGCAATTTCCGGGCTGGAAAGAAAAGGGGAAAAATAGCGGCACCCTGGCTTGAACAAACCAGGGTGCGCAGGAATAAGAGGTATGTGGCGGTGGTCAGATGAGCTCCTTCAGCCGGTTGACTGTGATACCGGGAACGGTAATGGAGGAACCGTCTACTTTGCGGAGAATGGGTGAACCGTCGTAATCAACTCCGGCAAAATGACCGACGATGCGTTCGGTGTCTGTAATAGCCACCACTGGGCGGGGTGCGCCCCATGCGGCTTCCAGCATGGGCATGATGCCTTCCAGCCCGCTTTCGACGAAGTAGTCGAAAATTTCGGCGAGCTCATCTCCCAGCATGGTGCGGAATTTCTGCACGCTGGGGCAGGAGGGGACGAGGTCACTCATGCGGGTGACTGGGTCTGCGGTGGAGCCCTCAATCAGCTTGATGTCGTTGAACATATTGATGCCGATGCCGATAGAGGCCATTTTGGCGGAGGGTCGCTCTACAAGGATGCCTGCGAGTTTTGCCCGGCCTACAAGAACATCGTTCGGCCAGCGGAGACGCAGCTCCTTGATGCCGTACGATTTCAGTGATTCGATGACAGCTGCGCCAGCAACCAGCGGCAATACGCCCCAATGCCGGTTTGCGGAGGTTTCCAGAGGGAGGTTGTATGTCGCCCACAGCCCTCCTTTTGTGCCGAACCATGCTCGGTTGAAGCGTCCCCGTCCCCGAGTTTGAACATGGCTGCTCACCACGGTCCAGGCGGGCAGTTTATGCGCCACGTTGAAGGTGGATTCACATTCATTCACTTCCTCGACTGTCCATTTGTTGCTCACGTCTGCTATATTACACCAGAAGCAAGTATTCGTCTACCCCAAATCTCGGAATCTGCGGGGGAAATTTCAATTTTCTGCAGATTTTTGTCATCGGTGCCATACCTGTGCTATTCATCCGTCGTCGTTTTTATGGCATGCCTCAATTTGCCATTGCGGGGGAGTAGCTGCTCTGGTATAGTGGGGGAGTAGAATGAGGACCCGGAGTATCAGACGTTTTCTTGTTTTCACCGCGTTGATTGCTGCGGTGTGGGGCGGTGTTGCTACATGGTTTTATATCAATGATTTAGTTCAGCCTGTTTTGCAGCCTGTCAACCAGTCATACGTGGGATATGCCAATGTGCCCCGTAAGGTGCCGGGGTTGCGCATTGAGCCTTTTGTCTTCAAAGGCTGGGATGGCGGGGACGTGCAGGCTGTTATCGCGGTGAAGGATGGAGAGGAATCGTCGCGTCAGTTGAGTGTCATTGGCGATTTAATGAATAATCCGGCTGAGCGTCTGTATCAGATTGACTATGTGCTGGTGTGTGTTGACTGGGATCATGGTATCCGCTCAGCATTGCCGGTTGCGGAGTCGCTGACAGCCGCGGGGTTGACATGCGTGTTGTGGGAACCCCGCGGAGTGGAAGAGCGGCGCCCGTATTGTACCCACGGCCTCAAGGAATGCCGGGATGTTCCGATGCTGCTGGATGCTGTGACGGCTCGGTCGGGCAAGGCTCGTCCTGTGTTTGCTGCGGTCGGGCAGGGATTTGGAGCCAGTCTGTTGCTGCAGGCTGCGGCCACCGAACCGCGTATCCGCGGGCTGGTGTCTATCGATGCGTATGCCTCATTGCGGCAATCTGTTTCGCGCACCATGCCATCGGGCATGCTGAGACACGTTGTGATGTGGCTCATGGACCAGCGGATAAGCCGCGCTGCAGGAATGGAAAGCTTTGATGTGGCTCCTGTTGAACGTGCTGCAGACATGGATCGGAGTGTGCCGGTGCTCGTGGTGAATCTCATGCAGGATAGTCCGGTGAGCAATCTGAAGGACGCGATGATGATATACCGGCGTCTGCCGAGCGACCGGCGCGACGTGTGGACATTGCGTTCATCATCCGACCAGGCAGATGCCACGCACAGAGAAATGAGCTTCGGGCGCGGCAGATGGCGTGAATCTGTGCAGATCGGGTTGCTGGATGATGAGGATAGCGCTATGAGCTCCATTGTGCATTGGCTGAATGACTGCGTGGTTGATGCCGTGGAGTCGCCCAGAATCGTCGAACCTGCAAGACCAGACCTGACTTCATCAGATATGCGGCTTTGATTTATATTTAGCTTCAGAAAGATATGGATTCTTTTCCAACACAGGATTCTTCAATGAATATACCCCAGCGCGTGGGTAACCGCCGCCGGAATGGGTATGAACTGACGCGCCAGCGTGATATGGTACCCATTGCGATGGGGGCGGCATGTGCTGCGGTAGTGGTGCATGCGCTGCTCTGGGTATATTTCCCCTCACTGTCGCTCCTGGGACTTGGGCCTCTGACTGATATGCCTCAGGAAGTCAAGATTCACGAGAATATTCGCGTGGTGGTCAAGGAACCGCCTAAGGAAGAGGAACTTCCTGAGACTTCTGAGCAGGAAGTGGTGGAGGAGCGGCAGGAAATCGAAGAAATTCCCCACGAACCGGAAGAAATTGATATCCTGGATGTTGAGGTTCCTGAACTCGTGATGGCACCTGGCCCCACGGAGTTGACCGTGCCGGAGCCCACGCCAGTGACCGAGGAAGTTTCCCCGGTCAGTGAGATGCCTCCGGCGCAACTCGATGTTGATGCGCTTCAACCTAAGGAATTGATTGCTGAGGCTTTGCATATTCCCGAGCCAACGCCGGTGAACAGCAATGAAGTGGTGGCTGCCGCCACCGCCCAGACAGAGGTGCTGGAGGATGCATCTTCCCTCATGGAGCAGGAATTGCGCAAGGCGGCTTCTGAGGATGGCAATGCCAACCTGCCAGGTGACAGCCGCACCCTGGAGCAGCTGATGGGTGAGACGCACCTTGGCTCCAAATCTGGTGTGGCCCGTCTCGGGGCAGACGTGATGTTCGGGTACGACGAGTGTAAACTCAAGAACTCAGCCCGCATCACCATGCTGCAGCTTGCTGCCCTGATTCAGAAAAATCCTGATACCTACTTTCTGATTGAGGGGCATACGGATAGTATCGGTGGCAATTCCTATAATGCTTTGCTCGGGTTGCAGCGAGCAGCCGCAGTACGTGCCTGGCTGATCGGAAATGATGTGCCTGTAAAGAATGTCTATATCCGCTCATGCGGCTGCTCCATGCCGCTGGCCCCGACCAATGGGACAAAAGAAGCCCAGGCGCTTAACCGACGCGTGGAAATTCACATGCGGGCAGGCGGCGAAGAGCTTCCCGCCGGTGCGTGTGACCACACCTATAAAGTTGATTTGAATACGGCCATTACCCACCAGATAAGCAAGGGGGTAAAGATTCCCTCCCTGCCGGCGTTCCGTCTGCCGGTGGGTGCCAGCCTGGAGGAACGCAAGGCCGCGGAAGCCAGCAGTCCTGAGCCCCAGAAACCTGCCAGACGCCAGAATCGCAGACGCTGAAAAATGAAGGTGCAGGAGGGACAGGTTCTGCCAGGCCGGGCCTTGCCTTTCGTTGGTTCGTGCCAATGGATTCTTTCGCTGGATTATGATGAGACTCTGCGAAGTTCTCATCCCGGACAACCAGTACCACCGGCGTTTTTTGAATTAATGCAGCAATGGCGCGGCTGCGGTATACGCTGGGGTATCAATACCGGCCGCACCTTGCCGTACCTCTGCCAGGAACTGCTGCCTGGGTCACCCTTCCTGCCGGATTTTATCTGCACCTGCGAGCGTTACGTGTACATAGCGCAGCCGGATGGTGCGCTGGTGCCGCTGCGTGCTCATAATGAGCGCTGCCTCATTCATAACATGGAGGTCCGGGAGCGGGTGCAGCCGATGCTTCATGCGCAGCTCCAGGTGCTGAGATCCAGGTTTAAGCACCTGGAATGGGTGCTGGCCGCAGATGACCCCCTGTCTGTCGAGGCTCGCGACTCAGCGACGATGGATTCCATCATGGCATTTCTGCTTCCCTTTGTGCAATCTCTGGTCGGAGTGACGGCCCAGCGGGCCGGTCGCTACATGAGACTGGCTGATGCCCGTTATTGCAAAGGAACCGCGTTGCGGACTGTGGCGGAGCAATGGAATGTGCCTGAAGAACGCTGGGCCCTGCTGGGTGATGGGCATAATGATTTACAGGCTTTCCGCCTGTTTCCCAAGGCGTTCTGCGCGGCGCCTTCTAATGCTCATCCGGACGTGCGGGCATACTTGCTCAGCAGTGGTGGCTACGTTTCGTCTTCCACCGGCGTTATGGAAATCCTTGAGCGCTGGCGTGATTCTGTGATGACAAAACTGCGGTAAAAATAAGTCTTAAATTCGCTTTCGGCTTGACTTTTCGAGTAAAAGATAGTTACATATTTCCCCGTTAGCCCCCAGGGCTGCTGACCATTCTCCCGATAGAGAAAACCACAAACGACACATAAATCATTATGGGATCGCTTAAGAAGAGACGTAAGGCTAAGATCAACAAGCACAAGCGCAGCAAGCGCATGCGCCAGAACCGCCACAAGAAGCGTTTGCGTTACAAGTCCTAAGCTGCGCGCTTAGGCCACGTCCGCAAGCGACGCTGTTCTTTTTCACGGCACTGTTTCCGCTCACCGGATTCAGTGTCGTTTTTTTTGATAGGAGAATCAGCTTGTCTGCGCAAGGAGTTAGATGTAGAATGCAGGAATGAAATCTTTTGCATACCTTTTACCCGTGATGCTGGGAGTGGCTGTTGCGCAGGAAGTGGCAGATGCCCGGCAGGCCTTCAATGCGGCTCTGGATGCAGTGTTGCAGGCGCAGTCTGAATCGCTGGGGCCTGTTATCTCAGCGGTGCTGGATTCGACAGGCGGAGATGAGCGAGCATATTACCGGCTGATGCAGGAGGCGGCAGATGCTGGCCACCCGGTGGCACTCAGCTGGCTTGGCGGTCAGATTCGCAGGCAAGGAGCCCCACAGGCGGATGCCGCTGCACGGATTAAGGCAGCAGTGGAACAGGCCGCCGATAAAGGCTATGTGCCGGCGCTGATTCAGATGGCTGATCTGGCATACGCCGCCGCAGGGGGAGCAGCAGATGAAAAACAGGGGCTGCATTATTTGATGAAAGCCTGTAAGGCTGGCAGCCCGCGTGCACGCGCGCTTTACCTGCTGCTGACGAACCGTCTTGAGGAGGAAGGTGCATCGTCTCCCGCGGTGCAGGCTGAACTGCAGAAAAAGAACTTTTACGTTGAGGAGTACCTGTCTGCCATTTCTGCGACTCAGGATGAAGCTGCAAGTAAGGAATGGATGCATGCTGCTGCTGCGCATGGGAGCCCGGGGGCTGCCTGCTCGCTCGGCTTGTATTATCTGCGGACCGAAGGTCAGGAAAAGCGGGGGCTGGAGCTGCTTCAGAAAGCTGCTGAGCTTGACCACCCGGAGGCCATGTGCTATTTGGCGTCCATGCTGGTACCCGACGCAGAATTACCTGATGCTCTGGCAGATTTGGTGACGCCGGATGCGGGACGGGCTATTCGTTTGTTCCAGCGGGCTGCGCTTTCGGGGTATGTGCCCGCGCTGCTTCCGCTGGCGGGCGAGTACCGCAAGCAACCAGCTGCCTATAGTGCGGAGCGCGTGTTTGCGCTGTATCGGCTGGCGGCTGATGCCGGTGACCCTCGTGGTGGCGTGGCTTATGCTTATTGCCTTGCCTCGGGACGCGGCTGTACTGCCGAACCGGAGCGAGGTGCAGCGATTCTGAATCGTCTGGTTGATGCCGGTGTGCCTTTTGCGAATATGGCTCTGGCTGATTTGTATTTCAACGGAACCGGCGTGCCTGCCGACATGACCAGGGCCGTGGCTGCTCTGACTGCTGCTGCGGCGGAGGGCGTGCCCCAGTGTTACACCCTGATGGCGGCACTGACTCAGATAGGAAATGCATCGAAAGCACCTGATCCTGCTCGAGCCAGACTTTATCTCCGACTTGCTCAGGAACGTGGCGAGGTAAACTCTCAGCAGGCTTTTGATATCCTGGTGAATACCGGCACATGGAAATTCATTCCCTGATACGGCAGTAAAGCCGCCGTCCTGACAGACGGCGGCTTTACTACGGAAGGCCTGATTCCTTCTGTCAGGCCATGGTGATTTTAGCAGCTTTGTGGATGAGCTCTGCCTCTTTCTTGACACGCACCTGCAAATCAGCCAGTGCGTTCATGTAATAGATATAGGCATCATACGGAGAGGGGTAGGGGGTGAATCCATTGCTCTTTTCCATATAGTGGAAGTGGTCCGCACTCTGGAGCTTGCGCCACACGTGTATCATATCCCGATCTTCACTGGCTTTGACCGCGCGCTCAAGGTCGTATATCTTCTTGATGGCCTCTTGTTGCATCACGTTGCCGTTCCAGTGCGTCGTGGTTCCGAACGTGGAGCAGCTTACTGGATTCGGGCAGTTCAATGTGCCGGTGGAGTCGAAGGTACGCACGGCTTCTCCGGGGGTGTAGAACTCATTGCCTGCAAAGAGGGCGGCGGTAATCATGGTGCGCCAGAATTCGAACACGCCCGTGCTGTCAGCCTGGCGTTCTCCCAGCGTCTCGTAGTCCATGGATATATTGACCACCTGGCCCTGTTCTGCACTCAGCCATTCGGCAAAGGTGTAGGGCGAGAGCGGGTACTCACTCCAGCTGGGATCCGTGCGTCGGTTGGCCAGGTCGTTGGAAAGATGCCGGTGGCGCAGCAGGGTCTTGGTCTTGTCGATGAGCGGGGCGCACTGCAGGTCGTTGGTATTGCGGTTGCTCATCATGCGTCCGCTGCCATCGGCCATGATGCCTTCGAATCCCATGTCGTATGCCTGGGCGGCTATGGCATTGGAGTACAGCATACCCGTGTTCCAGAGTACGGTGGGGCGCTGGCCGAAGAGCTCTTCGATGAGGTCGCAGTGTTCCTCAACCTGCTCGGCGAACTCTCCCGTGGAATACAGGGAGGCCAGTGAGGCGTAATACGGCATGGCCAGGAACTCCACGCAGCCGGTTTCCGCCAGTTCCTGGAAGGAGGTGATGAGGTCCGGACGGTGGTACCTGGCTTGTTCCAGAATCACGCCGGAGAGTGCGAGTGCAAACTTAAACTTGCCATCAGAAAGCTCGATGAGCTGTTTCATCATACGGTTGGCGGGCAGGTAGCAGCGTTCGGTCACGGCGCTGAGCACTCGGCCATTCATCTGGTCATCCTCGTAGAACGCGTGCTCGCCTATCTTGAAGAAATCATACGGTATCAACCGGTTCGGCTGGTGTGCATGAAATGTGAGCGTTATGTTCATATGTCGTTTATATAGGGGTTATGGTTTACCAGCCGAGTACGTGGTGGTACACGCGAATCATTTTATCGGCTGCTGTTTCCCAGTTCGAGTTCTTGATATCCTGGGCGCTCTGCTCCGCCACACGCTTGTAGAGCTCCTCATCTGTCACCAGGTCCACGATGTGCTTTGCCATCATGTTCACATCCCAGAAGTCGGCCTTCAGCGCTCCCTTCATCACTTCTGCCACTCCGCTCTGCTTTGAGATGACTGCTGGAATGTTGAACTGCGCTGCTTCCAGGGCCGACAGACCGAAGGGTTCTGATACGGACGGCATGCAGTAGACATCCGTCATGGAAAGAAGCTCGTTTACCTTCTGCTTGTTCAGGAAGCCGGTGAAGTGGAACTTGTCACCCACGCCGTGGAAGGCTCCCGTTTCGATGAGCTGGCGGAGCTTCTCGCCGGTGCCGGCCATCACGAAACGCACGTTATCTGTCTGCTCCAGCACCTTGGCTGCAATCTGCAGGAAGAATTCCGGCCCCTTCTGCGCGGTGAGTCGCCCCAGGAAGAGTACCAGCTTCTCCGGGAACTTCT
>JAFVQN010000010.1 GCA_017504805.1 Akkermansia sp. | reverse complement strand
GACCAATGCGCCCTGCTTATCGCCGCTCTTCTCACCGGCTACCACGTATATCTTCATACCATTACTCTACCACGCGCGCGAAAAATTGCAAGAAAAGACTTTTAATCCGCGCAAATGTGTGCATAATCCCCGCATGCACGAATTCCTTGTATTCTGTATGGACTGCATTCAGCAGTGGGGTTACTGGGGCGTGGTGGTGCTCATGGCCATGGAGAGCTCCATCATCCCGGTGCCGAGTGAGATTGTGGTGCCTCCGGCAGCCATTGCCGCCACATTCCCAGATGCCACCATGTCCTTCTGGGGCGTGGTGATTGCGGGCACGGTGGGTTCCTACCTGGGTTCGTGCGTGATGTACTTCATGGCGCTCTGGCTGGGGCGGCCTTTCATGTTCCGCTTCGGCAAGTATTTCCTGATGCCGCCGCACAAGATTGAAAAGGCAGAGGTATTCATGAACAAATACTCCACCGCCGGCATCTTCTTTGCGCGTTTCCTGCCGGTGGTGCGCCACCTCATCTCCATTCCCGCAGGTCTGGTCAAGATGAACTTCACCATGTTCAGCATCGCCACCATCACCGGCTCCGCCATCTGGTGCTGGGTGCTGGCCTGGTTCGGCGACAAGGTGGGCAGCGAACTCCCCGATATCATGAAGAGCCCGGAGGACCTGGTACACGCTGTGAAGGATGAATCCCACCTGGTGGTGCTGGCCATTGTGATGCTGGCCGCTCTCTATGCCCTCATGAAATACATGACCCGCGATAAAAAGTAAACCTTCAGCCCCATGTCCAACGAAAACCTCATCGAAGAGATTCTGCGCCTGAAGCAGGAACGCAACGCCGTCATTCTGGCGCACAGCTACCAGCGCCCGGAAATCCAGGACCTGGCCGATTTCGTGGGCGATTCCCTCGCCCTGGCCCGCAAGGCACAGGAGGCTGAGTGCGATGTCATCGTATTCTGCGGGGTACACTTCATGGCCGAGACCGCCTGCATCCTGAACCCGAGCCGCACCGTGCTGCTGCCGGATGCCAACGCAGCCTGCTCTCTGGAGGCCTCCTGCCCCGCTGAGGAACTGGCCGCCTTCCTGGAGGAGAACAAGGATAAGAATTACTACGTGATTGCCTATGTGAACTGCTCCATCGGTGTGAAGGCGCTGGCGGATGTCATCGTGACCAGCGGCAACTCGCAGCGCATCATCGAGACTGCCCCCACGGACCGCCCCATCCTCTTTGTGCCGGACCGCAACCTGGGCGCCTGGACCTCCCTGAAAACCGGCCGCGTCATGACCATGTGGAACGGCGCCTGCCACGTACACGAGCGCTTCACCCGCGACCAGCTGCTGGCCACCAAGGCCAAACACCCGGATGCCCTGGTGGTCTGCCACCCGGAATGCCAGGAGCCCATCCGCCTGCTGGCCGACCATATCTGCTCCACCGAGAAGATGATTCCCTACTGCCGCGAGAGCGAGTGCAGCAAGTTCATCATCGTGACGGAAACGGGCATTCTGCACCGCCTGCGTAAGCTGGTGCCGGGCAAGGAGTTCATCCCCATGGACATGGGCCAGTGCTCCTGCGCCGAGTGTGAGTACATGAAGCTCAACACGCTGGAGAAGCTGCGCAACTGCCTGCGCGACATGGCCCCCGAGGTGCGCGTGCCGGAGGAACTGCGCCTGCGCGCCGCCGCCCCGCTGGAACGCATGCTGGAGCTTTCCAAGTAAAAATGAACCTGGCCCCGCACATCCTGGCCCACGGCAACTGGATTTCCATGGAGGAATTCATGGAGCTGGCCCTCTATGACCCGGATAGCGGCTATTACAACACCAACATTGCCGATATCGGCTTC
>JAFVQN010000009.1 GCA_017504805.1 Akkermansia sp. | reverse complement strand
CTGGGTGCCGGCCGCGTGGTGTTCCAGGACCTCTGCCGCATCACCAACGCCATCAATGATGGCTCCCTGGCTAAGAACCCCGTGATTGTGGATGCCTATGCCAAGGCTGCGGGCAGCCGCCTGCACCTCATGGGCCTCGTGTCCGACGGCGGCGTACACTCCCACATCGACCACCTCATCGGCCTGGTGAAGATTGCCGCCGAAGCCGGCGTGAAGGATATCTTCATCCACGCCATCATGGACGGCCGCGATACCGACCCGAAGAGCGGTGCTGGTTTCCTGCAGCAGCTTGAGGATGCCGTGGCTCCGTACGGCGCCAGGATTGCCACCGTGGTGGGCCGCTTCTTCGCTATGGACCGCGATAAGCGCTGGGATCGTGTGCAGATTGGCTGGGATGCCATCGTTCTGGGCAAGGGCGAGGCCTGCACCTGCTCTCCCGCCGACTACGCCCGCAAGAGCTACGAAGATGGCGTGACGGACGAATTCATGAAGCCCGCCGTGTTCGTGGATGCAGAACAGCAGCGCGTGCGCGATGGCGACGTGGTGTACTTCTTCAACTTCCGCGCCGACCGCGCCCGCGAACTGTCCCGCGCCTTTATCTACGAGGACTTCGACGGTTTCGACCGCACGGTGCAGCCCAAGGTACACTATGTCACCATGTCCGAATACGAGGCCTGCTACCCGACTCCGATTGTGTTTGAGCAGGAGCAGCTTTCCAACATCCTGGGCGAGGTTATCGCCAAGGCTGGTCTCAAGCAGCTCCGCATTGCCGAGACTGAGAAGTATGCTCACGTGACCTTCTTCTTCAACGGCGGCGTGGAAACCCAGTTCGAGGGTGAGGACCGCATTCTGGTGCCTTCTCCCCGCGAAGTGGCAACCTACGACCAGAAACCCCAGATGAGCGTGGGCGAAGTGGCTGATAAGTTCGTGGAAGCTATTGGCAACTACGACATCGCCATCATGAACTTCGCCAACCCCGACATGGTTGGCCACACGGGATACCTTGAAGCTGGTATCGCTGCCTGCGAGGCTGTGGACGCTGCTCTGGAGAAAAGCGTGACCAGGATTCTGGAGCTGGGCGGCTGCTGCCTGATCTGCGCCGACCATGGCAACTGCGAAAATATGCTCAACCCGGATGGTTCACCCAATACCGCACACACCACCAACCTGGTGGACCTTATCTACTGCGGTCCGGATCAGGACAGCATCACGCTGAGTGATGGTATCCTTGCCGATATTTCACCCACGCTGCTGCACCTGCTCGGTATTGAGCAGCCTGCCGAAATGACCGGCCACAGCCTGGTGAAGTAATACAGCTTCCTGTTCCTGTACGTCAGAAGCCGCTTTCCCATACCGGAAAGCGGCTTCTCTGTGCCCCATCAATAAAAAAGCAGGCAGTGGATACACACCACTGCCTGCATGGGGGTAATGAAAGCTAACCTGTTATTATTCTGCCCAGGTGAGCACAACCTTGCCGGACTTGCCGGAGTTCATGACTTCGAATCCCTCCTTGAAGTCGGTATAGTGCATACGGTGGGTGATGATGGGGGAAACATCGAGCCCGGAACGCAGCATGGCATCCATCTTCTGCCATGTGCCGAACATTTCGCGCCCATAGATGCCCTTCATCTTGAGCCCTTTCCAGACAAAGGTATTCCAGTCGATGCCGGAGCCTCCGGGCTGGATACCGAGCAGGGAGATATTGGCGCCGTAGGCGGAGTGGGAGATGATGTCCTTGAGGCAGGCGGGAGCGCCGCTCATTTCAAGGCATACACCGTAGCCTTCAGAAATTTCGAGGTCCTCGCGAGCCGCTGCGATGCTGTCGCCGGAGATGACGTTCACCGTGCGGTCTGCTCCGAGCGTCCTGGCGAGGTTGAGCTTGTAGTCGCTCACATCCGTGATGGTGACGGTGCGGGCTCCGGCCTTCTTACAGACAGCTGCGGCCATCGACCCGATGAGTCCGGCTCCGGTGATGAGCACATCCTCACCCACGAGATCCCAGGAGAGCGCGGTGTGTGTGGCATTGCCCAGGGGGTCAAGAATGGAAGCAATCTCCATGGGCATATCCTTGTGGATGCGGATGACATTACTCTGCGGGATGCAGAGGTATTCCGCAAAGCAACCCTCGCGGTTCACGCCCACTCCCTTGGTATTCGGGCAGAGGTGGAAGAGCCCCTTGCGGCAGTTGCGGCAGTGGCCGCAGACGATGTGGCCCTCACCGGACACGACGTCACCGGGCTTGTATTCGGTAACTGCCGAGCCGACACGCTCGATGATACCGCAGAACTCGTGCCCGACGTGCATTCCCACCGGAATGGTCTGCTGAGCCCAGGGATCCCAGTTCCATATATGCAGGTCTGTGCCGCAGATAGCGGTCTTGTAAATCTTGATAAGAACATCATTCGGGCCGACTTCTGGCATCGGCACGTCCATCAGCTCCAGGCCTTTATCGGCCTTTGTTTTGACGAGGGCTTTCATTTCAGCCCGAAACTATACTCCCGCCCCGCTTTTCAGGCAAGCCAAATCTCTGTGTGTGCGTCATGAAATAACGGCATATTTGTATTATTGCTCCGGCAATTAAAGAATATTGCTTGGACTCAACGACAAATGGGAATTTGGCGTTGTCGGAGCACGGGACTTTAGTCCCGAAATCACGGTGCATATAACCGGGACTGAAGTCCCGTGCTTCGAAAAGTTTCCCG
>JAFVQN010000032.1 GCA_017504805.1 Akkermansia sp. | reverse complement strand
TGAATAGTGAATAGTGGGAAATTCAGGCAGCCGCAGGCTGCGGTATTTCTGAGCCCCGCCAACGTCCGACCACAGGGAGGATATCGTCGCGGCAAAGCCGCGATATCGTCCACGCCGCAGGCGTGGATTTCGTCCGGCGCAGCCGGATATCGTTTCCATGAACGGCAAAACCTTTTCGCTTCCCAATCATTGGGAAATAATCTACCCGGGCGTCTCTGGTAAACGATATCCTGACCTGCGGCAGACGATATCCGGCCGTTGGCCGGACCGGACCCGCAGCATTCTATACTTCGTAATCCGTACTACTCAAAACCCTTTTAGTTCCCTTTTTCGCGCAGGCGGATCTCGCCGCCTCGTTTGCGGATACGAGCGGGTTCGGGGCGTTTGAGGCGCAGCTTGATGCGGACGCGCTTGCCAGCATCATCGTAGGTGCGCACCTGCACGGTGGAGAAGCGTGCGGCCTCGTTTTCGTGGCCGGCTCCGGCAGGGGACGGCGTGGGGGCAGGCTGCACATCGCAAATGATGCTGCGGAGCCTTTCCTGGAAATCCGGGTCGGCGGCAGCCTCCTGCAGGAGGGGTGAATCCGGGGTGGCGGGCTCCTGCACCCCGGCGGGGTCAGTCACCGGGGCCACCTCGGGGGCGTCCACGCGGCTCGCGTCGCGCTCCTGGATAATCTTCTCCATATCGGGGTCCTTCTTCAGCAACTCAGCCGCTTCGGACTCAGGGTTCACCGTCTGCACAATATCCTCGCCGGGCTTCTGCGCGCTGTCCGGGTGGTTGCGGAGGTAATTCTCGAACTCCGGGTCAGGCTCAGCGCCATTCTGAATCGCGCGGTCATAGGCGCGGGCTGCGTTCGGGATCTGCTTCATCTCGGCATACAGGCGGGCCATGTTGTAGTGGGCATCCCCCAGGCCGGGCTTGAGTTTGAGCGCAGCGGCAAAATGCTTCAGGGCCAGCTCGAACTGCCCGCTCACCCCCTCGATATTAGCGAGGTAGAAGAACGCCTCCGCGTTACCGGGATCCAACTGAATCGTGCGCGCAAACATGCGGGCAGCCTCATCCAGGCGGTCCAGGCGGTAGTAACTCACACCGCTCAGGAAATACGAAATCGCCAGGTCTGGCGCCAGTCGCGTAGCACGCGCAAAAAACTCCAGCGATTCCTCGCACTTGTTGCGGTAGAGCAGAATCGTACCCAGGTTCACAAGACCGGCCACGTGGTCAGGCTGGGCATCGTACAGCGTGCGGTAAAGCTGCTCAGCCGCCGTGTAACGCCCCTTGGCAAACGCCTTGGAAGCCAGGTCCGCCAGCGCCTCCATCTGCAGACTCTCGCGCACCGCCGCGGTGGGTTCGCCCTCGTCCCCGGCAATAGCCGCCTCCATCACGCGGCGCTCAGCATCCGTCAGGTCCAGGGAGCTCTCCTCATCCAGACGCTGCAGGGCGCTGAGCGTGGCGGGGTCCTGGTTCTTGATCTGCTTATACGTCTCAATCAGCAGCTTGCGGCCCTCCTCCTGCATAGCCAGACTGCGGCGCTGCTTCGCAATCACCTCGCGCAGCAGCTGGTTCTCCTCTGCCAGCGCGGGGTCCACCAGCGGCTGGCTCTCCGTCTTGTTCAAATCAGCCTCTATATTATTCAGACGCTCCGTGAGCTCCGACACACGGCGGCGGTAGCCCATATTCTCCTCATAAATGCCGCTCATCTCGTCGCGCAGGCGGTCAGCCTCGCCGCGGGCAGAGTCCAGCTGCTGGCGCAGCACATTGCGCTCATCATCCGAGCCTGCCTGGCGGCCCTCCAGCTCAGCAATGCGGGCCTGGGCATCCTTCAGCTGCTGGTCAAGTGTCAGGTTCTGGTCCAGCAGCGCCTTGGTCTTCTCCGGGCTGTTCAGCTCCACAATGGCGCGCAACTGCTCATTCTCAGCCTTGAGCGCATCGCGCTCGCGGGTCACGCGGGCCAGTTCCTCCTGCGTCTTGGCCAGGTCCGTCTCCAGCTCCGTGATGCGGCTTTCTGCCTGTTTGCGGGCATCCTCGCTGGCGCGGTACTTGGCCTCCAGCTCAGCCAGCTGGCGCGTAAGCGCGTTCACCACATCATTACCCGCCAGGCGCTCAGAAGTAATCTGCTTCTGCAGCTGCTCGTAGCGGTCCTTGTACATCTGCTGCTCAATGCGGGCCGACATCAGCTCGCGCTGCGAATCCTCAAACTTCGTATTCAGCTCGCGGTATGCCACCGCCATGCGCCGGCACTCCTCCTGCGCGGCCGCCAGCGCATTGTACAGATTCCGGTCTGTCGTCTCATAATCCGGCAGCTCCACCGGCTGGTAATTACTCTGCGCCGGGTCATACGGCCGCGTGCTCCCTGGCATCTCCACCTCCATCGCCAGTGGGCGCCCGGGCTGCCGCCCGGTCGGTATCGGCGCCTCGGCTGACTTCTTGCGGTACGTCTCCAGATTCTCCGCCAGCAATCGCCGGCGCGTCGATACCAGATTCGTCTTCCACCGCGGAAAATCCTTCACTATCTGCGCCAGCACCTTCTCCGCCTGCATACCCTTCCGGATAGCCGCGTTGTAACTCTGCTGCGCCGCCAGCTGCTCCGACTCACGGCAAAGCCGGTACGCCGTCAGGTAAAACTCCGCAGGGTCCTGCACCCGCTGCTGCGCCGCCGCGGCAGCCGGCGTCCCCTGTGCCTGAAGCGGCGCCACCCCGGCCAGGGCCAGAGCACTCAATACAGCCATGGAATAACATTGCAATGCGGTCATAATGCAGATTTCCCTACCATCATACCGCATCACTCCCACGAATCAAGCAGTAAACGTGTATGCAAGCAAACCGTGTAAAGTGAATAGTGAATAATGAATAGTGAATAGTGGGAAATTCAGGCAGCCGCAGGCTGCGGTATTTCTGAGCCCCGCCAACGTCCGACCACCGGGAGGATATCGTCGCGACCTACGTCCGACCACCGGGAGGATAT
This sequence comes from Akkermansia sp., assembly GCA_017504805.1. Taxonomy (GTDB): domain Bacteria; phylum Verrucomicrobiota; class Verrucomicrobiia; order Verrucomicrobiales; family Akkermansiaceae; genus Akkermansia. The sequence continues at coordinate 284 of JAFVQN010000032.1, read as the reverse complement.
CGTCGCGGCAAAGCCGCGATATCGTCCACGCCGCAGGCGTGGATTTCGTCCATGCCCGCAGGGCATGGATATCGTTTCCGTTTCCGCCCCGTCCAGAATCCAGGCACCCCATGGGAAAGCAAAAAACCCCGTCCGCCGGCGGGGTTCGTTATTCAGGCAGCCGCTGGCTGCGGTATTTCTGAGCCCCGCCTACTGGCGGGGCGGTAAGTACACTAGCCCAGGGTGGAGCGGCGTCAGCCGCGGAACCCTGGGTAGCTATGTAAATTAGGAATCAGAACCCCGCC
>JAFVQN010000031.1 GCA_017504805.1 Akkermansia sp. | reverse complement strand
CTGCACCATGACCCGCAAAGGTGGTATCAACAAGACACGTAAGGCCGTGGCCAAGCGTTTCAAGGTGACCGGCACGGGCAAGGTTCTGCGTCGCAAGCAGGGTAAGCGTCACATTCTCCAGAAGAAGTCCAGCAAGCGCAAGCGCGCTCTTGGACGTCCCGCTCTGGTGGACGCCACCCAGGTTTGGGCCGTCAAGCAGAACATGCCCTTCGCTTAAGCCGAGGAACATGGCTACCAGCCAAGCACCCGCCCGCATATCGGGCGGCCTTCGTGCAGCCTTCCCCGCGAAATAATGCCGGGGATCGAACAGGCGAGACTGCAAGGAGGTGAGGAAGAACAGTCTGTTCAACGCATATAGATAAAAAAGAACTATGGCACGTGCTACAAATGGGCCGGCATCCCGCGCCCGCCGCAAGCGCATCCTGCTTCGCGCCAAGGGCTTCCGCGGATTCCGCAGCAAGCTCTTCCGCTACGCTAAGGATGCCGTTTACAAAGCATGGCAGTATGAGTACCGCGACCGTAAGAAGCGTAAGGGTCAGTTCCGTCGCCTCTGGACCGCTCGTATCTCCGCCGCCGTGCGTCCCCTCGGTCTGACCTACTCCCGTTTCATGGAGGGTCTCAAGGCCGCCAACATCGATCTGGACCGCAAGTCCCTGTCCGAGCTGGCCATCGCCAACCCGGAGGCTTTCAAGGCTGTTTTCGAGCAGGCCAAGAAGGCTATCGAGGCTAAAGAGGGCGCCGCTCTGAAGGCGTAAACGACAAGCCCGGCAAAACACAAGACAATCATTCCTTAACCCCGGCTGGTACGGTACTCCCGACCAGCCGGGTTCTTTTCATGAAATAGCAGCGGGGCGATGACAAATTCCCTCCTTGTTCAAAGGCGCACGCAGGTGTCATAATAGGCAGAGATGGAGAACAAGCCTGCACAGGAAGCGGAGAAACGCTGGTTGCTGCTGCAACTATGGGGGCTGGATACCCCCATCACCGCGCTCTGCTGGTCCGTAGCCTGCGCAGCGCTGATGCAGATTACCATGATAACAGCCGGTCCCCTGCTCCTGGTCAGCGTGAGTGTCTGGTTCGCTGTAATCTTCTTCCGGTTATCTGATGCGCTGAAAAACGGGCAGGCTTGGCAAGGTGATTTTTACCGCAGCAACCTGGCGCCACTGGTGCTGCTATTGTTCGGGGTGGGCATGGCAACCGTGTGGATGCTGTTTTTCCGCGTCGGGCGCAACGTGCTGGACTACGCGTGGCTGCCCCTGCTGCTGCTGCTTGCGGGACGCACGCTGAGGAGAATACGGCTGCAGTCAGTCGGGCTGCTGATGCAGAGCACCGCCTTTGCGATGTTCTGCGCCCTGCCGTCCTTTTATTTCAGTTTTTCGCTGAGTCCGCTGCACATGCTCACCACCGGCCCGGTGTGGTACCTGGGCATTCTGTTTTTTCTGACAGCCCGGGAGCGGGAGCGACTGCGGGCGGGCCGGGCAGCCTCGCAGGAAGCCGTGGTGAGCACCATCACGCTGCTGATGCTGCTCACCGCCACGCTGATTTCCAGCGTCACCGCACCGATGTTTGAACGGACACTATGCGTGACCGTAGCAATCGGGGCCGGATGTCTGCAGGGGTTCTCACGCATCAGTCACCTGCTGCCGCACCATGTGGCACTGGCACTCAGCTGGCTGACCATGGCGCTGCCGGCAGCGCTGGGCATCATCCTCTACGCACCGCGCAGCTGGTAATCAGCAACCAAGCGAAGCAGCCAGATTGGCAGCCACGCTGCGGAAAGCCGCCGAAACCAGGTTCCGGTCGGGGTCTTCCAGAGCCACGGGAGAGCCCTCATCACCACCGCTGCGGGTGCGGGTATCCAGTGGGAGCTTGCCCAGCAAGGGGACACCGAGTCTGGCAGCCTCGCGCTCACCGCCTCCCTGCCCAAAAATATGGTAGATATTGTTATCGCTGGGGCAGTGGAAGTAACTCATATTCTCCACAATGCCCAGGATGGGCGTATTAACGCGCTGGAAAAGCCCCACAGCCTTGCGGGCATCAATGAGAGCAACCTCCTGCGGGGTTGTCACCACCACCGCACCGGCCAGGCGCACCGTCTGCACAATGGTAAGCTGGATATCGCCCGTGCCGGGAGGCATGTCGAGGATGAGGAAATCGAGCCCCCCCCACTCGACATCGCGCAGGAACTGCTGCACGTAGCGGGTAGCCAGCGGGCCACGCACCGCCAGCGGGGTATCACCATCCACCAGCAGAGCCATGGAAAGGAGCTTGACCCCGTGAGCCTCCACGGGAAGGAACTGCTCTTTTTCGCTGCACCCCGGACGCTCGCTGGTACCGAACATCAGCGCCATGGAAGGTCCATACAAATCCAGGTCCAGCAGACCGACCTTGTACCCCAGGCGGGAGAGAGCCACTGCCAGATTGGCCGACACCGTGCTCTTACCCACACCGCCTTTACCGGAAGCCACCGCAATCACGTGCTTCACACCCGGCACGCTTGACTTCCAATCGTCCGGGTCATCATCCTGCTCGCGTTCCGCCTTTTTCTGCTCGGGGGCGTGGTGTTCCATGCTGACGTCGTGTGAGGTCACACCGGGCAGCTCGCGCAGCACACTCTCCACACGTTCATAGATATAGCGGGGCACATCTGAGTTCTTGCTTTCCACTCTCAGGTCAACCACTACACGACCTTCTTCCGTAACGCTGATATTCCTGACCAGACCAAAAGCCACAATATCGCGGCTGAAACCGGGGTATTTCACCGTAGTCAGCGCTGCGCGCACGAGCTCCGGTGTCAGTTGTGTCTCACTCATGCACACATTCTAGCACCCGGACCGGGCTGGTGCAAGCCTAACATTTGTCTTGCCAAGCCGCGGCTCCGGGTGTAAACTGAGCAGCGCATATGTTGAACATTCTTGTAACAGGCGGTACTGGTTTTGTGGGGGCGAATCTTTGCCATCGTCTCATTGCGGATGGTCACCGTGTCATCTGCCTTGATAATAACTACACAGGCTCCCTCGATAATGTTCGCGACCTGATGGAAAACCCGCGTTTCCACTTTGTGGGGCACGATGTCATCTACCCCTACGAATGCCCCGAGAAGCTGGACCGCATTTATAATCTGGCGTGTCCGGCCTCGCCGCCTGCCTACCAGAATGCCCGCTCCATCTTCACCACCAAGACCTGTGTGCTGGGAGCTCTGAACATGCTCGACCTCGCCAAAAAGCACGGCGCCCGCATCCTGCTCAGCTCAACCTCGGAAGTGTACGGCGAACCTCAGGTGCATCCGCAAGTGGAAAGCTACCGCGGCAATGTGAACCCCATCGGCATCCGCGCGTGTTACGACGAAGGCAAGCGCTGCGCCGAAAGCCTGTTCTTTGACTACCACCGCCACGAGGGGGTGGATATCCGCGTCATCCGCATTTTCAACACCTACGGACCGCTCATGAACCCGGAGGACGGCCGCGTGGTCTCCAACTTCATCTGCCAGGCCCTGCGTGGGGAAGACATCACCATTTACGGTGAAGGCCAGCAAACCCGCTCGTTCCAGTACATCGATGACCTCATCGAAGGTATGGTGCGCATGATGGAGAACGCCAAGGGCTTTACCGGACCGGTGAACCTGGGCAATCCCGGTGAATTCACCATCCGCCAGCTGGCTGAAATCGTGCTGCAGAAAATTGAGACCAGCAGCAGACTGGTGCAGAAGCCCCTGCCCTCCGATGATCCCACGCAGCGCAGGCCGGATATCACGCTGGCCGGCGCCTTACTGGACTGGAAACCCACCATCCCGCTGGCAGAGGGGCTGGACAGGACCATCGCATACTTCCGCAAGCGTCTGGGCAAGTAATCAGCTCCGCAGCTGGCTTTCAAACTGGCGGAACTGGATTGCCTCGAAAAGGTGAGCATCCGTGGGGACCTCGGCACCTGCCAGGTCTGCAATGGTGCGTGCCACGCGAAGAATGCGGTCAAAAGCACGGGCGGAAAGCCCCAGCTGCCCAACAGCGTCCAGCAGCATCTGCTGCTGCCCGGGTGTCAGCGGGCAGTGCTGGCGGATGAGCTTGCTGCTCAGGCGGGCGTTGCAGTTGATACCGGTACCGGCATAACGCCGGGCCTGGCGGGCGCGTGCTGCCACGACGCGGGCGCGGATATCCGCGCTGCTCTCGCCGTCCGGCTTATTGAGCAGGCTGGCCGGATCTACCGGCGGCACTTCAATCAGCATATCAAAGCGGTCAAGCAAGGGGCCGGAAATCTTCTTGCGGTATCGGGCCACATCTGCCGCGCTGCAACGGCAGCGATGCACCGGGTCACCCAGGTATCCGCAGGGACACGGATTCATGGCCGCTATGAGCATGAACTGGCAGGGAAACTCCATACTGCCGCTGGCGCGTGAAATCGTCACGCGGCCACTTTCGAGCGGCTGGCGCAGGGTTTCCAGCGTGCGGCGGGTAAACTCCGGCAGCTCATCAAGGAAGAGCACTCCGTGGTGAGCCAGAGAAATCTCACCCGGCGTAATGTTCGACCCGCCCCCCATGAGCCCCACGTCCGATATAGTGTGATGCGGGCTCCGGCAGGGGCGGTGCGCCAGCAGGCCACCGGTGCGCGGCAACTGGCCGCAGACCGAATGAATGGAGCTGGCCTCCAGGGCCTCCTCATGCGTGAGGGGCGGCAGAATCGTGGCAAGGCGGCTGGCCAGCATGCTCTTGCCGCTGCCGGGGCTGCCGCACATCAACAGATTATGCCCGCCGGCCGCAGCAATCTCCATAGCCCGGCGGGCATAGGGCTGCCCTTTCACCTCATCAAAATCCACCTCAGTCGGAGCGGGCGGCATATCCGCAGGCAGGTTATAGGGCGCAAAACGGGTGGGTGATACAAGAAGCTCCCATGCATCGCGCAGAGTCTTCACCCCATAAACCGTCAAGCCCTCCACCACGGCGGCTTCCGGGGCGTTCTCCTCAGCCACCATCATGAACTGCCGGCCGGCATCACGCGCAGCCACGGCCAGCGGCAGCACCCCGCGCACTCCGCGCACTTCACCATCCAGCGCCAGCTCACCCACAAAGCACCAGGAATCCAGCCCGGTCGGCACGCGGCGTTTGAAGACCTCCGGCACATCGCGGTAATTCTCCTGAATGGCCATTTCCAGCGCCAGGGCAATGGGTAGATCAAAGCCCGGCCCCTGCTTCCGGGTATCAGCCGGAGCGAGGTTGACAGTGACCGCCATATCCCCCGGGCGGAAAAACGAGCTGTTGGTGAGTGCCGAGGTGACGCGCTGCACACTTTCGCGCACGGCGGCATCCGGCAATCCCACTACGGTGATGCGTCCGGTATCCTCCACCGGGCGGGCATCCACCTCCACCTGGACCTCATACCCCTTGATTCCCTCGACAGCAGCCGAATGCAGACGCTTAATCATGGCCTCACTTCACAATCACCTTTGACCCTACGGCGAGTTTATCATAAAGGATGCTGCATGCCTCCACCGGCACGCGCACGCACCCATGCGATGCGCTCTGGCGGTACACATTGCCCACGTGCATGCCGATAGCGCCGTTGAAGCGCATCCAGTACGGCATGTCCGCCCCCTCGAACACCGAGCCGGCGGGAGCCTTGTCATGCACCGAGATACCACCCTTCACCACGCGCTTGCCATCCCTGCTCATGAATGAGCCATACAGATTCGAGCGGTATTTGCGCACCTTCTGGGAGATCCGGAATGTACCGCGCGGGGTCTCGCTGCCCCCCACGCGCCCGGAGCAGATGGGGAAATCCATGGCTATCTTCCCTTTGATATAAAGGCGGCCACGCTGCTGATCCAGCAGGATTTCCACATGCGACTGACGCGGGGCATACTGCTCCAGCGCCGCGCCGCGCCACATATCACGCGTGTGGCGGTACTCCGGGTTGGCAATGAATGCCTCAAAGGTATACGCCTTGCGCGTGTGGCGTGTTGCCTCCTCCAGCCGGGCTCCTTCAGCCTCGAACCGGGCTCGCTGCACCTCCGGAGTGGAGCTGCAGGCTGCCAGCAGCGCGGCAGCCATGACCAGATAACAGGTTTTCATACACGGTAAGACTCAAGACGCGCCGCAAATTCCTTAGGCAGAATCGCCTCCACGATAGCATCGTTCCCCTCATACTCCGTACTCGTCACCTTGCCGTCCCGGTGCATGATGGCGATGATTCGGCTCTCCGCCAGGGGGATGCGGTAGCGCTGGCGCTCCACACGGTGTGAAAGCAGCTCCACACACGCTGCCAGCAAGTCTTCCACCCCCTTGTTTTCCAACACACTCATGCTCAGACTGGGGCAGTTCAGTTTGGCGGAAAGCGCCTGCAGACTCACCTCGCGCATCTCCTCCGGAATGAGGTCGCACTTGTTCCACACCACCACCATGGGCTTGTCCTGAGCCCCCAGGCTGGCCAGCACTTCACAGGTGGTCTCATAGTGACGGAGGGCGTCCTCATCACTGGCATCAACCACCTGAATCAGGAAATCCGCCAGCACGGCCTCCTCCAGCGTGGATTTGAAAGCCTCCACCAGGCGATGCGGCAGGTTGCGGATGAAGCCCACCGTATCAGTCAGCACCAGCGGCTGGCCGTCCGGCAGCTCAATCTTGCGGCTGGTGGTATCCAGCGTGGCAAAAAGGATATTCTGTGCCAGCACCCCTGCCCCGGTAATGAGATTGAGCAGCGAGGATTTGCCGGCGTTGGTGTAGCCAACAATGGCCGCAGTGGGTATCCCCTGGCGAGTGCGTTCCTTGCGCTGGGTGCCGCGCTGGCGGCGCACCAGCTCCAGCTCCGAGCGGATAGCCTCAATGCGCTCGCGGGCGAGTCGGCGGTCCACCTCAATCTGCTTTTCACCTTCACCGCGGGCGGCAGCACCGCCGCCCTTGCCACCACCGCTGCCACCGCGCTGGCGGTCCAGGTGCTTCCACATGCCAGTCATGCGCGGCAGCGCATACTGCATGCGAGCCAGGTCCACCTGCATCACCGCCTCACGGGTACGGGCCCGCTTGGCAAAGATATCCAGGATGACCTCTTCGCGGTCAATCACGGTCACATTCGCCAGTTTTTCCCACTCGCGCTGCTGACTCGGAGAAAGCAGGTTGTCAAAAATCAGGCAGTCGGCATTCAGTTCCTCCACCCGGGCGCGAATTTCCTCAGCTTTGCCGATGCCGCAGAGATATTTGGCCTGAACCTCGCGCGTGAACTCAAGCATGGTACCCACGATACCGATACCCAGATTGCTCACCAGGTCCTCCAGCTCCGCCAGCAGGGCGGCACGCTCACGCCGGGAATCCCCCGGCATGCCCAGCCCCACCAGCAGGGCCCGCTCCACCATCTCCGGCTTTTCTCGAATCTCAAATGACATATTTATTCAAAACTGCGGGAGGTCGTTACCGGCACATCGCGCAACAGAGCCGGATTATATGAACTGCACGAGCACTCACAGGACGAAAGTGCCAGCACTGCCGCAGCCGTAGCCAATACACAGAAAAGCGTCTTCATGCGCTTTATTGAAACGCAAAAAGACGCTTTTATCAAGCATAAAGTGCGCCTGGCAGGGCTTTATGCGCCTGCATCGGAAGCGTCCGGGGCGTCTTTCCCGGCTTCGAGCACTTTGATGCGCTCCAGAGCGGCATCAATATTCTCGCAGATATTCTCTGCGTGCAACTCGCTCATGAAGCCCGAATCGCGGCGGATAACCTTATGAGGTTGTTTCTGCACACCGCAGAGCAGCAGCGTGATATTGCGCCTCTGGCAGTAGGCCAGGAAATCCTCCAGCGCGTGCAGGCCGGAGGCATCCAGCGCAGGCACCAGGCGCATGCGCAGCAGCACATACTCGACCTCGCGCCCCAGATTGCGGAAGACACGGTCCTTGAACTGCTCCACAGCACCAAAGAAGAACGGTCCCTGCACATCGAAGATTTCCACATTCTCCGGCACATGGCGCAGGTAACGAGAGCGGGAGGGCTGCTCCTCGGGGTCCTCGCCTTCCAGTTCGCGGGAGATGGATTCCACATTGCTGATCTGCGCCATGCGGCCGATAAAGAGCAACGCCGCCAGCACCACGCCCACCTCCACTGCCACCACCAGGTCAATCAGCACCGTGAGGATGAAGGTGAGGCAGAGCACCACCGCATCCTGCCGGGGACCGCGGAGCAGATGGGTAAAGGTGGAAACCTCTGCCATGTTCCAGCACACGATTACCAGAATGCCGGCCAGCGCGGCCAGCGGCACCATGGCGGCATACTGCCCCGCCAGCATCAGGATAAGCAGCAGAGTGATGGCGTGGATGATACCGGCCACAGGTGTCTTGCCACCGGCGCGGATGTTGGTGGCCGTGCGGGCAATGGCGCCCGTGGCGGGGATGCCTCCGAAAAGTGCTGAGGCCATGTTGCCCACGCCCTGCCCGATCAGCTCGGTATTCGGGTGGTGGCGGGAGCCGGTCATACCGTCTGCAACGCTGGCGCTGAGCAGCGACTCAATGGCCGCCAGCAGGGCAATCACAAAGGCAGGCTGCACCAGCTGCGGCAGCTGGTTCCAGTTGACTTCCGGCAATCTCGGCATGGGCAGCCCCTGCGGCAGCTCACCGAAACGAGAGCCGATTGTCTCCACCGGCAGGTTGAAACACTGGCAGACCACGGTGCTCACCAGCATGCCCACCAGCATGAACGGCGCCTTCGGGAACAGGCGCTTTGTCACCAGAATCACCGCCACCGTCAGCACGGAAAGCCCCAGCGCCCAGTAATTCACCGTGTGGAAATACTCGGCATAGCACTGCCACTTGGCAATGAATTCCGCCGGCACAGCCTTATCAATCTCAAGCCCGAACAGGTCCTTCACCTGTGTGCAGAAAATCGTGACCGCAATACCGCTGGTAAAACCAGTGGTCACCGGATACGGTATAAACTTTATCAGCGAGCCCATGCGACACACGCCGAAAATAATCAGGAACAAACCCGCCAGCAAGGTGCAGAGCACCAGGCCGGGGAACCCGAAGCTGCCAACCACGCCGGATATCAGCACCACAAAGGCTCCCGTCGGGCCACCAATCTGGAACTTGCTGCCGCCCAGCAGTGAAATCAGGAAGCCCGCCACCACGGCCGTGATGAGGCCCGTACTGGGAGTGATGGAGCTGCTGCCGCAGGCAATGGCAAACGCCATGGCCAGGGGAAGTGCCACCACTCCCACGGTCAGCCCGGCTCCAAGGTCGGATAAAAAGGTCTTGCGATTATATGTCTTCAGCGATTGGACGATACTTGGCGCATGCATGGCTACGCTTTTTATACGCCCGCCGGTCTTTGTTGTAAAGTCAAATCAGTTATTTTCCCGCGTCACTGCTGGAAAAAACCGCCGCCCGGGCCTTACAGGCCGGACGGCGGTGACATGCATTGACGTTATGCGTACAGATTTATCTGGCGGCGGCTTCGCGCAGCACTTGCACCGCGCGGACGTTTCCTTCTTCCAAGGCCTTCATGAGCGCGGTCTCGCCCTCATTGTCCTGAATGTTCACATCCGCCCCGGCCTCCAGCAGCAGCTGAATCACCGGCACCCGGCCCTCATCCGCCGCCACCATAAGCGCAGTCTCGCCATCGTTATCAACGGCATTCACCTGGGCGCCGGCAGCCAGCAGCTGCTTCACCGCCTGGGCGTTCCCGCTGTCGGCAGCCATCATCAGCGGGGTTTCTCCATCCTCATCGGCGGTGTTCACCTGCGCTCCTGCGGCCAGCAGCAGTTCGATGACCGCTGCATTGCCATCGTCCGCGGCCTTCATGAGGGCGGTCTCACCGTCGTTATCAACGGCATTTACTGATGCGCCGGCGGCCAGCAACCGTTTCACCTCGGCCACATTGCCGCGGTCGGCGGCCTTCATCAAAAGCGTTTCTCCTTCGCGGTCTGCCCAGTTCACATCATTGCCGCTCTGGGCATACACAGCCCCTGCCATGCCGAGGGTGACTCCTGTGGCAAGAACTGCGAGTGCCAGTTTCCTGAGTATTGTCGTCTTCATGGTCTTTTGTCTTTCTATTCTTTTTTCTTTTCTTCATCGGGTGCTGGGAGACGACCGCACCGTTGCTTGCCTGAAACTTACCCCATTCCTTTCCGCTTTGCAATAAAAAAATGCTTGTAGAACGCATTTTTCCTATCTTTTCGGCAGCATTTCGATATTATTTGTTGTTAACATGATAAGAAAACGCCCGATTGGAGTCCATACCAACCGGGCGGAGCACTGATGATGTCTTTCGCGTTCAGTTCTTTTTCGGGCAGCAGGATTTCTTCGGGCAGCAAGCCTTCTTTTCCGGGCAGCACTTCTTCGCGGGGCATGCGGCCTTTTCCGGGCAGCACTTCTTCACGGGGCATGCGGCCTTCTTGGCGCAGCATTTCTTCACGCAGGGAGTCGGTGCGGCGGGCGCGGGATCCTGAGCGGTGGCCATGCCGCAGCAGAACGCCACAGCAAGCAGGGTAAGAGCGAGTCTCTTCATTTTAGCGGGTCTTTCTATGGTTTGGGGTTTCTGATGAAAGTAAGCCAGGGGGCTCACCTGTCCCACTATATCACCTATCGTTTTACTATGCAATAAAAAAATGCGCGAGGGTATCACAAACTTCGCCAATCGTCGATTAATCTTTCATTCCTTCAACTATAATCATTGAATACAGATCCAAACAGTGCTAAAATCTGCTCGTTAGCGGACTCTTTCAACTGATACCAATCGACCTCGTATAACCGAACATGAACAACAATAGCGAAAACACCGGCACAACCAAGCCCGGCAAAAACATCGGCGCCTGGTTGCTGATGGGCATGCTGGCTCTCCTGCTGCTCACCCCCCTGTGTGTGAAGTTTGACTTGTACACGCCCTATTGCCTTGCTTCTGCCGCCTCCTGGTGGAAAAGCTCACTGGTATTGGCTTTAAGCATCATCTTCCTTATCATCAACAGCAAGAAAGGCTGGCTCTGCCTGCCCCGCCCCGGGAAGCTGGCAGCGCTGCTCGCCATGGTCTTCTTCCTGACGGCCATCACCTGTCCCTTCACCTACAGTGAATCGGAGCTATTCTTCCACAGCGCGGCCATGTTCATCTGCGTGGTGGTGGGTATCTGGCTGCTGCTGCGCGGCTTCTCGTTCATCCTCTTCATTCCGCTCATGCTCATCGGCATGCTGGAAGCCGGTGCCTTCATCCAGTACCGCTCCATGCTGAACTCCATGGTGCTGGTGGAGGCGCTGGAGTGCTCCGAAGAAGAGTTCATGGTGTATATCACCCCGCTGAACATCACGCTCATCGTGGTGGGTGTCACCGCTGTGGCCGTATCGAGCTACCTTCTCAACCGTCTGCTGCGCTCTATTCCCAAGCGAGCCCTGCTCGGCACCGTCATCTGCACCGGCTGCATCTTCTATATCCTGTACCCCTTCCTGCCGAATGGCTGCACCTCCCTTTCCAAGGTTGGCATCAACGGTGCCTTCAAACGCACCTCCCAGTCCTACCGCGACATGAAGAAAGCCGCCAAGGCAGATGCCAAACTGGCCACATCCATTCCCTCCCCCGCGGCCCAGCCCTCCAGCCTCCCCACCTTGCAGGGAAATGAAGGCTGCGTCATTGTGTTCCATATCGGTGAAAGCGTGCGCGCAGACCGTCTGGGATTCAATGGGTTCAACCGCGATACCACCCCCTTGCTTTCCAAGGTGCCGAATCTGATGAGCTGGAAGCGCTGCGTGGCTGCCTCCGGCCTGACAGTGACGAGCCTGCACGTGCTGCTCACCAATGCCCGTCGCGCAGAAGGCGGCGTATATGGCACACCGTCTGATGACATGAAAGCCACCTGCGGCCCGGTGCTCGACTTGTTCAAGGCCAATGGCTTCGATGTACGCTGCTTCCTGGGTTCTCTCAACAAGCAATCCATCCGCGCAGACAAAGCGCTGCGCAACCTCACCCAGGCATGCAGCAAGCGCTATTACACCCGCGGCGATGTCATGGATGCCACAGAGCAGATTCACCAGTGCCTGCAGGAATCCGGCAAGAAGAACCTCTTCCTCATGGTGAACAACGAAGGCAGCCATCTGCCCTTCCGCAACTATGATCATGAGAATCCCCCCTTCACGCCCAGCAAGCCGATTCTGCAGCCCAATGGCTCCGACGAGGACGCCGTGCGCAATGCATACGACAACACCATCCACTACACGGACCGCTTTGTGCACCGAGTGCTGGAATCCCTGAAAGGCCGCCCCTACGTGTACATTTACGTGAGCGACCACGGCGAATACCTGGGTGACTACGACGGCACCTGGGGCCGCGCCCGCGTGGGTGCCGAAAAGGGTTTCTTCCACTCCACCCAGGCTGCGGCAGTAGGCGCCTTTGCTATCTGTTCGCCTGAATTTGAAGCCCTGAATCCCCAGTTTGCCCAGGCCGTGCAGCAGCTCAGGAGCTCCACTGCCATGCAGATTGGCCACGAGCACTACTTCCACACCCTGCTGGGTCTGGTAGGGCTGCAGACTCCCTATTACAACGCAGAGCTGGATCTGTGCTCCCCCTCGGCCAAGCCCTACGACGGCCCCGCCCCCACCGACTGGCCGGCCTACTTCAACGAAGCCCCGGCTTCTGCACAATAAGGGCTGATTCCATACACCCTGACAATTCAGAATCCCCCTCTGCTCTCACCGGCCGTGGGGGGATTTTTTTATGCACGGCAGGCTTGGCAGGGGGCTGAGTTTCTGCTAGAATGGCGGCGTTATGGAGTTCACGGCAGAGGCTGAGGCACGCGTGCTGGCGCAGTTCGGCAAAAGGGCGCTGCGTGCCGGGCAGCGGCGGCTCATCGAGCTGGTGCTGGCCGGGCAGAATGCCCTCGGCGTGCTACCCACCGGGCATGGCAAGAGCCTGTGCTACCAGGCAGCAGCGGTGCTGCTGGGCGGCACTTCGCTGGTGGTTTCGCCGCTCATTGCCCTCATGCGCGACCAGTGCGAGGCGCTGCGCCTGCTGGGCATTGCAGCCGCTCGCTTCGATTCCACTCTGGAGCCAGAGGAACGAGAGCGCGTGCTGACCGATCTGCGCAACGGGGTGCTCCGCATCCTCTTTGTGGCGCCGGAATCAGTGGAGAACCGCGAACTGCGGCAGACACTGGCAGCAGCCACCCTCGCCCTGCTGGTGGTGGATGAAGCCCACTGCGTCTCCGAATGGGGGCACAGCTTCCGACCGGATTACCTGAAGCTCCCTGCCCTGCAGGAACAGCTGCGCCCGCATGCCACCCTGGCCCTCACCGCTACCGCCACCCCGCGCGTGCAGCAGGACCTCGGCCAGGCCTTCGGCATACCCTCGCAGAACCGCATCGTCCTGCCACCCTACCGGCCGAATATCACCCGCATCTGCCGCCCGGTGCAGGAGCGCATGCCCGCCCTGCTCGATTTTCTGGGCAGCGCCGGCAATCTCCCGGCCATCGTATACTGCCGCACCCGCAAGGAAACCGAATGGCTGGCCGGCGAACTGAGCCGCCTGGGCCACCCCGCCGCCCACTACCACGCCGGACTCCCCGCCGACCAGCGCGAGAGCCTGCAGGATGCCTTCCTGCACAACGATATCACCGTGCTGGTGGCCACCATCGCCTTCGGCATGGGGATTGATAAGCCGGATGTACGCGCCGTGGTACACTGGAGCACCCCTTCCTCCCCGGAGGCCTACCTGCAGGAATCGGGCCGGGCCGGGCGCGATGGAGCCCCCTGCACCAGCCTCATCCTGCTGCATGCGCCGGATCTGGTAGAGGCCCGCAACCGCATCCTTGCCGCCGAGCCGGATGCCGAGGGCGTGCTGCGCTGCGTACGCTGGCTCATCCCCGCCGGGCAGCGCGTCGTCTCCCTCTGGGAACTGGGTACCAGCTGCGATGTGCCGGACGATGTGCCCACCCGCGCCCTCATGGCCATGGAAGAGAGCGTACGCATCGAAAGCAAGGGCAGCAAATACTACAAGGTGAAGCCCCTCTACCCCCTCAGCACCATCACCGATGGCCGCGACGCTGCCGAATGCGCCCGCCTCCGCTGGCTGGACACCCACCGCGAGGGCGAGGTGGAAGACGCAGCCCTCGCCTGGGACTGCACATTTGCCGAAGCCGTGGAATACCTCTACGAATGCGAAGCCGCCGGCGAATGGAAGCTCACCATGCGCCAACAGGCCCTCTGCCTGCAGCAGGTGCCCGGAGCCCCCGTGCCGGATGCCCGCAGCGTGGCCGCCGGGCTCAGCGCCGCTTTTGAGCGCCGACGTAAAGCCGACCTGGCCCGCCAGCAGGCCATCGTAGATATGCTGCTGGCCCCCACCTGCCTGAATGATGCGCTGGAGCAATACTTTGTGGAGGCCCCCCGCCCCGCCTGCGGCCACTGCACCGCCTGCCTCGGACTCACCGCCCCCCTGCCCCCGGCCCCGGAGCTGCCGCCCTACTCCCCCTCCGACTTCTGCACGGCGGAAAAGCCCATGCCGGAATTCGACCGTCCCGCCCAGCGCCGCCGCTTCCTGCTGGGGCTGCTCAGCCCTGGGCTCATATCCCGGCGACTCTGGGCCCACCCCGCCTACGCCACCGCCACCGGCCACCCCTGGGAAACACTTTAAAAGCGAATAATGAATAAGGAACAGTGAATAATTATCTCCAGAAAGAGCTTTTATTCCTATTGGCGGCGTTGTTCCCGGCGTGCCACACGCCGCAGCCGCCAATAATACAACCGGAATACTCAGCCCACTACACCGCCCCTGCCGCACCCGAACTGACTCACATCAACACCCCTTGGATGAAAACCGGAGAATCCTATCCGCTGGCGGAGGCTTGCGCCCGGCTCCGAGTCGAAAACTCTGCAGATGGCGAGGAAAAACACCTCATGCTGCACCGTGGGGATTCCTGGCCGGCCCGGCTTGGCACCTCAATCCGTCATTTCGGCTATGCCTGGTCCCCCCTAGCCCCGGAATACCTTATTGTGTTCAACAACTATGCCAGCAAGGAGAACAGCGCCCGCATCTACCGTCTCCTGCCCGGAACAGAAGAGCTTTATTACAAAATCGAAAACGCTACGGACGAGCGCTGCACATGGAGCGTAAAAACCTGGACCCGCAGCTCCATCGTTCTGGAAGGCGTTCTGGCATCCTCCCACCCGGGCGACAAAGCCACAATCTACTGCCACATCCCGCTACGGCACTGAAGCAGAACCTCAATTTCATGGCATAATCTTCAATTTATCTTGACTCTCCGCGCATTTCACGTTTTAATCATCGCACACCACCCCACAAGCGCCGGCTTGGCGGAATGGTAGACGCGCTCGACTCAAAATCGAGTTCCCCTAAGAGTGTGGGTTCGAGTCCCACAGCCGGTATTAAAACAAAACACTCGCAGAAACCCTGCGAGTGTTTTTTTGTGCTTTTTCCAATGTTTTGCGCTTGACCATCATTCCCGCCTTGAGCATCTGGCGGATGTAGTAAAGCACGCGCTTGTCTTTGATGCGCTGTGCCAGTTTCGACAAGCCCCGCAGGTATAAACCTGCGGGGCTTTCTGCCGGATGGAGGGGGAGGAGAAAATTCAGCGACTGCTGCGGGTGGAGCCCATGGCGGGACAGGGAGCTGCGGGGAGGCCGGCTGCATTCACCAGATTCGGGGTCAGGAAAACAGCCCAGGCATAGCGCATGTAGCGCGGGGATTTCACACCTTCGGCTGTGAGAGTGATGGATTCTCCGTTTATAGTGGCGGTGGCGGGTACGAACTTCTTGTCAGCCCCGGCCAGTTCAAAACCGACGGGGGGCTGACCATCTGTGGTCCGGAGGCCGGCAGCGTGGGACAGTTTCAGCACCATGCTGCTCCCCTTAGCCCGGCATGAGACGATAGTGGGACCATCTGCTGCCACATCCTTGCCGTATACCATTCGGAGGGCGGTGGCGGCCAGACGCTCGCCCACCTCCACCTTGCGAGGGGGATGCACATCACTATTCGTGGACCCCAGGTCCAGGGTCACCACACACCCCACGCGGGGCAGCTCAGCCGCGACTTCGGCCTGCACCTGGCGGAACTCGGGCCAGTAGGCACGCAGGGCAGATTTATCATTGATGCGCGGCAGCTGCACCTGCAGGAAGGGGAGTTGCTTGTCACACAGTCTGCTGCGCCAGGAGGTTATCACGTCGCTGAGCAATTTCTTATTCTGCTCCTGGTCCTGAATTTCAGCGTCGGATTCGCCCTGGTACCAGATGACGCCCGCCACGGGGAATCCCTCCCAGGGTTTGATGCCGGTTTCATACAGATACGAAGGCGCGTAGGGATGCAGGGAGAAATCACCGCCGGGGCCCACATTCTGCTGCGCGCGCCCGCGCACCCAGGCGCTGGCGTACTTACTCCTCACCCAGCTGCTGCCCTGGCAGCCGGGATACTCCTTGCGCACGATGTCGCGGGGAATCCAGGCAAGCATGTTGGAGCCACCCAGCGAGGCGTGAATCACGCCCACCGGCACGCCCAGCTGTTTCTGCAGGGCATGGCCGAAATAGTAGCCCACCGCACTCATGCGCGGCGTGGTTCCGGGGGCGCTCACTGCCCACTTGCCCTCGTACATGCGCTTTTCCTTCACTCGCTGCAACTGCCCGGCGTTATA
Source organism: Akkermansia sp. (assembly GCA_017504805.1). GTDB lineage: Bacteria > Verrucomicrobiota > Verrucomicrobiia > Verrucomicrobiales > Akkermansiaceae > Akkermansia. The sequence continues at coordinate 699 of JAFVQN010000031.1, read as the reverse complement.
GCGGGGGGGCGCTGTATGCACCTGCGGCTCGCTGTGGTAGAATCTGAAATCCGGGTTAGCTGACCCGGCGATGGTCTGCGGGTTGCCCGGGGTCTGGTTGAGGCGCCAGAGCATGTTCGACTGGCCGCTGGCAATCCACACCTCACCTACCACCACGTTCTGCAATGTGGCGCTGCTGCTCTTCTGCGTGGCTGCCAGCGGCTGCCCGGTGGCGTTTGCCTCCATGGGCGGCAGCACGGCCTGCCAGCGCTTGCCGCGCACGACGGCCTTCACCTTCTTTCCATTGAAACTCACCGTGATGGGTTCCGACGGAGTATCCGTTGTGCCGCGCACCTGCACCTCACGCCCGCGCTGCAGCACCATCCCGTCGCCATAGATGGCATCAAACTCCACCGCTGCCAGCGTGGGCAGCGCCCCGAACAGTAATAATCCAGCAAGTCGCTTCATAAGTAATTCCTACCACATATGCAGGCATAATGAAAGCCTTTTTTTCATAAAAGTGACTTAAAATGCAATTTTTTGAGAATTCGGGGCAAATTCCGCTTGACATAAATGCCGAGATGCTGTATATATCCGGCCCACAAAGTTATGGCAAAGAAAAGCTGGATTGAAAGAAACAAGAAGAAGGCAGCTGTCGCGGCTCGTTATGCAGACCTCCGTGCCAAGCTGAAGGCTGAAGGCGACTACATCGGTCTTACG
>JAFVQN010000030.1 GCA_017504805.1 Akkermansia sp. | reverse complement strand
GCAAGGTAGCCGTTATCTGCGGCTATGGCGATGTGGGCAAGGGCTGCGCCCAGGCTCTTCGTGGGTTGGGTGCCCAGGTTATCGTGACCGAGGTGGATCCCATCTGCGCCCTGCAGGCTGCCATGGAAGGCGACCGAGTGCTTACCGTGGAGGACACTCTCGGCATGGCTGATATCTACGTGACCACCACTGGCAACTGCGATATCATCACCCTGGAGCACATGGAGAAGATTAAGGACCAGGCCATCGTCTGCAACATCGGTCACTTCGATAACGAGATTCAGGTGGCCCGTTTGCAGGCATACCCCGGTATTGTCTGCACTAATATCAAGCCGCAGGTGGATAAATACACCTTCCCGGACGGCCACAGCCTCTATCTGCTGGCAGAGGGGCGTCTGGTGAACCTGGGGTGTGCCACGGGGCATGCATCGTTCGTGATGAGCAACAGCTTCACCAACCAGGTGCTGGCTCAGATTGCCCTCTGGCAGGAGCGTGAAACTTCCAAACCCTCCGTGACCGTATTGCCCAAGAAGCTGGACGAAGAGGTTGCCCGCCTGCACCTCGCCAAGCTTGGCGTGCGCCTGACCACCCTCACCCAGAAGCAGGCTGACTACATCGGTGTGCCGGTGGAGGGACCCTATAAAGCGGAAGCGTACAGGTATTGACGATTGACAATTGACGATTGACAATTGGGTATGAATGCGGGGGAAATGCGTGAGAGAACGCTGGAGTTCGGGCTGCGCATTGTGCGTTTGTGCCAGTATCTGAAGGGGCATGCTGTGGCTGAAGTAATGGGGCGGCAGTTGTTGCGTTGCGGTACTTCTGTGGGTGCCAATTATCGCGCTGCCAGTCTTGCTAAGAGTAAGGCTGATTTTGTTGCCAAAATCAAAATCTGCGAAGAAGAGGCAGATGAGAGCATCTACTGGCTGGAACTCCTAATGCGTTCTGGCGAGGTTGATTCTGCTCGCCTCATCCCTTTGCAACAGGAGGCAGCTGAGCTTCGTAATATCATGACCGCCAGCGCTAAAACTGCGCGTAACAACTTAAAGTAAAACAATGGTCAATTGTCAATCGTCATTAGTCAATTCCCTCGATTGGTTGTATTCCACTCAGACTTTCGGCATCAAGCTGGGGCTGGAGGGGGTGACGCGCCTTCTTTCGGCCTGTGGCGTGCTGTATCCCCGGGCGCAGGTCATCCACGTGGCCGGCACGAATGGCAAGGGTAGCACCTGCGCGTTCTGCGAGAGCGTGGCCCGCGCCGCCGGGTACAAGACCGGGTTGTTCACTTCGCCGCACCTGGTGGAGTTCAGCGAGCGCATCCGCGTGAACGGGCAGAATATCCCGGATGCGGATGCCGCGCGGCTCATTAACAAGGTGCGCACCATCGTGCAGGACTGGGAGCCGTGCCCCACCTTCTTTGAGCTGGTGCTGGCGGTGGCTATGCTCTGGTTTGCGGAGCAGGAGGTGGAGCTCATCGTGCTGGAAACCGGCATGGGCGGCAGGCTGGATGCCACCAACGCCGTGCCCAAGGATGTGGCCGTGCTGGCACCCATCGGGCTGGACCATACCCAGTATCTGGGCGAAACGCTTTACGAGGTGGCAGGTGAAAAAGCCGCCATCCTCTCCTGGCACCGCCCGGCGGTTTCCGCGCCGCAGGAGCCGGAGGCCATGCGAGCCATTCACGAGGCCGCGCAGCGCATGGATACCTATTGCCGCGTGATTTCCGCCGAATGCGAGCAGCCCCTCGGGCTGAAAGGCGCCCACCAGCGGCGCAATGCTGCCCTGGCCCTGGCGGCTCTGCGGGCTCTGCCGCATTTCCTCTGCAGCGCTGAGGAAGAGGCCCGCGGCCTGGCTGAAGTGCGCTGGCCCGGGCGCTTCGAGGAGGTGCAGCCCGGCGTCATCATGGATGGCGCCCACAATCCGCACGCCATGCAGGTGCTCACCCGCACCTGGCGCGAGACCTACGGCGACCGCAAGGCCCGCTGCATCTATGCCGGCTCGGCAGATAAGGCATTGGATGAGGTGCTGGAGCTTCTCGCTCCCATCGTGGGCGAATGGGTGCTGCCCCCGGTGCAGTCCCCCCGCATTCTTGCTCCTGCAGAAATGGCGGCCAAGGTGCAGGCTGCATCCTCTGCCCCCATCTCCACCCCCGCCACCCTGGATGAATGCCTGGCCGATATGCCTGCCGGCACTCTCATCTGCGGCTCCTTCTTCCTCCTCGGCGAGGCCAAGGCTGTTTTGCGGAGTGCGGAGTACCGCACGACGGTGCAGTGATGAGGTTCGAACAACGTGAGGATCTTGTCTTGCCACAGGCAAGATATCGTTTTCCAATGGAGTTGAAATGATAAAGCAAACGAGCATTGGGGAATTGCTGCCCCAATGCTGTTGTGAATATCTGTTTCCATGCTAGTTATGGAAACGCTTGCGAATGGGGTTTGCGACTATAGTCTACTTTTCTGCCTTTGGGGAGCAGGCATCCAGGGAACATATTTTCAGCTTCACCGGATTTTGTCAAAATAAGATTAGGAACAATCGCTTCTTTGCTTTCAGGTATGCTCTGATTAAGGAAGCTGCGGTCGTGACAGAGATGGCCATTCCACATGTCCGCAATCTGGTGTTCTGGGTCCCACTTCTTTACCTGCCCATAGCAGAAAACCACGGTGGCGATCGTTGCCCATGACAGGGCCGCCCAGCGGAAAGGACGCCATATTTTTTCCCAGTTTTCGCACCACAGAATTATGATGAGCATGGAATATATAATGGAGCCCTTATGAAAGAGTTCGTTGAATCCATGTATGATGGGCAGATTTGGTAATGATCCAATAAAAATAGTGGGGATGATGATAACAGCCCCAACCAATACCCAGAATAAGCCGCAGTCCTTGGCTTGCGGATATAATGGGGTTAGTAAAAGCGAGGACCCTATCAGGTATCTGGCATAGAATATCCAGAATTCATGACCTCGGGCAATCCATGCAGCTGTAATAACATTCATGTCCGATTCTGCGCGCAAAAAATAAACTGCAAACATCATCGCCAGGGAAATGGGAAACAGCAGTGTTGGCAGTTGCTTCAGGGAAAGATGAGGCAAGTAATAGTATAGCGCTATCGGCATGCATGCAATGGCTCCAAGAGGCGAGATAGGAATTAGCATGGCAATAGCCAGCGGAATCAGCCATGCCTGTTTTTTTAAATGCAGAATCAGGACGCAAACGAGTATGGTTGTAGGCACGGAATTATATGCCCCAATGCAATTGTAGAATGGTGCCATCAGGGTCTGGTTGCCATAATATGTGGTGAGAACAGAAAAGTCAAATCCGGTTGCTTGATGAAGGGATGTCAGAATGTCGGCCATGAAACCACGGCCTTGACCAAAAGTGGCATTGGGCCGGAACAATGCTCGTAAGGGATCTTGAAACCCCAGCGCCATGATGATGAGAAGCAGTATGTTGATTTCCTTTCTGTGACGATAGAATAGTATAGTGAGGGTTAATGGGACCATGATCCAAAACAGAATGGCCCACGACTGCATGAAATCTGGCAACATTCTGGCGAGGGTTGCTGCAGGGAGCATCCCGGCCAGATAATATGTCATCTCTCGACCATTTGGGAGGACCAAGGGCCATGGAGCGTCTTTTAAATTGAGAAATAACGCTTGTCGAAACGCCCAGGAATCTCCGTGCGTGGGAAAATAACCGATTACGCCAGCTATAATGAAATACAGCATTAGGAGGAGAATGCCCAGAATAAACAATACCAGGTTTTTATAATTTGTGGCAATATCTGTCTGTTGCTGAATTTGTTTTTCTTTGCGTCCGCATTTGAGAAAAACAAAAATCATGGCGGTAACAAATATTATAGAGCATACCGGGTGAAACCAACCTGTAAGAAACAGAAAATTTGGTATCGATAGGTATACGAATGACAAAAGAACAGGAATATGTAAAAGAGAGGTGTTATCGCTTGTTATTTGTCGGTTCATGTCAAGGTGAGTATATCGGATTCGGAATCCGTAAAGGTTGGATGATGTATCATTATACCTCAATGAATTTCCACTTGCTGAGAAAATTGCATATGTCGAACGGAACGATGTTCCTACTCCTCTATTTTTCTGTTGTTAAAACAGTTTGTATGCTTGACTTACGGATTCCGAAAGCGAGCATATATGAACATAGAACTATCCGAAGAAGAAATGGCAGCGCTTGTGTTATTGAAGCGCACTGGTGTTCCGGCGTTGGAAGCAGCCCAGGTGGCGTGTGCCGCCATCAAATCGGGGAACGGCAGAACAAAACGTGCTTTGCGATGCATCGCCGCAGGTGCCGAGGAGTTGAAGAAGCAGGAACGCACGGTTTCTTTTGAAAAGGCGGTCGCCTTTGCGCTGGAGGCGCGGCGGGAGAGGCGGGTGCGGACGGTGTACGATTTCCGGTATTTTACGCGGCGGTTCATGAAGCGTTGCCCGGGGCTGGCGCGGCGGAAGGTGCGGGCGATTTCGCCGCAGGAATGCGCGCAGTATATTGAAATGGCTTTTGATACGCCTCGACAGCGGCAGAAGGCGCGGTTGATTCTCAGCGGTGTGTTTGGCACAGCGCTGAAGCGGGGCTGGTGTAATGAGAATCCAGTGGCAAGGGTAGAGGTGCCGCGGGTGGTGGAGAAGCCGGTACCCATTCTTGCCCACCAGGAGATAAAGGCTTTACTGCAGGCGGCAGCGAGTTACAGAGGTGGTAGCTGTGCGGCGGCGGTGGGGATGATGTTGTATGCCGGCATCCGTCCTCACGAGGTGGCTAGGCTCAGATGGGCTGAGGTAGATTTGCAGGAGCAGGCCATTTATATATCACCAAGACATAGCAAGACCGGAGGAGCGCGGCGTGTAACAATTCATGAGCCCTTATTGAGAATTCTGCGGGGGTGTCAACAATCTGCTGCCTGTCCTATCTGCCCACCGAACTGGGGGCTTCATTGGCGGGAATTGCGGCAGAAGGCCGGGTGGAATGCAGATACGCGCCCATGGCCGCAGGATGCGTTGCGTCATACCTTTGCAAGCTACCACTTGAGCTATTTTCGAAGTTTTGCAGAGCTGCAGTGTGAAATCGGGCATCGGGATTCGTCGTTACTCCGCACGCGATATCTGGACATGCGGGGTGTTGTGGCGCCAGCGCGTTTCTGGAAGGGGTAAGGTGGTACCCTCTGCACGTGTGTGCAGTACAATAAACAAGCGAGCAACGGGAATTTTCTCTCCCGATGCTCGCTTGTTGTTGTGTTGAAACGGTATTGCCACCGATATCGGTAGTGGGCCCCCTTTCTTAGTTCGAGCTTGCTTTTATTGCTCCTCCTTTAAGCCCGTAGCGGGTTCTCCAGTGCTCCATCCTGAGCAGCTTTCTTCCCACCAGGGCATTGAGATACACATCGCGGAATTCGTTGCGCATGATAGAACGGAAACAGGAGACTTTTCTTCTGAAAATCCGGTACAGTCCCATACTTCCCCGATTCGTGGTGAATGAGGATTCCGATGGGCGCCAGGAGCCCGCAAATTGATCGAGCAGAAAAGGCTTGCTGCTGATAAAGGAGGGCTGGCAGAAATATTCTTTTGGGAATACGGTCAGTTTGTATTGTTCAGAGCTGTAAAAACGACCGTTTAACAAGATATCGTGTACGTTAGCGTTGATGCAGTCAGTCAGTATGGTATTGTTGACGGCAAAAAAACCGGGGTTGATGTCCTCATAGTATTCCAGCATCAGGGCAACGAGTGGGTGTTGGGGGGGGGAATACATGAAGCCGCCTGAGAGTACACCGTCATACATGTATCCCATAATGAGGTGGTCTGGAGGTGCTGGGATAGTGTCTAATGGTTTTAAAATTTGCACATCGCAATCTACATAAAACCCGCCATATTCATATAATTTTTTTAACTGTACCACATCAGAGGCAAATGCCCACTTTTTTGCAGTTGCCGCTTGTTGCCAATATGGATGTTCGGGATACGATGCGTTTGCATTATTCCATTCAATGATTTCAACCCCCGGGTTGATTTCTTTCCACGTGTTTACGTGAACATGTATTGCGGAAGGAACGTCTGAACCGAGCCAGCAATAGTGTAATCTCTTTATCATGTGCAACGAAAATAGCAGATTCAGAATCCGAAAGTCAAGCTCATAAGCAGTTTTATTGCTGCGGCAGTTCGTTCTCAATAGATGAAGCTTGTTAGAACGATTGCTTTTGCAACTGCCGCTTCTACTTTTACATTTGAATCTGCAGTTCTTCTCTATTTTGGACAGGGACCCTTTGATTAATGTTCATTTATTTGAGCCGCGTCAAGAGTGAAACTTCCCGTGGTCCTGAGTGCGCTTGTCCCGTCGGCCTGTGCCAAGTAAAAACGCCCTTACGGCTCAAAATTCCTTGGCTTTGGGGCTTCGCATCTCGCATCGCTTGTTTGTTTCTGCCTTTGCCCTGCGGGGCGCGTTACGGCAAGTTGACCTCTCAGGTCAGCCAGACAAAACAATTTGACGATTTTTGAGAACTTTCCTGTTATCTGGCGTTCTCGTTGATTTCAGACCTATTTGATATCAGATATAGTAGTAATGTCGCGCATAGCTTCTTTCATTTGATGATAGGCTATGCCCAGCTCCTGCCTGAGAATGCGATCCTTTAATATGAATTGAGCATAAGCTGCTTTCATGGCTATAACAAACATCTTGAAAAAAATAGTTGTTTTGTTTTTGCCTCCACAACGTATCAGCCGATAAGCGTCTGACACCTTGAGAGAGTCTTTTTCATACCCTTTTTCTTTCTTAGCGAATATTTTTGATAAGAAGGAATTGAGCTGTTGTTGTGGGGCAATTTTCATGTTGTTGCGGAGCGGGTTGGCCGCCAGCATGTTCATATAGGCAATGTTATCAGAGTCAATCTCACGAATCTTATTGATCAGAGATTCAAAATCCGGGTAATCATTTGCACAAATCATGGATTCTTTCGGAAATGGGTGAACATTTCCTTCACTGCCGAAATAGATGGGTACTGTGTTTGCCAGATACGCATCCATCAATTTTTCGGTTATGTAGCCTGGAGTCGAGCTGTTTTCGAATGCGATATTGAACTTATAGCGCGAAAGAAACTTTATTTTACTTTCATTCCAGTTGGCAGCATCACCCCGTTTTGCTAGTTCTGGAGCATCCATATTGTGCAGAATCTTTCCGGGGCAATCTACGTGTTTGTATTGCATCAGCGCTTTGCAAAAAGCTTTCCTCAATGCGGCTCCTTTGCCAATGATGTCCTGTGAGTATATGAATGAGCAGAATTTTCGCTGCGCCATGTCATTCTCCAAATCTGGCAATTGAGGCAACTCGCGGTTTAGGTAGGTGCTGAAACAAGGCGGGAACCATAAGTATCTATCTCCGCATTCCATTCTGACCGATCCTATGGCATAATCGCATTGATTAAAGTCGGGATACACATTTTCATCACAAATAAATACTTTGACCGCGTCATGGTATTTCAGATGCTCTGCTCCAAAACATGAATAGAAAACCATGTCCGGATTCTCATAATTATCCTCAATCTCCCTATAGGCATGTACCCCCTTAATTAAAAAATTGTTTTCTCTGGATGTCCCAAAGTCAACAACGGCTGCTCTGATTTTCATGGATAATGGGAAATAGTTCGATTCAAAAATTTAGGCCTGTCTCGACGCTCTGCCGTACATTTGCGCTGCAGTGTTTGCGGAATCGCATGATAACAGATTTGTAATCCGTAAGTCAAGCGCACAATTGCGTCTTCTTAAATTCGTATTTGAAACAAAGAGTGCTTTCCATTTTCTGTTGATAGGTTCCATTTACTCGTAACATGTTGAGCGAGTGGTATAGAAATATGTAAAGCATACGGATTACAAATTCGTACAAACATGAAAGCCGATGAAAAAGCAAGAGGGCGGGCGGCGCTGGAGGTGGTGCGAGGTACAGGCGTTTCCATTCTGGATGTTGCTTTGGTGGGGAAAGCTGCGTTGCACTATGGCCGGGGGGGGATAAGGCTTGCTGTGAAGTGTCTGAAAGCAGGAGCTGAGGAATTATAACGGCAAGAATGGACGGTGAATTTTGAAGAGGCTGTGACTGATGCTCTGGAAGCGGGGCAGGAGTGAAGGATTCGGAAGGTGTAATGTGGTGCCCTCTGCACATGTGCGCAGTACAATACAACAAGCGAGCACCGGGAAATGGCTCTCCCGATGCTCGCTTGTTGTTGTGTTGAATGGTGAGTAACGATATCGCCGTTCCGGCGACGATATCCTCGCTGCGCTCGGACTTAGATCTCGATATACTTAGCCTTCGGGAAGTTGCAGAGCGGGCAGCGGTCGGGCTCGGTGCCTTCGGCAAAGGTATCGCCGCAGAGCGGGCAGACGTAGTACTTGGCGGGCAGGTCGAGCTTCTCGCCGGCTTCCAGCTGGGCCAGGGCCTTGCTGTAGAGGTCGGCGTGTTCCTTCTCGGCCTCGTTGGCCCAGGTGAAGCTGCGCAGGGCATCGGTGTTGCCTTCCTCCTGTGCCAGGGCAATCATGGGCGGGTACATCTCGGTGAACTCGTAGGTCTCACCGGCGACGGCGGCCTTCAGGTTCTCAATGGTGTTGCCCACTTCGATGTGCATCTCCAGGTCGATGGGGGCCTCACCCATCTTCACCAGCACCTTGTTGTGGTTGGTGGCGTGGATGCGCTCGGCGCGGCTGGCGGCGGCGAAGAGCTTTTCGATGAGCGGGTAGCCCTCCTGGGCGGCGCGGGTGGCATAGGCTGCGTACTTGGCGCTGGCGGTGCTTTCGCCGATGATGGCGGTCTTCAGGTTGTCGATGGTTGTCATGGCTGTAGTATAGCTTATTTTAGAATAATTACAAGAAAAATCTGCAAAAAGTTGAAAAATATAATTTATGGCATCCAAATTACTCCCTTGTTTTTGACGTGCTCCAGAAGCGCAGGGGATTGAATCATGCATTCCGCGACGAGATCAATATCGACCACCAGGGGGAGGTCATTCAATTTAACCCGAAGCGATAAGAGGTCATCAAATGAGAGGTCTGGACCACGCAGGCAGAGGTCGATATCCGATGATGGTTTGAAATTTCCCATGGCTCTGGACCCGAACAAGACCGCTTCGCGCACCCTGGGACATGTCTTCAGGATATCGCAGATGGCTTGTTTGTGCTCAGAAGAGATGCCGGAGTTCATGATTCCGAAGCCAGTGAATTAAGGTGGTCGACACAATCGCGCAGCATGGGAAGATAGTCATCTCTGACGACCTTGAGGGCCAGGAGAGCCATTTCTTCATCATAGGCATGAGTGAACGTGTTACGGGTTTCAAGTGCTTTGAGCCAGAGTTCAGGCGAAGAAATCAGCCCGGTGGCAAAAGCCTTTTTGATGGTATCCCGCGGGCTGGCGGCATCAATGCCCTCGTAGCTGAGCCTGTCCTTGAGCGTTTTCCAGCAGAGCTCGAAACTCATCTGGAAAAAGTGAAGTACGCCGGCGCGGTACACCTCATCCGGCAAGGGCTGAGCACATGCGCGTTCGAAGCAATCAAAGGCTTTGTTAAGGTTTTGCAGTCTCTGCTGCCAGCGGTCATCCTTTCCCATAGTTTGTGTTTGCCTGTGGTTGATTATAGCGCAAAGTATGACTTGAGCAAGCAAAAAGCGGCAGGTGTGGGAAACACCTGCCGCTTTCTGGAACAAATTTTTTATAGAGCGGCAATGATGGCATCGCCCATGCCGCGGGTGCCGACTCGGATTTCGCCTTCGGCGCCGGTGGCGAGGTCGCCGGTGCGGTAGCCGGCGGCGATGACCTTGCGCACAGCGGCATCCACGGCATCGGCCGCGGCGGTTTCCTTGCAGGTGTAGCGCAGGAGCATGCCCATGGAAAGAATTTGGGCGATGGGGTTGGCGATGCCCTTGCCGGCGATATCGGGGGCGGAGCCGCCGGAGGGTTCGTAGAGGCCGAAGAAGGTGCTGGAGCCGTGGCTGAGGGAGGCGCTGGGCAGCATGCCCAGGGAGCCGCAGACAATGGCCATTTCATCCGTAAGGATATCGCCGAAGGTGTTTTCGGTGACCATCACGTCGAACTGCTTCGGGTTGCGCACGAGCTGCATGGCGGCGTTGTCCACATACATGTGGGTGAGCTCCACGTCCGGGTATTCGGCGGCGATGGTGTTCATGACCTCGCGCCACATGACGGAGGAAGCCAGCACATTGGCCTTATCCACGCTGCAGAGCTTCTTGTTGCGGCCGCGGGCAGCCTCAAAGGCCACGCGGGCGATGCGCTCCACCTCGCTCTTCTTGTAGATGAGGGTATCCAGACCGATGATTTCGCCATCGCGCTCACCGTAGAACTTGGGCTCGCCGAAGTACATGCCGCCTGTGAGTTCGCGCACGCAGAGGATATCAAAGCCGCCGGGGATGAGGGAATTCTTCACCGGGGAGGCATCCACCAGCTCCGGCAGGCAGATGCCAGGGCGCAGGTTGGCAAAGAGGGAGAAGTGCTTTCTGAGCGGGAGCAGGGCGCCGCGCTCGGGGCGTTCATCCGGCGGCAGGGAATCCCACTTCGGCCCACCTACGGAGCCGAACAGAATGGCATCTGCCGCCTCGCAGGCAGCCAGGGTCTTGGCCGGCAGGGCCTTGCCGCAGTTATCAATGCCGGCGCCGCCTACGTAGCACTCGGTCCGCTCGGTCTTGAATCCGAATTTCTGCTCCACGGCATCCAGCACGCGGAGTGCCTCCGCCATCACTTCCGGGCCGATACCATCGCCCGCCAGAACTGCAATCTTGTAGGTGTTCATGTTTGCGGGTGATAATACACCCCGCCGGGCGCGCTGTCAATTTTGAATGCTGTCTGCTCAGAACTGGAAACTGCTTCTGGGGAAGTGCAGGGGCTCGGAGATGAAGGGGGTGCCCAGTTCGCTGGTGCCGAAAAGCCGCAAGCTTATGGCTACGGGCGGGGTGTCGAACTCCTGGTAGCCGCTGGTGGTGAAAACCGCCCCGGGGGTGAGGACGGGGTGTTGGTTGAATACGGAATCAGCTTCGACGAGACGGGTGTTTCCGCTGCGTTCGCGCAGGGTCCACTTGCGGCCCAGAAGGCGGATTGACTGGGAGCCGGTGTTGCAGATGACAACGCGGAAGACCACCTGGTAGACTGGTCTGGGGTGGCGCAGCGCCTGCACCCCGGCGATGATGAGCCGGAGCTCCAGCGCGGGGTTGACGGGCAGGGTACGGGTGTCAGTGTTCATAACCGGCGCCTACGGCAATCGTGGAGATGCGGGAGGCGGTTTCCTTGATCTGGCGCACTTTTTCCTGGGTAGGTTGCTCGCCGGGGGCCAGGCTCATCTGGTTCGTGAGCTGAGCGAGCAGGATGCTGAGTTGCTCAACTTTCAGACGGCGGGCAGTGCGTGGGTGCAGACCGCCCAGGATTTCGTTGAAGTAGGCGGGTGCATCCGGGTAGAAAATGGCACCGGCCTGGCCGGGGTCAAAACGCGTTTCGATGGCGGCGGCCGAGGCTTCCAGGGCGCGCACCCAGCCACCCAGTGCCAGCAGATGAGCCAGGTCCGGGTCGCGCAGGGCGGTCAATTCGTCATTCACGGCGCCCTGGGTGGAAGCCAGAATGCGCTTGAATTCCTCCAGCTGGCCTTTCTCTGCGTGTTCCAGGAGACTGGCGGAGTATGTGTTCATCTTTTCACCCACGCCGATGGCTTTGCCGTAGCGGGAAAGGTCCAGGGCAATGGGTTTCACGTCGTTCATGTGGCCGCTGCGGACGGCGATGAAGCCATCCGCCAGCAGGTAACCCATTTCCAGGGAAAGTTTGCCGGCATCGAGCGGGAGTTTTTCCGGGCGGTTGCGCATCACGTAGTCCTCGGGGATGGCTGGCAGATTGTCCAGCTGCGCGAATATCTTGCTGATGGAAGGCGCTGTGTATACATTGATGCCCAGCTCCTGGTTGGAGTGAGAGTCATCCAGCAGGGCATCGTCCCGGAACATGGCCGGGACCTCACCCGGTTTGCGGTCTTCGTCCTGAGCCGTGGCAAACTCCGGCATGCCCTCGACGGCCATGTCGATGGTTTCGATGCTCATATCAACATCCGCCTGGGCGTGTAACTGGGGAAAACTCAGTGCTGCAGCGGCGAGCAGGAGAAGTAAAGTGGGCTTTTGCATCATACAGACGGAGTGGTTAATTTAGGCTTGACTCCATAGCTAGTTTACATTACTATCAGCGCGCGTCAAGTGCGTGCTGGAATGCTGACGCAGAAAGCCCGCCCGGCTCCGCATGATGAGCCTGGCCGAGAATCTCCTCTTCCGCAAAATCGTTATGGAATCTACAGATTACTGGTTCAATTTCTTCTGGTTGGTAGCCTATTTCCTGGTGCTGGTCGGTATGTCGGGTTATGGCTTTCACCGCCTGCTGATGGTGATTCTCTACATCAAGCACCGCAAGGATATTCCCCAGCCCAAAGGGCAGTGGGAGGAATGGCCGATGGTAACCATTCAGCTGCCGATGTTTAACGAGAAATTTGTGGTGGAGGGCCTGCTGAAGAAGGTGACCGCCATTGATTATCCCAAAGATAAGCTGGAGATTCAGATTCTGGACGATTCGACGGATGATACCTACGAGCTGTGCAAGCAGCAGGTGGAGTATTACCGGGCGCAGGGCTTTGATATTGTGTGCCTGCACCGTACAGACCGCACGGGGTTCAAGGCTGGTGCACTGGAGGCTGCCGACGCCGTGGCCAAGGGTGAGTTCCTGCTGATACTGGATGCAGACTTCCGCCCGGAACCGGATATCCTGAAGGTGTGTGTGCCCTATTTCACGGACCCGCAGATTGGTGTGGTGCAGACCCGCTGGGCTCATATCAATCGCAATTACAACCTGTTGACCCGCTTGCAGAGTATTTTCCTGGACGGTCATTTTGCGCTGGAACAGACCTGCCGCAACCGTTCCGGCCGCTTCTTCACCTTCAACGGCACAGCCGGTATGTGGCGCAAGAGCACTATCGTGGATGCCGGTGGATGGGAGCATGATACCATCACAGAGGATATGGACCTCTCCTACCGTGCTCAGATGAAGGGATGGCGCTTTGTGTACCTGAACGACTACGAGACTCCCGCCGAGCTGCCCGTGGATATGGATGGATTCAAGGCTCAGCAGCATCGCTGGACCAAAGGGTGTATTCAGGTCTGCCGCAAGATGCTCTTCGATATCTGGCGTTCCGATGCTCCCTTCAAGGCCAAGATGGAGGCCACGACGCATCTGACCTGCAATTATTCCTATCTGGCGCTGATTCTGCTGTGCTTCCTGGTGATGCCGGTCTGCACCGGTATGGTGGCGCCCACGGGCGAATGGGCCTGGGACCAGTGGCAGATGATGCTGCTGACCTTCACGCTGTTTTTCTTCGCCACCATCACGGTGTGCATGTTCTACGTGGCAGCAGAGATGATTGTGCGCCCGCGCCGCTGGTACATGGTGTTCCCTCTCATTCTGCCGCTGCTGGCGCTGGGTGTGGGCATGGCGGTGAATAATGCCAAGGCTGTGCTGGAGGCCGTGTGCGGGCAGCAGAGCGAGTTTGTCCGCACGCCCAAGTTCGGCGAGTCGGAGCAGGGGACTCTCTCCATAGAGAAGCGAGCCAAGGGATACAAGGCTATCAAGTCCGTGCTTGTTCCGGTGCTGGAACTTCTCTTTGCCATTTTCTTCGGTTGTGTTGAGTACGTGAACTTTGCGAATGGAGATTACCTCACCTTCGTGCTCATGACGCCGTTCCTCGGCTTCTTCTACACAAGTTTTGCCTCCATTGCCCGCCTGGTGGACGGCGTGCTGCAGAAGCGCCGGGCGGCAAGCAATGCCTGATAAACCAGATACTACGGATTTCTCCACTTTTATGAATAAGGTTTTTCATGTAGGCGCAAGGCTCTGCCTGTTGGCGGGTGCATGCGCTGCTCTGGCTTCCTGCCGGTTTTTCCGGGAACAGAACCAGTTGTACGCGGAGGATATCCCGCCGCGTGCCGTCGTGCGCGATGGCGTGGCTGTGACGCTGTGTGACCAGAAACTTACTCTCTTCAAGGAGGGTAAGAAGGTGAAGGATTACAGCATCAGCTCCTCCAAATTTGGTATCGGTAACCGGAACGGCAGCAACCGTACCCCGCTGGGCATTCACGCTGTCTCTCAGAAGAACGGCGAGGGCCAGCCGCAGGGTATGGTGTTCAAGGGGTGCAAACCGACCGGTGAGGTGGTGGACGTGGACGCCGCTGGCCGCGATCCGGTGGTGACCCGTGTGATTCAGCTCGCTGGCATGGAACGCGAAAATTCGTCCACGCACCGCCGCCGTATCTATATCCACGGCACTCCGGAGGAACGCTTCATCGGCCGCCCGGCATCGTACGGCTGCATCCGCATGAAGAGCGATGATATCGTTGATCTTTTCAGCCGGGTGCATCGCGGTATGCCGGTGGCTATTGAGAGCTGCACCCAGGAAACATATATGAAGGCGGAACAGGATGCCAGCACGGGCAGCGTGATGATTCCCCGCGATGCCGTTGCCAAGCTGCCGGTGGATGGTCTGCGCCCCACGCACCGCTACCGCTCCCGGGACTCCCGCGAGTGGGCTCGCCGCGGTATGGCTACGCGATTCAAGAAACGCACGGTGCGCGGCAGGAATGCCCGCCGGCTGGCGTTGCGGCGGCGTTCCAACTGAGGCTGGACGGAGGTTTTTTCAAAGGCTGCCGGGCTGGCAGCCTTTTTTGGGGATTGCCTGATGTAGCACACGTGTCCCAAAGATTATGGAAAAATAGCCTTGAACGACATAAAGGCATAGTGTTCTGTGAAAAAAAATCGTAGTAGGGTATCACCGGCCTCACCATCGGCAGTAAGCACTCATTTGAGGTTCCGTCGGCGTCTTGTCTCGGCGTAGTTCCGCAGGAACGAAGACGGAAAGTCGCTAACTTTCAATTCGTCAATCGTAAATTGTCAATCGTAAATCCACGTGTCCCAAATCTTTGGGACACATGTGCTGATGTAGAGATTTGTTTGCCCTTGCTCCGCGGCAGTTAATGTGCTAGAATGCCGCCAGCATGAAAATAGCCGTCATCGGAAAAGGTGGGCGCGAGCAGGCTCTAGTGGAGACCCTGGCCGCAAGCCCGTGTAAACCCCAGCTCTTCACATTCCCGGGCAGTGATGCCATTTGCCGCACTGCTACGCGTATTGAGGCGGATGGTTTTGATTCGCTCATTCAGTGGATGGTCGATAATCGCATTGATCTCTGCGTAGCTGGTGAGGAAAGCTATCTGGTCAAGGAGGATGGCCTCGCAAACCGCTGCGCCGCTGTGGGTATCCCCTGCTGGGGCCCGCCTAAGGAAAGTGCCCAGCTGGAGGCTTCCAAGGAGTTTGCCAAGAATTTCCTGCTGCGCCATCATATCCCTACCGGCATGGCCACTGCTGTGGAAAGCTATGATGAAGCCATTGCGGCTATCAACGGGCAGTATCCCACCGTGCTGAAGTTCGACGGCCTGGCTGCCGGCAAGGGGGTGGCCGTGTGCCCGGATGCCGCTAGTGCGGAGGCGTTCCTGAATGAGGTGTTCATCCAGAAGCGTTTCGGCGCCGGCCGTCTGCTGGTGGAGGAGTTCCTTACCGGTCCGGAGATTTCCATTTTCGGCGCCATTTGTGACGATAAGTACCTCATCCTTTGCCCGGCGCGCGATTATAAGCGTCTCGAGGTGGGTGATGCAGGCCCCAACACTGGCGGCATGGGCGCTGTGGCTTCCCGCCAGCTTGCCTCGCCGGAGCTCATCAAGACCATCGAGGAAACCATCGTGGCTCCCACCGTGCGCGGACTGCAGGCAGATGGCCTGCCCTACCGCGGATTCCTGTATTTCGGCCTCATGCTCACCCCGCAGGGACCGAAGGTGATTGAGTATAACTGCCGCTTCGGTGACCCTGAGTGTGAGGCGGTGATGCCCCTGCTGCAGGGGGACCTCGCCACCTTCTGCCTGAAGGGTGCCCAGGGTGATTTTGCCCCCGAGCTCATCTCTTTCAACGAGGGCTGGAGCATCTGCTGCATCCTGGCCAGCGCCGGCTACCCCGCCAGTTCCCACAGCGGCGACCTCATCTCCGGCTTGGACGACTGCTCCGCCCGCGTTTTCCACTGCGGCACGAAGAAGACCCCCGAGGGCTGGGTGACCGCCGGTGGACGTGTGCTTGCCATTGTGGCTCAGGGCGATACGCTCGATGCCGCCCGCACTAAGGCTCATGCCGAGGCCGCCAAGGTCGATTTCGCCGGCTCCCAGCGTCGCTCCGATATCGGCTACGCCAACATGTAAAGCCTGCATGCAGATAGAACACCAGGGCCTGGAGTTGGAAATCCACCCGGAAGGATGGCCACCTGCGCGAAATCTGTGCGTTTGCCAACGCGCAGGGCGGCGTCCTTTGCATCGGCAGGGATGACCACGGCCGGGTCATGGGTGTTCCTGAATCTGCCGCCCGCAAGCTGCTGGAAAACCTCCCCGACAAAGGGTAGTGGTAAAGCCGGTGAATGGTTTGTGAATACTCGAGATGATGAATTGTAATAATTCTTAAATGAGCCTGCAAATGACAAGATAGAACGACCATGAACGAGAAATCTGCTGAATTCCTGAGCGAATATCTGGAGACTCCGGCGCCCACGGGGCTGGAGATGGATGCGCAGCGCCTGTGGGCGGACTATATCCGCCCGTATACGGACGAGGTGCAGTGCGATGCGTATGGTTCCACCTGGGCGCTGCTGCGCGCGGCGGAGGAGGGTGCCCCCACTCTGATGCTGGATGCCCATGCCGATGAAATCGGCTTCTCCATCCGCTATATCGATGAGAATGGCTTTGCGCGGGTGGAGCGCGTGGGCGGCAGTGATGTGAGCATAGCCCGCGGCCGCCGAATCCGCTTTCTGGGGACGGATGGTGAGGTGATTGGTATCACTGGTAATACGGCTATTCACCTGCGCGGTGGCGCTGCTGATGAAAAAGCTCCCAAGCTGCACGAGCTTTACGTGGATTTCGGCTGCGATTCGCGCGAGGAGGTCGAGGCTCTGGGGCTCCGCGTTGGCAGTGTGGGGGTGTATTGCGACGGCCCGCTCATGCTGAATGATGGCCGCCGCCTGGTGTGCCGAGCACTGGATGACCGCCTTTGCGGCTTCATTCTGGCGGAAGTAGCCCGCACTCTTTCGGAGAAGGAAATCAAACCCGCCTGGAATGTGGTCTTTGCCAACAGCGTGCAGGAAGAAATTGGCTGCGTGGGGGCGGGGATGCTCGCGTTCCGTCTGCAGCCGGATGCTGCCATCTGCCTGGATGTGACTCACGCGACCGATTCCCCCGGGCTGGATAAGGGGCGGTATGGCGATGTGCGCCTGGGGCAGGGCGGCTGCCTGAGCTATGGCCCGGTGTGTCACCCCAACCTGAACGCGCGCCTGGAACTGCTTTCCTTTGAACAGGATATCCCCCTGCAGCGTGAGACTACAGGTCGCTCTACCGGAACCAATACGGACCAGGTATACCGCTCCCGCAGCGGTGTGCCGGCCACGTGCTTCTCCCTGCCGCTGCGCTATATGCACAGCCCGGTAGAGACCGCAGACATGCGCGATGTGCAGAGCTGTATCGACCTTCTGGTTGCTTTTGTGGCGAGTCTGGCTCCGGGAGATGATTTTCGCCACAAACTCTGACTTCCGGAATACGCAGGTTCCTTGCCGTGAGGGAGGAATGGTAAAACTTTGAAAATCGTGGCATTTTTTTGCCGTTATGTTCAATTTTTTGCTTGCTTCCTCGGCGTGTCATGGTAGACTGGGGAGAGTAAGGCATTTCACCTTTGATAGAATTTACAAACGTATGAAAAAACTCTTCCTTCCCCTTCTGGCTGCCGTTGGCATGGCTGTTGGTTTCACTCTTTCTTCCTGCGGCGGCGGTAGCGGCGGCGGTGATGGCGTGCTGGTTAACCTCACCGGTGCACAGATTCGCATAGGTGCGCCAATCCTGTTTGAGCTGCACATCGGTGATCGGTTCGCAGGTAATATGTACAACGCCCAGTACATGTACAACGGTGCGACCGCTTTCTGCTACATTTCTACGGTGGGATACACGCCGGGTGCTCAGCCGAATGTGAAGGCGGTGATGAGTTTCCACGAAGAGGCTGCTCTTCAGAACCTCAAGTCCCTGTTCGGCTTCCCGTCTGATGGTGCCCAGATTGGTGTGCGCGAGCCGGTGACCCTGGATATGACGTTTACGGACAGTGATAACGGTATGATGCATTTCTTCGGTAAAGTGGATCGCTATACGCAGAATAACACCGCTACGCTCGATGGTACAATGGATCTTGCTACGGGTGAATATGAACGTGCAAATCAAAACCAGGGCGACCAGCCGAATCAGGATGCCGGTGAGGACGGCGTTGTGACCGAAAAGCCGAAGCTGAAGGATCCGGTTCCGTTCACTCACGTTGGTACCAGCAAGATTATGAAAGGTAACTAATCTGCAGTAGTGCTTTAAGCTGAATGCCGGAGCGGTGTGACTGCTCCGGCGTTTCTTTTTGAGTGAAAGAGACGGGATGGCTGGTTGTGGATCCAGCCATCCCGTTCCTGTCGGGGTGTTTCCTGTGAAGATTATTTGGAGACGTTGAAGCGGAATTCGACCACGTCGCCGTCCTGCACCACGTACTCCTTGCCTTCGATGCGGAGTTTTGCTTGTTCCTTGGCCTTGGCCAGGGATCCGCAGGCTACCAGGTCATCGTAGGCAACCACCTGGGCGGCAATGAAACCGCGCTCGAAATCGGTGTGGATGACACCAGCGGCGCGGGGGGCCTTGTCGCCGGCGCGGATGGTCCAGGCCTTGGTTTCCTTGACGCCGGTGGTCAGGTAGGTGCGCAGGCCCAGCAGGTGATAGACAGCGCGAATGAGGTCGCTGACGCCGGAATCTTCCACGCCGATGTCGTTGAGGTATTCACGGGCTTCAGCGGGGTCAAGCTCGGAGAGCTCTTCCTCAATGCGGGCAGAGATGACGATGGCTTCAGCGTTGTGATGCTCTGCCACGTATTTACGCACAGCGGAGACGTAGGGGTGGGAGTCCGGGTCTTTTACCGCCTCGGCCAGTTCTTCCTCGCTCACGTTGCAGGCGAAAATGCTCTTCTTATCAGAAAGGAGGTAGAAACTGTGGAGGAGTTTGCGCTCTTCCTCGCTCAAATCCAGGGTGATGGCGGGGTTGCCGGCATCCAGGTGGGGGAGCAGCTTTTCAATGAGCGCTACTTCGGCCTTGGCTTCCTTATCGCCACCGCGGGCTTTCTTGATGCGGCTTTCCTTGCGCTTTTCCATGGCTGCCAGGTCAGCCAGGATGAGCTCTGCATTGATGATTTCAATATCGCGCACCGGATCAACGGAGCCGAGTTCGTGGATGATGTCGTCGTTTTCAAAGCAGCGCACCACCTGCACAATGGCATCAGTCTCACGGATGTTGGAAAGGAACTTGTTGCCCAGGCCGGCGCCTTCGGCAGCGCCCTTGACCAGACCTGCGATGTCGACAAACTCGATGGCGGCAGGCACGATGCGCTCGCTCTTGCTCATTTCTGCCAGCACAGCCAGACGCTCATCCGGTACTTCCACCATGCCGACATTGGGGTCGATGGTGCAGAACGGATAGTTGGCTGCTTCCGCCTTGCGGGAGCGGGTGACTGCATTGAAAAGAGTGGATTTGCCCACATTCGGGAGACCTACGATACCTGCCTGTAACATAACGGGGAGTATTCTACACTAATGCCTCAGCCCGGAAAAGCCTAAACTATGCCATGTTCCAGAATGCGCCACATGTCGCTGGTACTGGTGCAGCGGCGCAGGGCGTATTCCTGTTCCGGGGAAAAATCGGGGTAGCAGAAAGCCAGGTATTTTTTCATGCGGTTGCAGTGGCCTTTCTCGGTCCGTTTGTGCAGCAGAACCCTGCCGGTTTCCTCGAGTAGGATGCGGTAGTATTGCCGCATTTCATCCGGAGTCGGGGCGGGGCCGCCCCGCAGCTGGCGAAAGAGATAGGGATTGCGTACGGCACCACGCCCCAGCATCAGCCCGGCAGCCCCGGTCTGCACGAGACAGGTATGGGCTTGTTCCACAGAATTGAGATCACCGTTGGCCCAGACCGGGCAGGGGAGTGTGGTGACTGCCTGCTTCACGAAGGTGAAACGGGGGGCGCCGCCGTACAGTTGGCGGCGGGTCCGGGCGTGAATGCCGACAGCATCCGGCGAGGCTGCGCACAGGCTGTCGAGTATGCCGGGGAACTCTGCATCGGCATTTTCCCATCCCAATCGGCACTTGACGCTGAAGGTGCCTGCTGGCAGCAGCTGTCTCAAATCCCGGAGAATGCATCGGAAACGCGGGAGGTCGCGCAGCAATCCGGCACCCGCGCCGTGGCGGTTGACCAGCGGGGAAGGACAGCCGGCATTCAGGTTGATTCCTGCCACCCCGGGGCGCTTCAGCAGCATTTCGGCATCCCGCAGCAGGGCTCCGGATTCGCTCCCCGCCAGTTGCGCCAGCATGGGGACCCCGGTTTCATTTTCATCAATGCAGCGCAGGTTGGCTTCTGCCAGGGCGCAGGTGGTGGGGGTGCTGCGGAAGTAGGCTGTGATGAATAAATCCGGCAATGATTGAATGCGCTGCAGCGTGCGCATGAAGGCCAGGTCGGTGACATCCTGCATGGGGGCCAGTGCCAGTTTCATGGGCTTATGCTAACACGCAACCATAGCGCTGGTAAGCAGAGGATGTCACTTTTCTGTGGAAAATATTGAATCCATATTGGAATGAGCTTGACAAATACGTTGCAAGCGTGCATAAATGCTTCATCTGGTGTGAGACAGAGCTTGCACTGGAAATCAGTGTACCTTCATCCGGAAAATGAAACGATACTTCTTCATTCTTGCAATTGTTCCCGCGTTAGTGACTTCTTGTCTGAACTCGCCCAACGATCTGGCACAGATGGCAACGGGTTATGCCTTTGCCCGCCCGAAGATGAAGATGAATGTGACGGAATCGGTCAGCACGGGTGAGTGGGACGTGCCTGCCGGTCTGGATGGCCCCCGGCGTATTGTGATTGATACGGAACTGCAGCGTGCGTATTACAGCATCAATGGCCGCCAGGTGGGCTGGAGCACGATTTCCTCCGGTAAGGCCGGCAAGGATACCCCCAAGGGTGTTTTCCCCATTATCGCAAAGGATGAGGACCATATCTCCTCCACGTACGGCAGTGTGGTGGATGCCGCCGGTAACACGCTCATCAGCAACTACACCAAAGGCGAGCCGATGCCGCCGGGCGGCATTTACAAGGGGGCGCCGATGACATACGGCATGCAGCTGACCTGGGGTGGCATCTGGATGCACGAGGGCCTGGTGACCTCCGCCCCGGAAAGCCATGGCTGCATCCGACTGCCGCGCCGCATGGCCCGGATTTTCTTTGAAAACACGCCCGTGGGTACTCCCGTAGAAATCAAGTGACATGACAACAATGTTCAGGAAAGTGGGAAGGTTCGGGGGCATTGCTCTGCTGGTGGTGAATCTGCTGGCATCATGCTCCCAGCAGAATCACGTGGCGGTGACGCCGGTGGTCGGAGAGCGGAGTCCGTATGAGAAGTTTGTGCACCGCACAAAGAAGTACCCCACGGTGATGCAGGTGTATCTGGATGATGCCCTGCTGAATCAGGCCACTCCCAAGAGCCCCATCGTCATTTGTCTGCGCCAGCAGCGCGGCCGCTTGTATGTGGATGGCAAGGTGGCGGCTGACTGGCCTGTTTCCACTGGTGCGGACACGCATCCCACTCCTACCGGCCGGTATAAGGTGCGTCTCAAGAAAAAGGAACACGCATCCAATCGCTACGGTAAGATGTATAACGAAAAGGGTAAATGTATCAATGATAATGCGGATGCCTTTACCGAGCAGATTCCCGAGGGCGGTCGCTTTGTGGGTTCCTCCATGCCGAACTGGATGCGGCTGACGTCCGATGGCGTGGGGATGCACACCGGCAGGGTGGTGGCAGGCAAGCGCTTGTCGCATGGCTGTATCCGCCTGCCGCATGTAGTAGCCTGCATGCTGTTTGATATCGTGGATCTGGGGACTCCGGTTTCCATACTCGAGGATATCGAGCCGAATTACCCGGTGGCGGAGATTTTGGCGCAGCGCGAGATTGAGGCCGCTGAGTCCGCCAGCATGGCAGAGCCCGAGGAACTGCCTGAGGACGCGCGTTGATGTGCTCCGGCTGCTTCCGGACTTGACCCGGGCAGCTGGCGGGTGTAGAGTATCCGCATGCTGAATAGAGATCTGCTTGAACGCTGCAGCAATGCAGCAGGTGCTTCCGGTTTTGAGGGCGGAGTGCGCACTCTGCTGGCCAGTGAGTTGCAGGACTTCTGCGATATCACGGAAACAACCGCCGGTAATCTGGTGTGCCGCATGAGGGGCGCAGCCGGTGGCCCGGTGGTGGCTCTTCTGGCGCACATGGATGAAATCGGGTTCATGGTGCAGGGGGTCACGCCGGATGGCTTCCTTCTGATTGTGCCGCTGGGTGGCTGGTGGAACCACACGCTGCCCAGCCAGCGTGTGCTGGTTCATACCCGCGATGGCCGGGTGATTCCCGGGCAGATTGGCACGCGCCCGCCGCACCTTCTGCCGGAATCCCAGCGGAATCAGGTGATGGCAACGGATTCTCTCTTTATCGATATCGGCGCTTCGAGTGCTGAGGAAGTGGCAGCCTGCGGGGTGCGCATCGGCTGCGCCGTGACGCCGGATGTGCAGATGCAGGAGCTGGCGGTTCCCCACCGCTGGATGGGTAAGGCTTTTGATAACCGCGCCGGGGTGTATTGCATGATTGAGACCATGCGACGCCTGGCTGGTGAATCGCTGAACTGCACGCTGCAGGCTGTAGGCACCGTGCAGGAGGAGGTGGGCACGCGTGGCGCCCGCGCGCTGGAGCAGGTGCCCGACCTCGCCATCATCCTGGAAGGCCCGCCTGCCGATGATACCTACGGCCAGAGCGGTGTCTGCCGCCAGGGGGTGCTGGGGCAGGGGGTGCAGGTGCGCTTGTTTGACCCGACCAACATCACCCCGCCTGAGCTGGCTGACAAGGTGCTTGAACTGGCCGGAACGGAAGGTATTGCCTGCCAACCGACGGTGCGGCGCACGGGCGGGACGGATGCCGCCGCTGCGTATCCGCACTGGCACGGGTGCCCGGCTATTGTCTTCGGGGTTCCGGTGCGTTATATCCACTCGCACAACGGGATTCTGGATGACCGGGATCTGGAGGCCTGCATTCAACTGACCTGCGCCCTGGTGCGCAGCGTGGGCAAATGAGTGCGGCTCCCCGTGCAGACTGGGTGGATACCGCCCGCACGCTGGCCATGTTCTTCATCGTCTGGCTGCATGCGTATGCAGCCCCGGATGAGATAGGAACGGTGGTCGGCGGTGCCATTGCCCTGTTTTTCCTGCTGGCCGGGTATTTTCTGCCCGCCGGGGCAGGTGTCGCCCTGGTGCGCACGGGGCGGCTGGCGCTGGCCTGGTTGCTGTGGTCCGTGCTTACAGTGGTGCTTCTGGCGCTGGCAAAGCCGTGGTTTGAGTTCAGCTGGGCTCGGGCAGTCGGCTGGGAATGCGCTGCGTACAACACGCCACTCTGGTTTTTGAAGACGCTGGTTTGCTACCAGCTGGTCACGGTGGCGCTGCTGGCGCTGCGTGTGCTGCCGCGGTACGGCTGGCTGGTGGTTGTGTTGCTTATGCTGTGCTCATACACCACGAGCCCATCGCAGCATCTGGGAATCCGCTATAATTATTACTGGGTATTCCTGCTGGGGTTCTGCCTGAAGAGGGTATCTGTTTCCGCTCTGCAAACATATCTGGAGCGGAACTGGTGGGTGCTGATGCTGGTGGCCGCCGGGGTGCTGGTTCAGCCCCAGGTGCTGGCCTGTGTGGCCAGGGCGGGCGGGTTGCCGTGGAAGCATTGCAGCCTGCCGACAGGGGCGCTGGCTTATGCTTTCCTTTTTGTGCTCATAGCGGTGGGGATATCCCGGGTGTTGCCGGCTTTGGCCGGGAAACTGGCGTTCTGCGGGCGGAGAATGCTGTTTATTTATGCCGCGCATTCGTTTGCGTTGTCGCCCTTGTACTGGTGGGGAAAGCCTGAGTGGCTGTGGAATATCTGGGTGCCGGTGCTGGTGCTGCCGCTGGTGGCTCTGCTGGGTTGGTGGCTGGAGAAACGCTTCCCGCGCTTCATGGCGCTGCTGCTGGCACGGCGATTCCGCTGAAAGCGATTGACCTGCGCTGCCAAACAGGGTATTATACCTGCACATGTACGAGCAACTCCTTTCCCGTATTCAACAGTGTGGCACCATCGCGGTGACCTCTCATTTCCGGCCGGATGGCGATGCCATCGGCTCCACCCTGGCGCTGGGGCTTGCCTTGCAGTCTATGGGCAAGAAAGTGTATATGTGGAATGAGGACGGCGTGCCCGCCCGCTATTCCTTTCTGGAAGGCGCGGAGCAGATTCTGCCGCTGCCGGAGGAAGTGCCTGCTGACCTGGAGATGCTTATCTGCGTGGATACGGGAGACTGGAAGCGGCTGGGCGACCGCTCGCAGCAGCTTTTTGCCGGTTTTCCGCTCATTGTGAACATTGACCACCACGGCACGAATACCCGCTATGGCCATGTGCAGGTGATTGAACCGGAAACCGCTGCCTGCGCTTTTGTTCTTTTCAACATGCTGAAATCCTGGGGGGTGAAACTCACGAAACCGATGGCGGATGCCCTCTATGTGGGTATCAACACGGATACGGGCTCGTTCCAGTATGGCAGCACCACCCCGGAGGTGATGCATGCCGCTGCCGAATTGCTGGCGGCCGGGGTGGATGTGGCGGATGTGAACCGCCGCGTGTACCAGGAGGTGCCCTACACCGCCTTGCTGATGCAGCGCGAGGTGCTTAACCACATGGTGGTGGAGTGCGGCGGCGCCCTGTCTCACTATTCCATGCCGGCCGGCCGCAAGGCGAAGCTGGGCGTGGGGCTGGAGGATACCAAGGACCTGGTGGATGTGGTGCGTGTGCTCCAGGGTGTGCGCGTGGCGGTGATTTTCGAGGACCTGGAGGATGGGCGCATCCGCGTTTCCCTGCGCAGCAAGGACCCCGCCGTGAGCGTGGCGGCCATTGCTGCGCAGTTCGGTGGCGGCGGGCATGCCATGGCCTCCGGTATCCGCATGCGTGGGGCGCTGGCCGATTGCCGTGAGCGCGTGCTGAACGCTATCAGAAAGGAGCTGCAGGCATGAGTGAGGAAGCTCCCAGTGGCGTGCTGCTGGTGGATAAGGACCCTGGCTTCACCTCCCACAATGCGGTGGCGCTCTGCCGCCGTATCCTGCAGACAAAGAAGGTGGGCCACTGTGGCACGCTGGACCCCATGGCTACCGGCATGCTGATTGTGGTCATCGGCAAGGCTACGAAGATGCAGGACCTGCTCATGTGCGAGGATAAGGTCTACACCGCCACCATGAAACTGGGCGTGGAGACCAACAGCCAGGATGCCGATGGCGAAGTGGTGGCCGAAAAGCCGACAGACGGGCTTACCGAGGAGGCTATCCGTGCCGCGTTTGAGCATTTCAACGGAGAGTTCGACCAGGTGCCGCCTATGTATTCAGCGGTGAAAATCAACGGCGTGCCATGCTACAAACTGGCCCGCAAGGGTAAAGAGGTGGAACGCAAGGCCCGCCATGTGGCGGTGCTGGATTATGAGATTACCCGTATCGACCTGGCCGCGGCCGAGGTGGATTTCTGCGTACACTGCACCAAGGGGTTCTACGTGCGCACCTATGCGCATGATATCGGGCAGTTTCTGGGTTGCGGGGCTCACCTGACCGCCCTGCGCCGCATCCGTAGTGGCAAGTTTGATATTGCCGAGGCAGTGGATGTGCCCACGCTGAAGGCTGCCGGTCGCGAAGAGCTGCTGGCGCGTCTGCTGCCGGTGGAGAAAGTACTTGCTGACCGCGGCAGATGAAGGTTCTGCATTCCATAGAAGAACTCGCCGCCCTGAACCAGTCGGTTCACTGGGCCATGGGCTTCTTTGATGGGGTTCACCGTGGGCACCGGCGGGTTATCGAATCCGCCGATACTCCCGGAGCTTTGCGCGGGGTTCTCACCTTTGCGCAGCATCCGCTGGCTGTGCTGGCGCCGCAGAAGCAGCCGAAGCTGATTACTCCGGCGGTGGAGCAGAAACGCGCTTTGCTGGCCGGGCTGGGGGTGCAGGTGCTGCTGGAGCTGCCCTTTACCCCGGAACTGGCCGCCATGGCTCCCCGTGAATTTCTGGATGCGCTGCGCTCCGCGTGTGGCATGGCCGGTATCTCCGTAGGCCGGAACTGGCATTTCGGTAAGGGGGGCGTGGGCAATGCCGCCTTTGTAGAGGAATATGCCGCTGAACACGGTTTGCGCGCCTGCGTGCAGGATATGGCGGAGCTGCAGGGCGAGCGCATTTGCTCCAGCCGTATCCGCGAGCTGCTGGTGGCGGGTAATCTCCCGCTGGCGCAGGAGATGCTGGGGCATGCCTTCACTCTTTCCGGGGTGGTGGAACCAGGGCAGAAACTCGCCCGCAAACTGGGGTTCCCTACGGCGAATATGCAGATTCACCCCGCGGCGGTGCTGCCGCCTTTCGGTGTGTATGAGGTTGCCGCTTGTATCGAAGGCGCCCCGGTACGCGGTATTGCCAACCTGGGGCTGCGGCCTACGATTGATGAAGCGCAGAAACTGCTGCGCCTGGAAACGCATCTCCTGGACTGGCAGGGCGATTTATACGGCCTTCCGCTCCTGGTAGAGCTCCGCCGCTTCCTGCGCCCTGAGCGCCGCTTTTCCTCCGTAGCAGAGTTGCAAGCCCGGATTGCGGCAGATATCCAGCTGCTGTCATTGGATTGACGTGAACGTCTCCTGAGTATCCAGTCTGGTGAACGCCCTGCTGCTTTTGCTTTACAAGAAAAATAGAGGCGCACCTCAGACTTTCTTATTGTCCTGTAACATTAGGCGACAAATGCAGGAGCAGCAATTATTTTTCAGCTATACGATTTTCAGTGATGAGGTGGGTGCCATTATCGACTACCAGCGAATCTGTTTCCTGTTCCCGTACTGGTTGTAGCCGATGGACCTTATTCCCGCATCAACTGTCACCTGCGTGAGCTGGGCCAGATGGTTATAAGTGAAGCTGCGGGCGGGGGAGGTACTGTCGATGGCTGCTTCCTCACCCTTTTCGGAGGGGCACCAGGTGGAGATATCTTGTAGCATGTCTAATCAAAGGCTGATATTACTGCTCCGGCAATTAAAGAATATTGCTTTGACGGAACGTCAGATGGGAATTTATCGGGCTGTTTGCCCGTAAACGGGCAAATCGAAATTCTGCTCGTGCGAGCAGATCGAAATTTTGCAGAGCAAATCGAAATTGACTGCAAAGCAGCCATCGAAATTACCGCCGAAACGGCGGTAGAGTTTCAAATAGGCAGCCGGAGGCTGCGGAATTCAAACTCTGCTGCCGCCTGAAGGGCGGGCAGCAATTTCGACAGTCTGTCAGGCTGATTTCGACGGCACGTCAGGGCCGATTTCGATCCGCGCGAGCGGAATTTCGATTGCGGTCGCCAGACCGCACTAACCGCCAAATTACAATTTGTCCGTCACCACCAATACGGATAACACATCAATCTTTAATTGCCTCATCAATAAAGCCGTGAGCAACGCTGCATTCTGATTGTTATTGCATTCTGATTGTTATTGCATTCTGATTGTTATTGTATTCTGATCTTTTTTATTAATCATCTTCACTCTGGGCCAAATGAAAAGTAATTTTGATAATATAACTTGTTTTTGAAATCTTGTTAAATTATTGGTGCTTAATTCTACTTCTACGAACAAACGATCAAAATTACACTTTGTAATGTAATATTTTGCATCTGGGCATACAGCTTGCAATACATCTTCAGATTGTTTTAAATTGCGAATGGTTTTATATATGTAGTCGTGATAATAAAATACCGGAGAGTCTCTATAACTTGGGTTATTGAGGTATTCCTTTGGGTTGGAGCATTTGAAGCGCAAATAAATGGGACTCTTGTGTCCAATCTGTATTTGTTGTCTTACCCTGTCCGCAAACTCAATATTTCTTGTTTTGTCACTCTTGCTTCCATTAAAATGAGTCATACGAAAGCATGGGACAGCATGTTTCATTTCGCTTATCTCGATATCTGACCATAAAGTCTCCAATGCGATTCGCATAATATGGATGTAGTATGAGTTTATCGTCTGTGTGGTTCTAAAGAATCCAACATATTGTTCATCTTGATAATTGCTTTTTGCATACAAAGCGACTCCTGGAGATACTCCATATACTTGCCATAAAAGCATTTCTGTTGTCCTTGCCTGAGTATTCAT
>JAFVQN010000029.1 GCA_017504805.1 Akkermansia sp. | reverse complement strand
TTTGCCGATGGCGTAGGCTACTTGGAGTTCGCAGCGGTCCGCAAGGCCGGCGGCAATAATATGCTTAGCCACCCAGCGGCACATGTAAGCGCCGGAGCGGTCCACCTTGCTGCAATCCTTGCCGGAGAAAGCGCCGCCGCCGTGGCGCCCCATGCCACCGTAGGTGTCCACAATAATCTTGCGGCCGGTGAGGCCGGAGTCACCGTGCGGGCCACCGATGACGAAGCGGCCGGTGGGGTTGATGAAGAACTCAGTCTCAGGGGTGATGAGGTCGGCAGGCAGACAGCGGCGGATGAGGTTGGTGCAGAACTCGCGGATGGTGGCGATGTCCACCTCCTCGGTGTGCTGGGTGCTGAGCACCACGTTCAGGATGCGGGCGGGGCGGCCGTTGTCGCCGTATTCCACGGCCACCTGGCTCTTGCTGTCCGGGCGCAGCCAGGTGACTACCCCGCTGTGGCGCACCTTGGCCAGTTCCATCATGATGCGGTGAGAGAACATGATGGGGGCGGGCATGAGTTCCGGCGTCTCATTGGAGGCATAGCCGAACATGATACCCTGGTCGCCGGCGCCCTGTTCGGCGCCTTCCTTGCCTTCGGCCTCGCAGGCGTCCACACCCTGGGCGATATCCGGGCTCTGGGTGGAGAGGTAGTTGGTGATATCCACATTCTCAGCGTTGAAGAGTGCGTCATCCGCAGCGGTGCGGTAGCCGATTTCGGCGATGGTGTCGCGCACAATCTTCTCATAGTCAATCACGGCTTTGGTGGTAATCTCGCCAGCCAGTACCACGTGGTTATCCTTCACGAGGGTTTCACAGGCCACGCGGCTGGTGGGGTCCTGGGCCAGACAGGCATCAAGGATGGAATCGGAGATGAGGTCGGCCACTTTGTCGGGGTGTCCCTCGCCTACGGATTCGGACGTGAATATGTTAGTGTATTTCATGTGCTTGTCTTCTTGTGTTTATTCGTAATTTGTGAAACTGAATTGGCGGAGTCCGCTGGGCAGGTCGGAACTGGCCTTGCCGAACTCAGCCATGGCTGAGGAGGCTATGAGAGCGGCCTTGTTGCAGATTTCGGGGGAGTAGTCGAGCATGCACTGGAAGATATCCCAGAGCAGGGTCATTTCATTGCGGAACTGCTGGGTCTGGATGATGAAGCTGCGGAATCCGGCGGCGTAGAGTTCTGTGGCTTCCTGGCGGGTGAGGTTGCAGCTGGCTTTCTGTTGCAGCTCGGCGGCATTCACTTTCTGGCAGCCCACGCGGGTGATGAGGTCCGAGCGGCGGCGCATGAGCTCCGTGTCGTACGGGGCGCGGCGCATGTCGGCCAGCAGGGCGGTGTGCTCACGCCGCACCGGGCAGGTGCGCAGGCAGCTGTCGTTGATGATGATATCGAACTTCTCTTTCTGTTCCAGTGCGCTGGTGATGCCGGGTTTCACGGCATCGGCCGGGTGCAGGCACACGCGGTCATACCGGGTGGCCAGGCTGTTGTAGAGAGCAGCGCTGCGCTTGCCTTTTTCCATGACCAGGCGGTTGGCATGGCAGTGGATTTTCAGGTCGGGCAGTTCGGCCCGCAGCCTGGCTGCCAGGGCATCGCTGGCCACGCAGACGGCGTTCCGGTGGATGTGGTCGCGCTTGTGCAGCTCTTTCACCAGCCCCAGGCAATAGGAATCTGCCAGGTCTGCTTCGCTCAGATTCGGATTGTCGAACACCAGGATGACGCCGGTATTCTGCTGGGCGTATGATTCCAGCGCCCGGCAGTAGGCATCGAATGCCATGGGGCGGCGCTGTACAAACCAATCCAGCGACCATGAGCAGGGTGGGGCGCCAGCTACGTTGGCAAAGCGGCGAATGGCCAGCATCTGGCTCAGAAAATTATTGATGACGAGCAGGCTTTTATCGAAGCGCAGCGCACCGCCTACGGTCCACTGTGCGGCGGGCAGGTAGTCCCGCGTGAGGAAACGCAGGTTGTCGATTGCTTGTTCTGGGGTGATTTCCGGGGTGCTCATGGCGTGCATCAGTGGGGGAGTATGGATTCCCAGAACATCTGGCCGTTGCGGTGCATAGCGTTCTCACCCGGTGCATCGCTGCGCAGGGCGAGTCTCAGCATATCGAAGAGGATGGACGAGGCATTGGCATGCCCGCGTCCCTGTACCTTGAAGTGGCGGAACCCCATGTCACGCAGTTTCCGGATTTCCGGCGTGTTGAGTGCCAGCACGCTTTTGTGTTCATCGGCCAGCAGGGTGTAGAGGCTGCGGCATCCGTTGGTGGCCTGCCTGGCTTCAAACTTCGAGCTGTCGTAGCTCATGAACGCGAGTGCTGATTCCGAAAGTGTGTGATAATGGAAGGGGCGGATGGGACAGTTGCGGATGCAGTACTCGTTGATGAGCAGGATGTGGCGCTCCTTGTCCTTAATCTGCTCCAGCAGGTCGTAGTTCAGCACGTCGTCCGGGTGTACCATCACTTCATCGTATTCATCAGCTAGGCGCTTGTAGGTATCCAGCTTGCCTTTGCCTCCACTGTTGGTGATTTTGAGGATGGAGGAGATGATTTTCAGTGTGGGATATTCCTTGCGGATATGCTCGCGGAGCAGGTCGCTGGCCAGTATGACGGCGTTTCTGCCTGTCGGGTTGTGGCGGGTGAAAAAGATGCATATTGCATTGCCGAAAGCATCCTTCAGGTGCTTTTCCTGCAACAGCAGGTTGGTGAAGGTGAGGTAGACGGCAATGTTGCGCTTCTCGTATTCCAGGCCAGCGGTGCGCACCTCTTCTGCCTCGCGCATGAGGTGCTTGAGCACGCGTCCGGAGTTCCATTCGCACAGCGGGGAACCATGCACGATGCTGAATGCCTCGAATCCCAGCAGCAGCTTGCAGTAGTCGTGGAATGCTATCAGCTCGCGGTCGTTGACGAACGCGCCTGATACGTCCCAGATGGCATCGGGCCAGTGCTGCGGCAGGTATGGTGAGGTGGATTGCACGGCACCCCATTCTACCAGTTAAGAGTACAAGGTGCAAGCGCTAATTCCCCTTGCCTGTCACATTTCGCGTGCGTGCGCATGAAACGCGCGCGCTGACGCGTGTAAGAAACACATTCGGCTTGACTTGGCGGTGTGTCCGCGGCAGAATGAAGGGGTGAAGTTGAGACTTATTCTTTTTACGCTGATGGCGGCATTGCCTGTCATGGCTCAGGGTGCCGCAGCTGAGCCTGCTGCTCCTGCAGAGCAGGCGTCCTCCCCTGAAAATGCAGTAGTTACGCCGGATTCGGCTCAGGAGGCGGCTGCTGAACCCGCCGCACCGGCTGCGCCTGCCCCGGTGGAGCTTCCGGCTCCCGTACCTGAATCTGCTCCTGCGCCTGCTCCGGCTCCCGCGCCAGAACCCGTGGCAGAGCCTGCTCCTGCTGAGGCTCCCGGGGTGGTGGATGAACCCGCGGCAGAGGCGCCCGCTGCCGCTCCGGCAGCAGCACCGGAAGCTCTCCCGGCTGAGCCTGAAGCCGCACCCGCACCACAGCCGGCGGCTGCTCCGCAGGCAGCGGAACCTCAGAAAACTGCGGCTGATATGTCTGCTGCGTACCGTGGTATTGTGAAGGTGGAGGTGGTGAACCGCACTCCGGACTACGAGACCCCCTGGCAGGGCGGCAATTTCGGCCGCGGAACGGGTACCGGCTTTCTGGTGGCTCCTGGCCTGTTCATGACGAATGCTCACGTGGTGGCTAATGCGGAGAAGATTGATATTTCGCTTTATGCAGATGCCCGGCGGATTCCTGCCAAGGTGAAATACGTGGCGCACGATGCAGACCTGGCTCTGCTGGAAATTGCTGATGCCAGTGCTTTTGACGGGGTACCCTGCCTGGAATTCAGCGAGGAAATGCCCCAGCTGGAGGATACGGTGCGCGCCATCGGCTACCCCATCGGCGGTAATCGCCTTTCCGTCACCCGCGGCATTGTTTCACGAGTTGATACGATTCCCTATGCTCACCCGCGCAACATTGCGCATCTGGCGCTGCAGGTGGATGCAGCCATCAATCCCGGCAACAGCGGCGGTCCGGTGCTCAAGGGGGATAAGGTCATCGGTGTGGCGTTCCAGGGGCTCATGCAGGCTAATTCCACGGGCTATGTGATTCCCATGCCGGTGATAAACCATTTCCTGCAGGATGTGAAGGATGGCCGCTACGATGGTTACGTGGAGCTGGGGGCTCAGTTCATTCCTATGGAGAATAAGGCCATGCGCCGCCATTTCGGCATGCCCGACAACGGTCTCGGCTGCCTGGTAGCCGAGGTGGTGAAGGGGGCTTCGTGCGATGGTGCCTTGAAGCCCGGTGATGTGGTGATGGCGGTAAACGGCCTGCCGGTGGATGCCAGTGCCATGATTGAGCTGGACGGTGTGCGGGTGCGTCTTGAGGAGCTCGCTGAGCGCTCCTTTGCCGGTGACAAGGTGCATTTCACCATTCTGCGCAACGGTGAAGTGATGCAGACCGAGGCCACACTGGCCCCGCTGCCCTCCATCCGTGTGCTTTCCCGCCGCTATGATGAACTGCCCCGCTACGTGGTATTCGGCGGCCTGGTCTTCCAGCCCCTGGAATTCAACGTGGTACACGCCCACCAGATTTCATCCGGGGATATCATGGTGGAGCTCGACCGCTTCACCCGCGGCGGTGAATCCTCAGTCAAGGACGACCTGGTCATGCTCACGACCACTCTGCCGGATGAAGTGAACGCCCGCTTTGACGACACGGGGCGCAACCTGGTCACCAGGGTCAATGGCGTGGAAGTGAAAGGCCTGGCTCACCTGCACAGCCTGCTCTATCCTGCTGAGGGGCAGTCCCGCCCGGAATACACCGTCATCGAGCTGGCGGATGCCCCCCGTCCGCTGGTTATCGATAATGCAGCCGTAGATGCTGCCAATAAGCGGATTTCGGAGCGCTACAACATCCCGAATCCTTCCCGCCTGAAATAATCGTTCTTCACCCCATTTCCTTCAACATGATACGGACTCTTTCCCTGCTGACTCTGGTAGCCTTCGTTATCAGCGGTTGCAAACCCACCGAGCGAACGGCGCTCAAGAAAAAAAACCGGCCGGAACAAAGCGCCCCGGCTCAACCGGAGCAGCCCCAGCCAGCGCCGGAACCTGCTCCGGCACCTGCTCCGGCAGAGCCTGCCCCCGCACCGCAACCCGGGGTGGCAACCCCGCCGCCCCCGGCCGCCCCCGAGCCTGCCCCGGCAGAACCCGCTCCTGCCCCGCAGCCGGAGGTAGTCCCCCAGGCTCCTGCCGAGCCGCAGCCTGCGCCGGAGCCGGAACCCGCCCCGCAGCCGGAAGAGCCGGCAGACAGTCTCCTGCTGGTCAGCGCCACGCTGCAGGAATACAATCCCATGCGCCCATGGGAGAAGGATACCCCCCGCCAGTCGCAGGCCCTGGGGGTCTTCATGGGCGAGGGCCGCGTGCTTACAGTGGGCCGCGTGGTGCGCTCTGCCACGTATGTGGAACTGATGCTGCCGGATGCCAGCCGCACTGTGCCCGCCCGGGTGCTGCGCTATGACGATGATTTGAACCTGGCGCTGCTCACGGTGGCGCATGATGAGGATGCTGCCATCTTCGAGACCCGCACCGCCCTGCCGCTGGGCGAGCCGCTCAATCGAGGCGATAAGGCGATTTGCGCCGGGCTTATCAATGGGGTGGAGCCCGTGCATGTGAGCCTGCAGGCCGAGAATGTGGCGGGTGACAACGTGCCGCTCATGGTCATGCGCGCAGAGCGTCCCCTGCAGGAAGGTCAGGCCGGTGGTGCTCCAGTGGTGCGCGATGGTCGGCTGAGTGCGCTGGGTACCTCTTACCGCAAGCAGGATATGCTTCTCCAGGTGGTCAATGCCGAGCTGATTCAGCGCTTCCTTACCCAGGATGGGGCAGGGGTGCCGGTCATGGGGGTGCAGCTCACCCCGCTGGATGACCCCCTGTTCCGCAAATATCTGAAACTGGACGCCGCCGCCAACGGACTCTATATCAGCAAGGTGCTGCCCGGCAGCGCTGCTGAGGCCGCCGGAATCCGTGCTGGCGATGTGCTCACCGCGGTGGATGGCCTGCCTGTGGATAACCAGGGGCGCTGCAACCACCCCCGCTATGGCCTGCATGCTGCGGCCGTTCTGCTGCGCGGTATGAAGGACCGCGGGCAGCAGATGCCCATCACCGTAAGCCGCGGTGGCGAGACGCTGCAGCTTTCTGTGGCACTGAACCGCGATGCAGTGGAGAACGCGCTCATCCGCCCGCAGAAACCCGGCGCCCAGCCGCGTTACATCATGTGGGGCGGCATGCTGTTCCAGCCGCTCACCAGCACCTATCTGAACGAGCTGCGCAACCGCAGCAACGGCCTGCTGCCGCTGGAACTCCAGATGCTTGAGCAGAACCAGGATGAACTCCGCAAATCCGGCTGCTCTGAGCTGGTGGGGCTCACCTTTGTGCTGCCCACGGCTGCTACTCAGGGCTACGATGACTTGCGCTTCTGCCGCCTTATTGCGGTGAACGGCCGCCCGGTCAATTCCTTCAAGGAACTGCCTGCGCTGCTGGATGAATCGACGGATAACGGCATCATCCGCCTGGAGTTCAACAAGGCTCCCTATACCGTCTACGTGGAGCGCTCCGCTATCGATGCTGTCAACTCCCACCTCCGCGAACAGGCCATTCCCATCCTCCGCGTGGTGGAGTGATGCAGCTTCTCCGTGCAAACACCGCCGGCACCCTGATTCAAGCCTGTTTCTTAGGTCTGTGAGGCTCCAGCATGCGCTTGTTGTCGGTCTCCTGGTTGCGGGCGCGGCGGCGGGCTTCGCGCTGCAGGTGCGCCTGCATGGCAAAGGGCTTCTTGTGACTTGCGGCCGGGTGGTAGCTGCCATCCGGTGCCATATCGCAGGCCTGGGTGTTATCCTTGAAGCAGGCTGCCAGAATATCCTGGATCCGGTGTGAGAGCTGCGGCTCCTCGATGGGAACCAGCAGCTCTACGCGGCGGTCCAGGTTGCGGCTCATCCAGTCGGCACTGGCCATGAAGACCAGCGGATTGCCGCCGTTGTGGAAGTGGAAGAGACGGGCGTGCTCCAGGTAGCGGTCCACGATGCTGGTGATGCGGGTGCAGGCCTGAGCCTTTTCGCTGGTGGGAGCCCAGCAGCAGATGCCGCGGATGTTGAGCTGAATCTTCACCCCGGCCTCGGCGGCCTGTTCGAGCGCGTTCATCATCTCCACATCGTTCAGCGAGTTCATCTTGGCGCGGATAAGGGCGCGCTCGCCTTGTTCCGCCCGGCGGGTTTCGGCGGCAATCAGCTCAAGCAGGCGGCTCTTCATCGTGGTCGGGGCGGGGTAAATGCGGCGGAATCGCATCAGTCGCGTCAGGCCGGTCACAGAGTTGAAGAACTGCGAGGCATCCGCCCCCAGGTGCTCATTGCAGGTCAGCAGCGAGAGGTCGCTGTAGATGCGGGCGGTATTTTCGTTGTAGTTGCCGGTGCCGATGTGGCAGTACCGGCGCAGGGAGCCGTTTTCCCGGCGCACGATAAGCAGTATCTTGGCATGAGTCTTGAATCCTTTGACGCCGTATACCACCTGCACTCCGGAGCGCTGCAGCCGCTCTGCCTGCGCCAGATTATGCAGCTCATCAAAGCGTGCTTTCAGCTCCACCAGCACGGTCACCTGCTTACCGGTTTCGGCGGCGCGGCAGAGCGCGGCGATGAAGCGTGAATTCCGCGCGGTGCGGTAGAGCACCTGCTTGATGGCGATGACATCCGGGTCAGCCGCTGCTTCTTCAATCAGCTTGACCACTGGTTCATAACTCTCATACGGATTGTGAATGAGGATATCCCCCTGCGCAATATTCTCAAACATGCTCAGCGACGGATCCACCCCAGCGGGCCAGCAGGGGGTCCAGGCTTGCACCTTGTGCTGGTCATTCCCGGGCTCGAATGCCATCTGCCCTAAATCCACCAGCCGCAGCAGCCCGGGTACCCGGTAGGTCGAGCCCGCATCTGCCCCGGCAATGGATGCGATACGGGCCACCAGCTTATCCGGCGTACCGGCCGGCAGCTCCAGACGCACACAATCGGAAAACTTGCGTGCCACCAGCACACTTTCCATCTCGCTGGCAAAATCACCGCCTTCCTCCTCCGCCACGGCAATGTCCCCGTTGCGCGTCACGCGGAACGGCGTGGTGCTCAGCACGGTCTCGCCGGGGAAGAGCAGCGGGCAGAAAGCTGCCACCAGGTCCTCCAGCATCACGTAGCCCCCGCGCCCCAGCACGGCGGACTGCACGCGGC
Source organism: Akkermansia sp. (assembly GCA_017504805.1). Lineage (GTDB taxonomy): Bacteria > Verrucomicrobiota > Verrucomicrobiia > Verrucomicrobiales > Akkermansiaceae > Akkermansia. The sequence goes on along the minus strand of JAFVQN010000029.1, from coordinate 5,138 downwards.
GCGGCAGCGCCTCAGGCAGCGTAATCACCACGAAACGCGTCTCGGCGCTGCCTTCGGGCTGAAGCTCCACCCCCAGCACCAGGCTCAGGTTCGGCAGCAGCGGCGGGTGCTCCACCTCCATGGCCAGCGGCGTCAGGATCGGCGCTATGTTAGAAATGAAATACTCCTCCAGACCGGCCTGCTGGGCCTCGCTCAGGTCCTCCATCGGCAGCGGGCTCAGCCCCGCCTCCTGCATCAGCGGCAGCAGCACCGTCTGCAGCAGGTGGTACTGCGCGTTCACCATCTCGCCGGCCCGGTGGCGGATGAGCTCCAGCTGCTCACTCGGCGAAAGCCCGGTCAGGTCCGGCTTGAACTTACCCGTCTGCCTCAGCAGCATGAGTCCCCCCACGCGCACCTGGAAAAATTCATCCAGATTACTTGCGCTGATGGAGAGAAACTTGACTCGCTCCAGCAGCGGCAGTTCCGGCCGCAGCGCCTGATTCAGCACTCGCTGGTTGAACTCAAGCCAGGATATCTCGCGGTTGATATACATACGACGTCAGGGGGGTGGTTCCGGTCAGCCTTTCAGACTAGCACACCAGCCCCCCCGCAGTCAAGCCTGCATTTCCCCACGCGTGTCCCAAAGATTATGGAAAAATAGCCCTGAACAACATAAAGGCATGGTGTTCTGTGAGAAAATTCGTAGTGGTGTATCTCCCGCCTCACCATCGGCAGTAAGCACTCATTTGAGATTCCGTCGGCGTCCTGTCTCGGCGTAGTTCCGCAGGAACGAAGACGGAAAGCCGCTAACTTTCAATTCGTCAATCGTAAATCCACGTGTCCCAAAGATTATGGGAAAATAGCCTTAAACGACATAAAGGCATGGTGTTCTGTGAGAAAATTCGTAGTGGGGTATCTCCCGCCTCACCATCGGCAGTAAGCATGCATTTGTGGCTCTGTCGGCGTAAGCCGCTAACTTTCAATTGTCAATTGTCAATCGTCATTCGTCAATTGTCAATCCACACGTGTCCCGAAGATTCGGCGCATGCGGATTGGCGGGCGGCCGGGGTCACTTCGCCTTCCTGACCTGCGAGCTGCGCACCAGAGCCACGATGTTGGAATCAATGTAATTCTTGCTGAAGAGGATGCGCTTTTCACGCTCGGGGGTTTTATTCAACCCGGCCACCACCAGGTCCAGCTCACCTGAAGCGAGCTTATCCATCATACTCACGTAGTCCAGGTCCCGCAGCTCAAACTTCGCGTTCAGATGCAGAGCCAGACGCTGCAGCAGCTCTATATCAAAGCCGGTCAGCTCGCTTTGCCTGTTGTGCGGGTCTTTGAGGAAGCACATGGGCTCCAGCTGGCTGCATATGCCGACTACCAGCTTGCGGGTCGGGGCAGCGGGCTGGTCAATCTGCGGCATGTCGGGTACCTCCGGGGCGGTGTATACCCCTGGCTCCTCGTAGTTCAGCTTCACCCAGCGGGTGTACATCTCATCATACGTGCCGTTAGCCTTGTAAGCATCAATGAAAGCATTGATCTGCTCCAGCAGCCCTTCCTTGCCGGGGGTTACGCCAATTGCTATGTCCACGATCCCCATCGCCCCCGGCAGCACCATGAAATCCGGCCGGTTGGCTGCCACGTAATCCAGCGTGTGGCTATCGAATAAATACGCATCAATCTCCTGGTGAAGCAGCGCTGCGTAGGCGGCGTGGTGACTGTTGAAATAGCACAGGCGGGCGTTCTTCAGTTCTGCTTCGCCCACGTGCATGGCCTTGGCCCCCAGCGGCAGCCCTACGCGGATGGCGGGGGAATCCACATCCCCTACTTTGGAAAATTCCACCTCCTTCTGCTTATACGGGCTGTCGCATGCGGTAAACACGCCTGCCATCAGTACACAACACAGAAACGCTGAGAGAGGGAACAATTTCTTCATTTTCGGGGCAAAGTTATGCGAGCTTCGTTACACGCCGATTCTACACACTTTTTCATTGAAAGCGAGTAAAAAAAGATGCTTTCTTCTCAAAAAAACGGAAGACGCAGTGTTCTGCGTCTTCCGGGTAAAGTGGTTTCTTTACTCCCATTCGATGGATGCCGGCGGCTTCGTGCTCACATCGTACAGCACGCGGTTGATGCCGGAAACCTCGTTCAGGATGCGGTTCGATGCCTCCCGCAGCAGGTCGTACGGCAGCTGCACCCAGTCAGCCGTCATGGCGTCCTCGGAAACAATGGCGCGCAGATTCGTGGCAAACTCATACGAGCGCTCGTCTCCCTTCACACCCACCGTTTTCACGGGAATGAGCCCTGCGTATGCCTGCCAGCATTTGTCGTACCAGTTCCACTTGCGCAGCGTGCCGATGAAGATGGCATCGCACTCGCGGATGATATCCAGCCGCTCCCTGGTCACCTCGCCGGGGCAGCGCACAGCCAGACCCGGGCCGGGGAAGGGGTGACGCCACAGAATATCGTGCGAGATACCCATAGAGGCGCCCAGTTCGCGCACCTCATCCTTGAACAGGAAGGCCAGCGGCTCAATGACCTTGCCTTCCTCCTGCATCTTCAGCACACGCTCCACGCGGTTGTGGTGCGTCTTGATTACAGAAGCCTTGCTCTTCGCGTTCGATGCGCTTTCAATCACGTCCGGGTAAAGCGTACCCTGGGCCAGCATCTCGGCATCACCCACGGCATCCCAGAACACATCGATGAACAAGTTGCCGATGATGCGGCGCTTCTTCTCCGGCGCTGTCTCACCTGCAAGTGCCGCCAGGAAACGCTCGCTGGCGTCCACCGTTTCAATCTTCACGCCCATGCGTTCGAAATTCGCCTGCACTTCCTTGGCTTCATCCTTGCGCAGCAGGCCATTATCCACAAAGATGCAGCGCACATTCACCCCGGCCTCGTGCAGCAGCACCGCCAGCACCGTGCTGTCCACGCCGCCGGATACACCGCAGACCACCTGCTTGTCGCCCACCTTCGCGCGGATGTCCTCAATCAGCTCACGCTTGAAATCGCCAATGTCGAACTTCGCCAGATTTTTCGCATAGCTGAGGAAATTCCGCAGGATTGTGCGCCCCTCGTGCGAGTGGGTCACCTCCGGGTGGAACTGAATGCCGAACATCTGCTCACCCCACTGCAGCGAAACAGGCACACCCTCGCTGTTGCGGGCAATCACGCGGCAATTATCCGCCAGGTGGTCCACCGTATCCGAATGGCTCATCCACACCTGGGACTCCGGGCTCATATCCGCATACAGCCCTTCCAGCTTCTCCGGCACCAGCGCTGCGGGGCCATACTCACGCTTGTTGCTCGGGCGCACCGTGCCACCCGTCTTCACATTCAGCAGCTGCATGCCATAGCACACACCCAGCACCGGCACGCCGAACGACGTGAGCCACTCAAAATCAATATCCGGAGCATCCGGCTCCGAAGTGCTGCGCGGGCCTCCGGAAAGTATAATCGCGCCCGGTTCGCTGATTTCATGCAAATCCTCCAGCGCATACAGCTTCGCGAGGAAACCCAGCTCACGCACACGCCGCACAATCAGCTGCGTGTACTGTGAACCGTAATCGATAACGGCAACAATGTGTTTTGGTGTCATAACGCAGAGCCCATTGTAGCAGATACCCCAGCACCATGCAAGCCTAATCAGCCCTCCCCCCACACGTATCCCAAAGTTTTGGGATACGTGGATTTACGATTGATAATTTACGATTGACGAATTGAAAGTTAGCGGCTTTCCGTCTTCGTTCCTGCGGAACTACGCCGAGACAGGACGCCGACAGAATCTCAAATGAGTGCTTACTGCCGATGGTGAGGCGGGTGATACCCCACTACGAATTTTCACACCGAACACTATGCCTTTATGTCGTTCAGGGCTATTTTCCCGTAATCTTTGGGACACGTGTGTCTCAGCTCGTCCCGATTCACTGCCCCAGGAGTGGCAGAATCCACGCACTCAGGTCAATCCCGAAACAGACCCTCAGCACGAGGTATGTGACGCAGAGCATGAAGAGAGTGCCCACAATGGCTCGGATGACCCTGAAAAAGACCCACACGGCACCGAGAATGGCAGCTGTTGTGCCGCCGGTGGTCAGGGCGGGGTCCCAGTCGAAGGGCAGCAGGGTGCTGCCGGCGGTTTCGGCTGCCTGTGCAAGGATGGTGAGCATATCTTGTTCCGGGGGTCAGGGCTGAAGTCGCTCAATGCTCCAGCTGCCGTCGGGCTGGAGACTGTACATGAAGCGGTCGTGTACGCGGCCGGGGCCACCCTGCCAGAACTCCATGTGGTGCGGCACGATACGGTAGCCACCCCAGAAATCCGGCAGCGGCACCTTGCCTTCAGCAAACTTGTTTTTCAGCTCGGCCAGCTTCATCATGAGCAGCTTGCGGGTGGAAATAACCTGGCTCTGGTGGGAAACCCAGGCGCCGAGCTGTGATTCATGCGGACGGCTCAGAAAGTATTTCAGCGTCTCTGCCCGCGAGATTTTTTCTGCCCTCCCGTATACGATAATCTGGCGTTCCAGCGTGACCCAGGGCAGCAGCATGCACATCTCCGGGTTAGCCTCGATTTCGCGCGCCTTGCGGCTGGTGTAGTTAGTGAAAAAAACATACCCGCGGTCATCATAATACTTGAGGAGCACCGTGCGGAGACTGGGCATGCCCTGCGGGGTTGCCGTGGCAATACTCATTGCATTCGGCTCGGGAATACCCGATTCGAGCGCCTGCTTGAACCAGCGGTCAAATTGCTCAAAGGGCGTGGCTGCCAGGTCGCTGCGGTGCAGCGTGTCCTTCAGGTATTCCTCTCGGAAAGCGGATAAGTCCATGCCCAGACTATACCATTATCCCGGCAGGTTTGGCAAGTTTATTGTTCCCCCTCACGTCCGGCCAACGGCCGGATATCGTCTGCCGCAGGCAGATATCGTCGGCGCAAAGCGCCGATATCGTCCTGACCGCAGGTCAGGATATCGTTCACCAGAGATGCCCTGGCAGATTGTTTCCCAATGATTGGGAAGAGAAAAGGGGGTGGTATTCAGGAAACGAACCCCGCCTGCTGGCGGGGTGGCAAGTACACTAGCCCAGGGCGTACCTGTCTCGGCGTAGCCCGCAGGGCGAAGACGGAAGCCCTAGGTATGGAACAAAGAATGACCAGAACCCCGAACAAC
>JAFVQN010000028.1 GCA_017504805.1 Akkermansia sp. | reverse complement strand
TTTGAAATTTGGTGGTAGCGAATAAATTGAAAGCTTGCAGCGGGCAAGGCGCTGTGCTAGTATGAACACATGAGCATCTTACGCACTCTTGCAACTTCCGTTCTTCTCTGCTGCGGGATGAGCCAGGCGCAGTTCGACATGATGGGATTTGGTACTCCATCCACCATGAATGTTTCGCCTGCTTCCAGCGTGCAGAACTACCAGCCCGGCCAGCCGTTCTATCTGGCGTTGAAAGCCAGTTTCACGGCACCGTGGCATGCCTACTGGCGCAACCCCGGCACAGTGGGTGAAAGCATGACTGCCGAGCTGACGGCCCCCGCGGGATTTGAAGTGAAAGGCCCGTACTGGCAGGTTCCCCACAAGCACGAAGGTGTGCTGGGGGTGGCCTATACATATGAAAATGCCACTGTGGTGTGGGAAGTGACCCCTGCCGCTGATGCACCAGCGAATGCAGCTTTCACCCTGACTGCCACCGCCCAGACCTGCTCGGATGAGGGCTGCAACCCGCCCGAGACCCAGAGTACGACGGTGGAACTGAGTGCCGGCGATGGCGCTACTAATCCTGCCTGGGGCGGCGAAGAAAAGAAAGTGGAAATCCTTGGCGATACTGCCGCAACAATCACAGCCACGCAGCAGGGCAACACCGTGAGCCTGAGCTTCACAGCTGATCCCGGGCTGGAATCCGCCTACTTCTTTTCCAGCGATAACAGCATCTCCCCCACAGCCGCCCAGACGCTCACCGCCAACAGCGACGGCAGCTACACCCTTGCCCTCACCCGCAATGACAACAGCGATGGGATGTACCCGGTGAAGGATGAGACGCTGGTGGGCAAGCCCCTGAGCAAGCTTGAAGGTGTTTTGGTGTATGGCGATAAGCACAGCTCAGTAAACACCGGGCTTGGTGCAGCCCCTGCCCCCGCACCCGCGCAGTCTGCCGGTGTGCCGGATGGCATCGCCGCTTTGTGCCTCTCTCTGTTCCTGGGGGGCCTCATCCTGAACCTCATGCCCTGCGTATTCCCGGTCATCGGGCTGAAGGTAATGAGCTTCGTGCAGATGGGCGGTGGCAGCCGCCGCAAGGTATTCACGCACTCCATGGCCTTTGTACTGGGCGTGCTGGTATCGTTCTGGATTATTTCCGTGCTCATGATCGTGTTCTCCAACCTGGGCACACTGGCAGAGGTTCCCTGGACCCAGTGGTTTGCCACACTCTGGAATGATGCCGGATCTGCCACGCGCAGCTGGGCTGTGTGGATGACAAATCCCTGGATTGTATACTGCATCATGCTTCTGCTTCTGGTGCTCGGCCTGAGTATGTATGGCGTGTTTGAAATCGGAGCCGGCATCACGGGCGCCGGTCAGGGAGTGCAGAGCAAGGAGGGCCTCACAGGCTCCTTCTTCCAGGGCTTTTTCGTGACTGTGGTGGCCACGCCTTGCAGTGCGCCCTTCCTGGGAGCCGCTATGCCGGCAGCCATGGCTCTGCCAGGCGTGTGGATGACCGTGGCGCTCACCTTCATGGCACTGGGCCTTTCTTTCCCGTACATTGTGCTGGGGCTCTTCCCGAGTCTGGTGCGTCTGCTGCCCCAGCCGGGAGAGTGGATGGAAAGCCTGAAACAGGGCCTTTCCTTCCTGCTTTTCGCCGCTGCTGCATGGATGCTTGATGTCTACCTCGCCTTCTGGCCAGAAAGCGAGAGCGGAGCCACGATGTGGGTGAATATGAGTCTGGTAGTCTTCTGCGCAGCCTTCTGGGTGTACGGTCGCTGGTGCCTTCCCTTCCGCCCACTGGGGACACGCATTGCTGGTTACGTAGTGGCCATTGCGCTTGCGGTGCTCGGTTTCTGGGGTGCTCAGCCTTATGAGGAGGATAGCTCCAGACCTGAGTGGATTGAGTGGTCTCCCGAGGCTATGAAGGAAGCTCTGGAGGAGGACGAAAGCCCCGTGTTCGTGGACTACACAGCCAAGTGGTGTGCCACCTGCCAGATGAATAAGAAGGTAGCCTACACGGATGAGGTGTATGCTGCAATGAGCGAAGCCGGTGTGGTGCTGATGCGCGCTGACAAGACAAGTCCGAACGAGGAGATCGACGCGGCTATGCGCCAGTTGAACCGCAGCTCCGTGCCGGTGAATGCGCTCTATGTGCCCGGTAAGGAGCCTGTGGTGACCAGCGAGTTGCTGACTCCTGATTACCTGCTCGACTTCCTGAAGGAGAACCTGCCTGCTGCTGAAGAAGAAGAGGAATAAAGAGCTCCACAATTTTCAATCAATTCAAACCAAGCCCCCGGTTGTTCCCGACAACCGGGGGCTTTTTGAAACAGCCTGCTCAGTGAGCTTCGGGTAAATCGTCCCAGCTGGTGGTGTAGCGTCTGGAAATGAAGGCGTTATTCGAGGGAGAGCGAGTAGCTCGGTTAGCGAAATGCACATCGTGACCGGCTTTCTGCAGATTATCCAGCACCCCCATGAGTGCGCTGGGTGCGGTATCCGGGTGCTCGAAAGTGGGCTGCACACACTCATGCGGCAGCAGCCCGGTGAGCAGAATGCCGATTTTGCGGTAGGGATAGCCGGGACGGTAGATTTCCTCCAGCAGGCGGCAGGCAGCCGCGGTGAACTCCCGGTTATCATCCGTGTGCATACCCAGAGAAACGGATGCCGAGTTGGCGTAAATCAGCGTTTCTTCATAACGTGAGGTTCGCAGCACCACGTGTACCGCTGCGGCCATCATGCCTTCCTGCCGCAGAATGCGCCCTGCTTTTTCCACGAATAAGCACAGAATCCTGCGTAGTTCCGGCAGTTCAGTCACAGCATCTTTCAGAGAGCGGGAAACCATCACCTGCGAACGGGATGCTGCCGGTTCTTCATCAACACAGGGAATCCCCCTGAGTTCCAGAGCCATGCGCTCACCATGCACCCCGAAATGCTTGCGCAGCCATGCTGTGTCTGACGAGGCCAGTCCTGCCGCAGTGCGGATTCCCAGGGCGTGCATGCGCGGCAGCAGGCGCCGCCCCACGCCCCAGATATCCCCCACCGGCGTCTGCTGCAACAGGGGCTCCCACTCCCCGGGAGAATTCAGCGCCAGCACCCCCTGCATCTGCGGGTTGTGCTTGGCGGTCTCATTGGCCAGCTTGCAGAGCGTGCGTGTGGGGGCAATGCCCACACTCACGGTAATGCCGGTCCAGCGGCGAATCTTGCTGCGCAGCTTGCGCGCCACGGCGCACCAGTCCACACCGGGCTCGACCACGGCAAAAGCCTCGTCGATGCTGTATTGCTGCACCTCAGGCAGCTCCTGCTCCAGAATCGAAATGAAGCGGTCGGAAAGGTCGCTGTACAGGGCAAAGTTGGCAGAGCAGACCACGGCGTTCATGCGCTCCAACCTGTCCTTGCACTTGAAATAGGGCTCGCCCATGGCGATTCCCGCAGCCTTGGCCTCAGCGCTGCGGGAAACAACGCAGCCATCGTTGTTCGAAAGCACCACCAGCGGGCGCCGCCGCCAATCCGGCCTGAACACCTGCTCACAACTGGCAAAGAAGTTGTTGCAATCGAACAGCAGGTACATGCCTTACTCCGGATTGGAGCCCATGATTAAACGGTAAAAATTGCACCCGACGAAATTCCCCAGGACAATGGATGCATAGAACACCAGGATTTCGCCCAGGTGAGCCTGCCAGAAGGCAAGAGGAGCCGCGAGATAATAGAACGCATCTGCCACACAGTGCGGAAAGCCGCACATGATGAAAAGCGGCACGCCAATCATGAGCGGTAGATTATTCCCTTTCCTGGCAAAAGTAACCGCCGTGGTCATGATGAATCCGCAGCCAATGGAAAGAATGCCGCCATTGAGTGCTCCGGTGGAAAGCCGGAGCTCCAGAATTCCCCGCGACGTCTGCAGCAAAGGCATAGGCGAAAGGCGGGCCATGAGAGCTACAGCGGCACAGCCAATGATATTTCCCATGAGGATGAGAGCCAGGCGCCCCATCTCCCCCTTCTCCACAAAGCCGGCCGTGCCGGTGTAGAGCATGGTTTTATAATTCACGACAGCCAGCAAGGCAAAGGAGAACAAAACACTGCCCATCAGCTCGCGCATCACGATGAATCCCGCCCCGGCATCGCGCGAGGCCAGATACCCGAAACCCGCAATACCCACACTCACCCCCGCCATAAAGGAGGACTTCATCACTTCTGCAAACTTGCTCATATCTGCAGGAGAGTTCAAATCACAACCCCAGCTTGGCGAGGATGATTTCGGTCACCATCTTGGGGTTGGGCTTGGGGTTGCTCACCTTCATCACCTTGCCGGTGAGGGCGTTGATAAGCTTCATGTTGCCACCCTTCACAATGGCCACCATATCCGGGTTCTCCTCCAGCACCTGGGCTACCACGGCATCCAGCGCGTTGGTATCGGTCTTCTTGAAGCCCATGGCATCCGCAGCAGCGGCGGCGGTCATGCCGCTTTCCCACATCTTTTCGAGCACCTCGCGGGCCTGGTTGTTGGAAACGAGGCCGTCCTCGATGATATCCACCAGCCCGGCCAGTGCCTTGGGAGCCAGCGGGCAGGTCTCGATGTTCAGCTCCTTCTCAGCCAGCACGGCGGTGAGGTTGTTGATGACCCAGTTGGCCACCTTGCGGGGGAACTTGCTGCCGGCGGCGGCTTCCTCGAAGTAGCGGCAGAGCTTGAAATCGCCCACCAGGGTGTTGGCATCGGCCACCGGCAGACCATAGTCGCTCTGCAGGCGGGCGTGCAGGGCGTCCGGCAGCTCGGGCAGCTCGTTCTTCACCTTCTCCACCAGCGGAGCGGTCTGCACCGGGATGAGGTCCGGGCAGGTGTGGTAGCGGTAGTCGTGGGCATTCTCCTTGGTACGCATCACGATGCTTTCGCCCAGCGCATCATCCCAGCGGCGGGTGGACTGCACCTGGGCAATACCCATATCCAGTTCCTCGGCCTGGCGGTGAATTTCGTAGATGAGCGCACGGCGGGCAGCGGACATGGAGTTGATGTTCTTCATCTCAATCTTGGCGCCCAGTTCCTTCTGGCCCCTGGGGCGCAGGGAGACATTCACGTCGCAGCGCATCTGCCCCTTCTCCATGTCGGCATCAGAGATACCGGCACAGATCATCATCTGCTGCAGGCTCTTCAGGTAGGCGTAAGTTTCCTCCGGGCTGGTCAGGTCGGGGGCGGAGACAATCTCCATGAGCGGGGTGCCGCCGCGGTTGTAGTCCACCACAGAATAGCCGCTGTAGTGGGTGAGCTTGGCGGCGTCCTCCTCCAGGTGAATGTGGTCGAGCTTCACGGTGCGCACCACCGGGCCATCGGCCTTCACCTTGCAATCTGCCGGGTAGGCCCAGGCATACAGCGGCACCTCGCCACCAATGCAGAGCGGCAGGTCCAGCTGGCTCGTCTGGTAGTTCTTGGGCATATCCGCATAGAAGTAGTTCTTGCGGTCCCACTTGGAAACAGGTGGAGTGGTGCAGCCCAGCATCATGCCGGTGAGAATAGTGCGCTCAATGGCATATTTGTTCAGCACCGGCAGAGCTCCCGGCATACCCAGGCAGGTGGGGCAGACATTCGTATTCGGTTCGTAGCCAAAGCCAGCCTTGCAGGAGCAGAACATCTTGGTTTCCGTCTTAATCTGGCAGTGAACTTCCAGACCAATGGTCACGAGGTAATCAGAAACAGGCATGAGAGCGTGTGTTTGGGGTGTGTTATTGAGATGAAAAAGCGTTTTCGTGCATGGCCGAATCCAGGTCTGCCCGGAATGAGGCATCGAATACGGAATTGAACAGCATGCGGTGGGTTGCACCCATGTTTTCGAAAATGGTGTCAAGAGCCTCAGAGAAACGGTCGTAATTTTCCGCTTCATAGCCTGGCAGACCGGCTATGCGTACAATCTCGGAGCGGATTCCCCAGAGAATAGGCTCTATAGGTTCCAGAACCGAGTTCGCCTGTTCCTGAGCATGGGGAGAAAACTCACGGCGGCCAATCTGCTCATTGGGGAACAAGGCTTCAAAGTGCTGGCAAAGCCGGAATAACTCTGGCACAGCCTCGGCCGCAGAACGCTCATTCTTCACGCTGATGAGCACGTTGAGCACGGCGCGGTCCGGTTCGGCAAGCCGCTGCATGCGCGCGAGTTCCTGCGCGGTTTCAGTGTCGTTCAACGGAGAACCCGCATCCTGCAGAAAATCCAGATTCTCTTCAGCGAACATGCCCAGGCTTATCGCTTTCAGAAATGCCTTCTTCAGGCGGTTGGAACCGTAGCAATTGGCACGGCAAAGACTCACGAACTCGGAGTGCGTTTCGTCCAGTATTTCCAGAATACGCAGTTGCATGCCATCCATCATGCCGGCGCATTCGGCTTCAACCGAGGGAATGATGGGCGCGTTGCTCAGCTGGTTATCCAGTTCAAATGTGCGGGTCAGCAATTCCAGAAAGCGTGTGGATGCGGAATCGGCGTCGCTCCGGCTGCTGATGGATGATAACAGGAACCACATTTCCGAAGAGGTCTTGAGCAATTCCTCACTGAGGATCCGGAAATGCTGGTTTTCCTCCTCGCCCGGACCATCCGGTTCTTCTTCATACACAGCCTCCGACTGCGCTGGAGACATACTCCCCAGCGCTAAGGAAAGACCAGCTATGCAGAGAAACTTTTTCATCTGGATTTTGCCCGAATATTATACTCCGGGTGCGTCAAATTGCAAGCAAGATTGCACTGCATGTTAAAGAAAATCCTGCCAGTATTGACAAGGAATTTACATTTGTATGGGCGAATCTTCGCCCGGCGGGGGCGACTGTGCTGTCTCGGGTTAGATGATTGACATCTGGAAGAAAGCGTGTAAGATAGACGGGGAATGCTATGGAGAACAATATGGACACATCAGGCAGATGGCGCATCAGTCCGCACTGGATAGCTGTCATATCGTTGGTATACCTTGCAGTTCATGGAATGCTGTTTTTCAGCAGTTGGATCCTACCCAAAGCTCACGGTTGTGATTACACTCGACCGGCTCATTGGGAGAGCATGCCTCAATTCTTACGCGTTTGAGAAACGCCGGTTCAGTTCGGTCATGGGGAATGGCAGCAACGTTGCTTTGCCACCGGGGCTGCAGTAGGGAATCTCGCATTCAAGCAAGGCTGAGAGCAGAGGTAAGGGCTCCTGCAGGTAGCTGGTGATGTCTTCCTGCTGGGCATATTGCCGGGCCAGCTGGCGGGCGAAGGGTTCAAAGGGATTCCGGGCGCGGGTAAGCCGTACTTCCCCACTGGTGAACATGCGCAGCAGTTCCTGTACAAAATCGCCCACCTTGCGCAGCGGAAGAATGGCGGGCACGGCTTCTACCCGCAGCGTGTTGCGCCCGAAGGGGGAAATCTGGAATCCGGCCTGCTCGAGCTGCGGCTTGACCTCCTTGGCTATGCCCATGTCCCGCGTATCGAGTTCTATCAATTCCGGCACCAGGAGCCGCTGGGATACGAGGGGATGGCGGTTGCTGGCCTGCAGGCGTTCGAAAATAATACGTTCCCGGGCTGCGCGGGGAGACAGCAGCACCATACCTTCCTTGTTTTCAAAGATGGCATATTGCTGGTGAAGTGTGCCCAGATGGCGGAAATTCGGCAGGGGCGCTACAGGGGCGGGCTCAGCTGCTGGCACCGGTTCGGCGGCGACAGCGGGAGCCGGCGGAAGTTCCAGTTCCTGCTGGCGGGGTACCACCAGAGGCTGAAGTCTGAGCACGGGACGCTGAGACTGCGGTTCTGGCGGGGAAACGGGCGTGTGCGGCACAGCCTGTGGCTTTGTTGCAGGTGCCGGCTGCCGAGGAACGACCGCAGGCGGGGCTTCAGGAACATTGGTTTGCGGTTCAGACTCCGCGTCGCCCCTGGCATGTGCCGCCAGGGTTGATGCTACGGCATCCATCACTGCCATGGTGATTTCGGCGGGGCGGCGGAAGCGTACTTCCCGCTTGGCTGGGTGCACATTCACATCGACCAGTGCAGGCTCCACCTCAAGATACAGGAAGAGCGCCGGGTGCAACCCCGGAGGAAAACCACCATAGCCATCTCGGACAGCCCGGTTGATTATCTGGTCCTCAATCGGGCGGCCGTTCAGGAACACAAACTGCATGCGTCTGTTGCGGCGGGCGGCAGATATTGGCATGAGGTAGCCGGTGACCCGCACGCCTGGAGCCTCTGTGGGGCGAATCCGCATCAGAGCAGCCGCTGTTTCGCGCCCTACGAAATCTGCGATTCGGAAGCGTAAATCATGCGTGGCTGGCACATCAAACACCTGCTGACCATCCCGCACAAAGGTGAATCGGATTTCAGGAAAAGCCAGGGCATGCAGACGCACCTGATGTTCCACGTGCCCAGACTCTGTATCGTCGCTTTTCAGAAACTTCCGGCGCACCGGAGTGTTGAAAAACAGGTTGCTCACGCTGATTTCCGTGCCAGGCGCCCTGCCCGCACTGGTCAGCGGTGTCTCGATACCTCCTTCACTGCTCAGACTCCAGCCTTCAATATCGCTGGCCTGCCGGGTAGTGAGTGTGAGCTGGGAAACAGAAGCTATGCTGGGCAGAGCCTCGCCTCGGAACCCCAGGTGCCGAATGGCAAACAAGTCTTCTACCTGCACCAGCTTGCTTGTGGCGTGCCGCTGCAGACAGATGGCTGCATCGGCCTTGCTCATGCCGCAGCCATCGTCAGACACCTTGATAAGGGAGACACCGCCTTTGCGGATTTCGATTCTGACGCATCTGGCGCCGGCATCAATACTGTTTTCCACAAGTTCCTTGACCACTGAAGCAGGGCGTTCCACCACCTCACCTGCAGCCACCTGGCTGGCAAGGATATCGCTCATGCGGTGAATACTCTGACGGGGGGACTCGGGCATAACAGCAGGGGGAATTTACCACGACGGAACATTGGCGTCAACTCTGCAATGCACCCATTGCCCCCGGTACTGACACAAAAAGACGCGTTGTGTACTGGTAATTTTCAATGGTGCAGTGTACGCTTGTGGCGTGAAGAAGTGCCAGATATGCGGCAAACGTGCGTCTATGTTTCTGACGCAGATTGTAAATGGACAAGTTTCCGAGCTTGCCCTCTGTGAGACATGTGCTCGTGAAAAAGGACTCTTCGACCCTCAGTCTCTTACATTTGCGGAAAAGTTTTTTCCGGAGGAATTTAAGAACAGGGTCGACAAGCTTGTGCGTGAACTGACAATGGGAGAAAGCGCCCCTGCTCCAGCTTGTGGACTGGATATGATGACGCGTTGTCCAGTGTGCGGGTTTGGTGTAGAGGACTACCGCCGGACCGGGCATCTGGGGTGCCCGGACTGCTACACGGTCTTTGCCCGGGAACTCGACCCCACTGCAGAAGAGCCGGAAAGGAATAATGATGAACCGCCCTCGTTGAAGAAGGCCCGCCTGCAGAAAGAGTTGAAGCTGGCCATTGAGCGTGAGGACTACGAGCGGGCTGCCACTCTGCGCGATCAGATTAACGCCCTGACTGACAACAACGCATGAAACTTGACTCAATCTTGAATTCTCCGCCCGCGTGGCTGCCCGTCCGGAATGAAACCGGGGGCATTGTCGTCGGGACGATTGTGCGCATGGTGCGAAATCTGCCGGGTTTCCCCTTCCCGGGATGGAGCACCAGAGAATCCCGCGCGGCAGTGGCTGCAAAACTCATACCGGCCATAAAAAGCGTCCGCGGTTATAAGACATCATTTTCGGCAGAAATGAACACGCTGAGCTATGGAAGGCGGCGTGCTATGCTCACGCGTAAGCTGCTGACGCCCTGCATGGCCGCGCGCCAGGACGGCTGCCATGTCATCATTCCTTCTCGCCGCAATATGATACTCATGGTCAATGAGGAGGAACACTTTGTCGTGCATGCATTCAATGATGGCTTCGATATCAATCGCAGTTTGAAGGATGTTCTGCAGCTTGATGAACAACTGCAGGAGCACGTTGATATCGCATACGATTTCCAGAACGGGTATCTGACCAGTATTCCTGCCGAAGCCGGGGACGGGCTTCAGTTCTATGTGCTGCTACATCTGCCTGCCCTCACCTTCGCCAATATGATGGGACAAATCACAAAGGCTCTGGAAAAGCTGCATGTGAATGTTTCTTCCTATTTCTCAGATGGTCAGGATGATACAGGGCATCTCTATGTAGTCTTCTCCATTCCGGGGCCGGAGGATAGCATCGAGCAGATGCAAGATGGGTTTGAGACTGTGGTGCGCCACCTTGTGACGCGCGAAATGCAGGTCCGCACCAAGCTACTGAAGGACCCCGGCCTCAACCTGCTCGATGCCATTGCCCGTGCGTATGGTTTGCTGATGTGTTGCAGAAGGCTGAGCATTAAAGAACTGCGAGACTCAATCTCTTTTCTTCGACTGGGTACGCTTCTCGGCGTCATCAGCTGGGAGGAAGATGAACAATCGGTGCTGATTGAGCTGTATCACTTCTCGCTTGCCATGGCGACACAGACAGCGCTGGCAGAAGATACTCCCGGCAGCGATCTCAATACGGCACGCGCCCTGGCTGCGCGCGATTTCCTTGATAAACATCCTCACACCTTTTCCTATAATCAGGCATGAATAGCAATTTTACCCCCAGAGCCCAGCAGGTGATGAATATCGCCCGCCGCGAGGCTGACCGTTTCCACCACAACTACATCGGCGCTGAGCACGTACTGCTGGGCCTGCTCAAACTCGGGCAAGGCGTGGCCATCAGCGTGATGGAAAATGCAGGTGTTGACATTGCCGGGCTCACACAGAAAATAGAGCAATCAATTGTTCCGGGGGCCTCGGCATCAGATGGCATGCTGCCCTACACTCCTCGTGTGCGCAAAATGCTTGTGCAGGCAGGTGAGGAGGCCAAATCCCTGCGTCACACCTACGTCGGAACGGAACACATTCTGCTCGCCATGCTGCGTGATGAGGATGGACTGGCCTGGCACAGTCTGATGTCCTGCGGCCTGACGTATGAATCCGTGCGCCGCGGCGTGATGGAAGAAATCAATCCGGGATTCGGCGTGGATGAAAGGCACTCTGGTCCCGGTGACCAGATGGAAGGAGCGTCTCACCAGCCCCGCCCCGAAGACGAAGAGGAGGAAGACAGCAACGCTTTCCTTCACCACCAGTCTGCCCGCAGTAACACGAGTTCGTACAACGCATCTTCCAAGACCCCTGCCCTGAGCGCATTTGGCCGTGACCTCACAGCCAGGGCAGCTGCAGGTGAGATGGACCCGGTCATCGGACGCCATGCTGAGTTGGAGCGTGTGATTCAGATTCTCTGCCGCCGCACCAAGAACAACCCAGTGCTGCTTGGTGAGGCCGGCGTGGGCAAGACCGCCATCGTCGAGGGGCTGGCGCAGCAGATTGCAGCAGGCGATGTACCTGAGTTCCTGCTGGGCAAGCGCATTATATCACTGGATATGGCACTGATGCTGGCAGGCACTAAATACCGCGGTCAGTTTGAGGAACGACTCAAGGCGGTGATGGATGAAATCCGCAAGGAGAAGAATATCATTCTCTTCATTGATGAAATTCACACCCTCATAGGAGCCGGCTCTGCTGAGGGAACCATGGATGCCTCCAATATCATCAAACCCGCTCTCTCCCGCGGCGAGATGCAGGCTATCGGAGCCACCACGCTGAACGAATACCGCAAGCACATCGAGAAGGATGCCGCTTTTGAACGCCGATTCCAGCAGGTGCAGGTCGGTGAGCCTTCCGTGGAAGACACGGTGCAGATTCTGCAAGGCATTGCTCCCCAGTATGAAAAGCACCACCACGTGCATTATACCCCCAAGGCCCTCGAAAGCGCTGCGTACCTATCCAAGCGCTACCTTACCGGGCGATTCCTGCCGGATAAGGCCATTGACCTCATGGATGAGGCCGGCTCCCGCCTGCGTGTTGCCCTCATGACCCGCCCGGCAGATATCAAGCGAGAGCAGAACAACCTGCGCGAGCTGGAAAGCGCCAAGGCCCAGGCTGTGGTTAAACAGGATTTCGAGAATGCCGCCCGCCTGCGTGATGAAATCCGCCAGCTTGAGCAGAAAATCGGCAGTTCTGTCGACTCCTGGAAGCAGGAGATGGACTCCAGCTACATTGAGGTGTCGGAGGATGATATCATGGCCGTTGTGTCCAAGTGGACCGGCATTCCCCTGGCCCGCATGGAGGAGAAGGAGACAGAGAAACTGCTCCGCATGGAAGAGGAGCTGAAGAGCAAGGTCATCGGACAGGATATCGCCTGCTCTGCCATCTCCCGTGCGTTGCGCCGCAGCCGTGCGGATATCAAGGATCCGCGCCGCCCCATCGGTTCCTTCCTGTTCATGGGACCCACTGGTGTGGGCAAGACTTATCTGGCCCGCAACCTGGCCGAAATCATGTTCGGCACCGCCGAGGCGCTTATCCAGGTGGACATGAGCGAATACATGGAGAAGTTCAGCACCAGCCGGCTCATCGGCTCGCCTCCCGGCTATGTGGGGCACGATGAAGGCGGGCAGCTTACCGAGCAGGTGCGTCGGCGTCCGTATGCGGTGATTCTGTTCGATGAGGTGGAGAAAGCCCACCCGGACGTGATGAACCTGCTGCTGCAGGTGCTGGAGGAAGGCTGCATGACCGATTCCCTG
>JAFVQN010000027.1 GCA_017504805.1 Akkermansia sp. | reverse complement strand
GCCGCCATCATCCAGGCCCGCGGCCTTTCCTCCGCTGCCTCCGCAGCCAACGCCGCCCTGATGACCGTGAAGAACCTGACCACCCCCACCGCCGAAGGCGACTGGTTCTCCGTGGCCTCCTTCACCGATGGCACCAAGTACGGCCTGCCCGCCGGCATCATCTGCTCCCAGCCCACCCGCACCAATGCGGACGGCACCTACAGCATCGTTGAGGGTCTGCCCATCGACGAATTCTCCCGCGCCAAGATCGACGCCTCCTGCAAGGAGCTGCTCGAAGAGCGCGCCGAAGTGCTGGGCGAGTAAACATCGCATCCTCATTCCGCTCCAGGTGGCAGCCTGGAGCGGAATGTTTCATCCGCTGCCATAACACAAACAAACGCATATGCCAAAATCCCGACTTGCCTATATCCTGCTGGCCATTTTCCTTGGTACCCTCGGAGTCCACAACTTCTTCGCCGGTTACACCGGCAGAGGGGTAACCCAGTTGCTGCTGACGCTCATTTCATTCGGTTTTCTTGCTCCGGTTGTCTGGGTATGGGCCATCGTTGAAATCTGCACTGTGACCAAGGACGCCCAAGGTGTGGATTTCGTGAACTGATTAGCACTTCATCCTGATTTTCTCCATTCCCGTGCGGCACTGCAGCTGCGCGGGAATTTTGTCGTGTCATGATGCCGCGGGAAACGCCATGGCTGCTTGACGATGACACGGGGCTGTGTTACATTTGAGCTAAACACGACTATGGGTAAGACACTATACCGGAAAGTATGGGATGCGCACACGGCAGGCACGCTGCCGGACGGGCGCACACAGCTCTTCATTGCCACCATGTACCTGCACGAGGTGACCTCACCGCAGGCTTTCGCCATGCTGCGCGAGCTGGGGCTCCCGGTACTGCACCCGGAGCGTCTTTTTGCCACGGTGGACCATATTATCCCCACCGATGACCAGTGCGAACCCTTTGCCGACCCCCGCGCCGCCGCCATGCTCAACGAGCTGCGCCGCAACTGTGCGGAAAACAATATCCGCCTGTTCGACCTGAACAGTGGCCGCCAGGGCATTGTGCATATGGTCGGGCCGGAACTGGGCATCACCCAGCCGGGCATGACCATCGTCTGCGGCGATTCACACACCGCCACCCACGGCGCCGTGGGCAGCATTGCCATGGGGATCGGTACCACCCAGGTGCGCGACGTGCTCGCCACACAGACTCTGGCCATGAACCCGCTGAAGGTGCGCAACGTGCGCGTGGAGGGCAGCCTGCGCCCCGGCGTGACGGCCAAGGACGTGGCGCTGCACATCATCGGCAAGCTGGGCGCCAACGGCGGCCTGGGCTATGCCTATGAATTCGGCGGCAGTGCGATTGAATCCATGGATATGGACGGACGCCTGACCCTCTGCAACCTGGCTATCGAAGGCGCTGCCCGCTGCGGTTACATCAACCCGGACGAAACCACCTTCGAATACCTGAAGGGCCGTCCCTACGCACCCAAGGGCGAGGCATGGGATGCCGCCGTGGAGCGCTGGAAGAGCTTTGCCTCTGATGCTGATGCCGAGTACGACGACGTGGTCATCATCCCCGCCGAGGAAATTGAACCCACTGTGACCTGGGGTATCTCCCCCGATATGAACATCGGAGTAGGCGGCACCGTACCCTCCCCGGAACAGGCCCGCGATGAGGAAGGCCGCAAGGCCTACACCACCGCACTGGAGTACATGAAGCTCACCCCAGGGCAGCCCATCAAGGGACTTCCGGTAGATGTGGTCTTCATCGGTTCCTGCACCAACGGTCACATCACCGACTTCCGCGCCGTGGCTCCCTACCTGAAGGGCCGCAAGGTGAAGTCGGGCATCAAGGCGCTGGCCGTGCCGGGCTCGCAGATGACCGCCCTGCAGTGCGAGCAGGAAGGCATTGCCCAGATATTCCGCGAAGCCGGCTTTGAGTGGCGCCTGCCCGGGTGCTCGATGTGCCTGGCCATGAACCCGGATAAGCTGGTGGGCGACCAGATCTGCGCCAGCACCAGCAACCGCAACTTCAAGGGCCGCCAGGGCAGCCCCACCGGCCGCACCCTGCTCATGAGCCCGATCATGGCAGCAGCTGCTGCCATCACCGGCACTGTGGCAGATGCCCGCGAAGTCTTCGATATCCAATAACCCCCAATCCCCTTTCACACACATGCCTCTTACCAAGATTATCAGCATCAGCGGCAAGGCCGTTCCCGTGGCCGGGGCGGATATGGATACCGACCGCATCATCCCCGCCCGCTTTCTTAAGTGCATCACCTTTGATGAACTGGCCGGCACCATGTTCTACGATGAGCGCTTCAATGCCGACGGTTCCTCCAAGGGCCACCCCATCGATGCCCCGCAGCATGCCGGCGCCACCATCATCCTGGGTGGCGAGAATTTCGGCTGCGGTTCCTCACGCGAGCACGCGCCGCAAGCCATCAAGCGCAGCGGTATTCAGGCCATTGTGGCTGAGACGTTTGCCGAAATCTTCTTCGGCAACAGCAGCGGCATCGGTCTGCCCTGCGTACGCGCCAGTCGCGAGGATCTGGCCCGCGCCATGGAAATCACCACCACTTCCCCGGATACCCAATGGACGGTGGACCTGGCAAGCATGACCCTGAGCTGTGCCACCGCCAGCTTCCCCATCGCCATGCCCGCCGAGCCGCGCGAAGCGCTCATGCAGGGCAAGTGGGACGCCGTGGTGGAGCTCATGAACGCCCCTGAGGCCGTGGCCGCGCTGGCCGCGAGTCTGCCCGCCCCCAGCAGCAAATAAAACAGACCTTCCCCTCAGCTATGCTCGCCCTGATTACCCCCCTGATTGAACGAGGTGTTATTGATAACACCTCGCGGGGGGTAACGCATCTCACCTTCTGGGGAATAGATGGCGGCGAGCCCATCGACATCATCCTGGAAGGGAACTGCCTGCCGGACATCGCCGGTTGCCGGGTGACATTCACCAACCTGCAGACTACCCACAAACAAACGACGGATCACCCGGTACTGAGCCAGCTGCGCAACCACGCAAAGGGGCTGGTGCAGGCGGGCGATATCACCCTCTCACGCCGCATGCCGGAACCCGACAACCGCCGGGCACTGGCCAACCTGCTCTCTATTGAATTCTTTGTGCAGCGTGACACCCGCATCCTGATTGAAACCGCAGATTTCAACTACGAGCTCTCACTGCCCCAGTGGAACATGAGCTGGGAGGAAGCCAACACGCAGGCATTCCTGAATATGGAAGCGCTGCGCGACCATGTCTCGCTCAATGTCCGCAAATTCCTGGGGCCCTCCATGCTGATGATTCAGGAAGAGAAGCTCCCCTCCTGCTCCTGGGATATGCGGCTGAACCGGGCAGAAGCCTACATGGCCATCCACCCGACCATTGCAGCCAAATACCGCTACGAAACCGGTGGGCAGATGTCGGAAGCTTATGTGATGGACCGCAACGACCTGCTCAACCAGATGGCCGCGGAAGATGAGGCCCACATGCCGCCTGAGCCCGGAACCCAGCGTGAATGGGACGTGCTTGACTTCGTGCAACCGGAACATGCCAAGGCTGTCAAAAGCGCCATGCGCCACCAGCTTTTCATGGAGACCTCCCGGCTCACCGCCCTGGTGCAGAAGCACGTAATGGTGCAGGAGAACGCCGGCAAGGCCGAGGCGGAGGCTTTCGTCAAGCGCTACGCTGGTGTGGTTTCCTACATACTGGCCACGATTCTGCTCACCCGCCAGCCCTCCTTCCCGGTAGATCTGGCCAGCCGCCGTGTACAGATTATCCACAGACTGATTCTGGAGCTCTGCGCCCAGTGCCGCAAAGTGAACGAGGATATAGCCGCCGTATTCAGCGAAGCCGCCGGGGTGCTCATCACCCGGCTGGATGAATTTGCCGCCACTTTCCAGCCCTGATTTCCAACGCTGACCGCCCCATGTACGTGCCACAGGAGAGACGCGCCTATATTCTTCGCATCCTGCAGCAGGAAGGAAGCATCCGCTCCGCCAGATTGGCCCGGGAGCTGGGAGTAACGGATGAAACCATCCGCACCGACCTGGTCGACATGCAGGCACAGGGGCTGCTGCAGCGAGTGCATGGTGGCGCCCGCTACATTGTCCCCCGCGCCGGGGCAGATACCTCCACCCGTCCGGACTGCCAGATGCTGCAACATGCGCTCAAACGTATACAACCGGGCATGCGCATCTATCTGGACGCAGCGCCGCTTTCTCTGGTCTTTGTTTCGATGCTCAGGGACATGACCTGCACCCTCATCACCAACTCACCGAAAATTCTGGCCGAACTGACCGCAGGAGCCCTGCCCCACAACATCATCTGCCCGGGCGGCATGCTGGATAAAAAGAGCGGTCTGCTGGATTCCTCCGCTGCCAGAAACGCCTTGCAACGCGATTTGAAACCAGACCTTGCGCTGCTCTATCCGAGTTCCATCAGCCAGAATTACCTGGGCTACCCGGTGCTGCTCCGGGCCATCTGGGCTCGCATTGCAGCGGAATCCGCAGGCAGGACGATAGCCATCACCCCGGCAAGTTCGCTCAACCAGGAATCTGCGCACTCATTCTACCTGCCGCGCTTCACGCTCATCACCGAAAGCAACCTGCCTGCCGGCTTCAGCCATGCCGATATGGAGCTGGTGCCCTACATATCGCTCGATGACCTGCGGCAGAGCGATGGCTTTGATTATTGAAAGCCCCCCGCGATCAATGCGCAAGCCAAATCCCTGACTGCAGAGCAATCAGGGATTTGGCGTAAGGATTCAGTCTGTGGCTCGCTCCGCTTACTGAGCAGCAGAGTTGGTCTTGAGCGTCTGCAACAGCCCCTGAATAGCCTTGCCGGTTTCCGTCTTCGGGGTATAGGCCGGAGTTGCGGCAGGCGTGGTTGTGGTCGGCGTAGTGCTGGGCAGAGTCTGAGCCGTAGTTCCGTTCAGCGTGGCGCCGTTAAGAAGCCCCTGAAGCTTGGAGGTCAGCGAGGTGCTGGCGGCCTCCTTCAGGCAATCGCGGTAAAGCTTGCCTCCCTGCCAGTTGTTGAAAGTGAAGCGGGCACTCTCAGGCAGGCAGTTCTCGCTCTTCAGCACGCGGTAGCGGGTATAGCCACGGGTGAAGTAGTCGTACTCGGCATCAGCACCGTAGTACTTCATATCCGTCAGCTCGGTATGGTCCATAGCCGTGGAAAGCGTCGGGGTAAGCAGCTCCTTGCGGCTCACGGTCTTCACTGCGCAGGAGCTCAGCCCCAGAGCCAACAGCATCATTACGGGTATCAGTTTCTTCATAGTTCTTCTTTAGGTTTTCTGTAAATAGGAGACGATTTATTACATTACGGTGTAAATCACATACACCCAGTGGGCAACGATAGCGGCACAAAGGCCACCGATGGTGTGGGCCCAGATAGCCTTGGAGGTGAGGTGGCGGTAGCCCAGGGTATCAAGCATGGCGGTGTGGGTGCTCAGGTAGCCGCTCCAGCACATACCAATGGCGGTAAATACAGCAATGGCATTGCCATCAATCCAG
>JAFVQN010000008.1 GCA_017504805.1 Akkermansia sp. | reverse complement strand
TCCGTCTTCGCCCTGCGGGCTACGCCGAGACAGGTACGCCCTGGGCTAGTGTACTTACCGCCCCGCCAGTAGGCGGGGCTCAGAATTCCGCTCGCCTGCGGCTCGCCAAATTCCAATTTGTCGTTGAGTCCAAGCAATATTCTTTAATTGCCGGAGCAATAATCAGTTGTGTTGCACCGGGAGCGCGGCATGCACGCCGGCGAGTCCAGGAGAGTAAACCGGAAATCAGCCCGCTGCAACAAATACATCATTCCCCCGGTCCATCATTCCCCCTGTAACGCAGTACCGGGCAGGGGCGGCGGGGCTTTCGTTTGAATAATACGCGATTCTTCGTTATGTACGCAATCCGCGCTTGCCAAAGCCCCCCGGATGCGTATAGAATACCAAGCACAGAGCCATGAGCACACTGAAGGAGCAGCTTTTCGATGAGATATTACAGGCGCGTCAGCGCGTGTATGCCGTAGGTTCCCCCACTCCTCTGCAGGAAATCTGCCTGCCTGAGGTGGGCGCGGTTGTTTATGCTAAGCGTGAAGACCTGGGTCCGATTAAGGCGTATAAATGGCGCGGGGCGTACAACTGCATGGCTAAGCTTACCCCTGAGCAGCGGACCAGAGGCGTGGTGGCGGCGTCGGCCGGCAATCACGGTCAGGGCGTGGCTCTCGCTGCCAGGCGTCTTGGCTGCAAGGCGCATATTTTCATGCCTCGCTCCACTCCGGAGGTGAAGCAGAATGCAGTGCGCATGCACGGCGGCGAGCAGGTGGAAATTGTGCTGGTGGGCGATTCGTATGATGCCGCCTCGCATGCGGCTCATGAGTATGCCGATGCTCATAACCTCACGTTTGTGCATCCTTATGACCATTTGTTCACCATGGGTGGGCAGGGGACTCTGGCTGATGAAGTGGTGATGAGCGGGCAGGGTCCGTTTGATCGCGTTTACCTCCAGATAGGCGGTGGTGGTCTGGCTGCGGCCTGTGCCTGCTGGTTCAGGAAATTCTGGCCGGAGTGCAAGTGCATCGGCGTGGAAGGGGTGAATCAGGCTTCCATGAAGCTGGCCGTAGAGAGCGGTGAGCGTAAGACTCTGCCGTATGTGGATGTGTTCTGCGATGGCACGGCTGTGCGCACTGCCGGTGAACTCACCAGCCAGCTTTGCAGCGAGTTGCTGGATGGTTTTGTGACAATTACCAACGAGGAGGTCTGCAAGGCTATACGTTCGCTCTGGAACGGGTTGCGCGTGATTACCGAGCCTTCCGGTGCTATGGGGCTGGCAGCGCTTCTGCAGGATTGGAACAAAGGCAATATCAAACCTGGTGAAAAATGTCTGGTTGTGCTATCCGGCGCTAACATGGACTTTGCGCAGATGGGCGTTGTGGCCAGCCGGGCAGGCGTGCAGGAAAGCAACCGCCACGAGAAGTTCCTGCAGATTCCCATGGAGACGAAGCGCGGTCAGATTCTCAAGTATCTGGAGAGCATCCCCTCCGGGGTCCAGCTTACAGATGTGCAGTACGGGCGCGTGGCAGATGGAATTCAGCTGCCGGTGTTCGGAGTGCTGGCAACGGATGAGCAGTTCGCCGAGATTGACCGGGCTCTGGAGACGAAAGGCCTGGAGGCCCGCGATGTCACGAATCATGACGACGTGCGTTTTCGTATGATTTCCTATGATCGTGAGCGTCTGACGCATCCGGTTTTCTTTGTGATTGAGTTCCCGGAGCGTCCCGGTGCTTTCTCTGAGTTTATGCGTGTGATGGGCAAGTATGCCAATCTGTGCTATTTCAACTACCGCTACTCCGGTGAACAGGTGGGTCGCGCCTTGGTCGGGCTTGAGTTTGAATCCGTTTCTGACCGTGATGCATGCCGCGCTGAGGCAGCAAGCCTGCTTGGTACAACCATTCAGGGTATCCATGAGTTGCCGGATGAAGTGCGCCGCCGCGTGCTGGACCGCATGTCACCCCTGGATAAATGATGATTCTTGCTTCTCAGTCTCCGCGGCGGCGAGAGCTTCTGACCCGTGCCGGTCTTGAGTTCCGGGTCGAGGTGCGTGATACCGATGAAGTCCACGACGCCAGCATGGCGCCGCAGGAACTCTGCGCGGTCAATGCCGCTGCCAAGGCTGCCGCGGTGGCGGCAGAGTTTCCTGGAGAACTCGTCATCGGGGCTGATACACTTGTTTTTATCGATAATCTGCCCCTGGGCAAGCCAGCGGATGAAGATGAGGCGGTGGAAATGCTGCTGCGCCTGCAGGGGCGCACTCACTGCGTTTGCACCGCTGTGGCAGTATTCATGCCAGATGGTGAGCGCCGTGATTTTGCAGAAATCAGCCATGTGACATTCCGCCCGCTGGATGTGGCGGCTATCCGTCATTATATGAGCCTGGTCAATGTTTTCGATAAAGCGGGTGCCTATGCCATCCAGGAATATGGCGAGTTGATTATCGAACGATTTGAGGGTGACCTGGATAATGTTATCGGTCTGCCTGTGACACGGCTTTTGCAGGTGCTGGCCTGAATGCCAGACTGCCCGGCATTATCGGATTTTTCATGCTGACAGCGGCGTTATCTTTACTTTTCCGGGGAAAAATGCTAATCTGAGCGGCGATATGATGAATCTGCCCATTCGCCCGCGCCGCAATCGCAAGTCTGCCGCCGTTCGCGGCCTTATGCGAGAGACCACGCTCTCTGCAGCCAATCTGATTTACCCCATGTTTGTGCAGGAGGGCGATGAGGACACGCCCATTGAATCCCTGCCGGGGTGTACCCGATGGAGTGTTCGGGGAATTGTGGAGGAATGCCGCCGGCTGTATGCCCTGGGGATTCCCTGTGTGGATTTATTTGCGGTGGTGCCGGAGGTGAAGAAGGATGCCGCGGGGACCGAGGCTTGGAATCCGGATGGGGTGGTGCCGCGAGCCATACAGGCTATCAAGGCGGCAGTGCCGGAGCTCTGCGTGATGACGGATGTGGCGCTGGACCCCTTCAATTCGTACGGCCAGGACGGCCTGGTGCGAGAGTATGCGGACGGTTCATATGAAATCCTGAATGACGAAACCGTGGAAGCGCTCTGCCGCCAGGCGCTCTGCCATGCGCGAGCGGGTGCAGATATCATTTCTCCCAGCGATATGATGGACGGCCGCATCGCAGCGCTGCGCGCAGCGTTGGATGATGAGGGATTCACGAACGTATCGCTCATGAGCTATACGGCCAAATATGCCTCTGCCTTTTACGGGCCGTTCCGCGGGGCTCTGGGTAGTGCTCCTAAGTTCGGCGATAAGAAGACCTACCAGATGGACCCCGGAAACGTGCGTGAAGCTCTGCGCGAGGCCGCTCTGGATGCCGCAGAGGGGGCAGATTTCCTGATGGTCAAGCCTGCTACACTGTATCTGGACGTGATAGCCGGGATGCGCCGTGCAACGACTCTGCCCATCGCCGCTTACCATGTGAGCGGTGAGTATCTGATGGTGAAAGCCGCAGCAGCCTCCGGATGGCTGGATGAGAAGCAGTGCATGCTCGAGGCCCTGCTTTCTATTCGCCGCGCCGGTGCTGATATGATTCTCACCTATGCAGCACCCCAGGTGGCCGAATGGCTGGATGGGGGGTGCCTGTAAAACATCACCAACCCGGGGGCGTTTTTCTCAGCCATGACAAGATGGGGCAAACTGTTTCGCAGAGACCTTCTGCTCCTCTTTCTTGTGCTGCTGGTGGCGGGCATGCTTGTGCAGCGCTTTGGCGGGGATGCTACGGTGCTGCGCTGGCTGGATGCCGCGCCCGTGTCTTCTGGCGTGGGTGGTGAACCCGCGCCGGCAGCGCAATCACTTCCTGCCGAACTGGCCCATACAGCGCCGCTGCTGAAACAGGTGGACATCGATGCCATTCCCAAGTCTGGCAAGCCTGTCCGCTTTCTCATGCATAATGTGCAGAATTACTTTGTGGAGGGTGAGACAAGCCGATCCCGCTTTGTTCTGAAACCCAAGCCGCTGGAATCGCGGGAGGCTGTGGCGGATGTCATTGCAAGCTCTGGTGCCAGTGTTGTGGGCTTGATTGAAATAGGCGGGCCGCTGGCCCTTCAGGATCTGCGGTCGCGGCTTGCTGCCCGTGGACTGGATTTTCCCTATTTCCGGGTCTTGCCCTGCCAGGGAGAGGACCGCGCTCTGGCTTTGTTGTCGGTACACCCCATTGTGCAGGATCACTCGCAGGAGACGGTGAGGTTGTACCAGCAGAAGCGCCGGAAGATGCTGCGCGGTATACTTGATGTCACGATTCGCCTGGATGATGGGCGCCTGTACCGGATTCTCGGGGCTCATCTGAAATCACGCGTGGCAGACAATGCCGGGGCTGCAGCATCCCTCCGCAAGCAGGAAGCTTATACTCTGGCGCAGCACGTCCAGCACATTGTGCGCAGTCAGAAGGGACTGCCGCTGCTCGTGTTCGGCGATTGGAATGATGGCCCATCCGATGCCGCACCGCAGATTCTCCTGCAAGGACTTTCGGAAGACGCCGCCTTGCGCCGCCTGTCTCCTGAGGATTCCCGCGGTGAGGAATGGACACTCTACTTCAAGCGCGGCAGGGAGTACTGTGTTTATGACCAGATTTTTGTTAATCCTACCCTCCGTGAGCGCATGCGCGGGCAGGGCGGTATCATTGATATCCCGGCTGCGGATAAAGCCTCTGACCACCGTGCCATCTGGTGTGATTTACGGTGATTTGTATGGGATAAATAGCTTGCCCGGACTGCTGGCTGAGGCTATAATACCCGCATGAGTGAGCAATTGGCCATTGCTGTCGATTTCGGCGGTACGAGTATCAAGATAGGTGTGACCCGCGGCGCTGAGCTGGTGGATAAGGCGGAGCCGCTACCTACCCCGGAGTTTGACAGCCCGGAGTCCATCATGGCAGCCATGTGCGCTACGATGAAGACGCTTCAGCGCAGGTATCCGCGCGTGGCTGCGGTGGGGCTCGGTATGCCTGGCTGGGTCGATTTCTACAAGGGCGTTCTCTATCAGCTCACCAATGTGCCGGTCTGGAATCACCAGGTGCCGGTGCGTGAGGTGATGGAGCGCGAGCTGCAGCTTCCCGTTGTGCTGGATAACGATGCCAACTGCATGGGATACGCAGAATGGAAGCTGGGCGCCGGAAGAGGCCTGGAGAGCTTGCTCTGTCTGACCCTGGGTACCGGCATCGGTGGCTGCATAGTGGTTCATAACCGCATGCTGCGTGGACGCAATGTTTCCTGCGCTGAGCTCGGGCAGACCAGCATTGATTTCAAAGGCCGCGTGGGACCCTTCGGTAACCGCGGTGCGGTCGAGGAATACATCGGGCACAATGAGTTCACGGCGGATGCGCTGGCCCGCTATGCCGAGGCGGGTGTGCAGAAATCACTGGAGGATTGTACACCCTACCGCCTGGAGCTGGCCGCCCGGGCCGGCGACCCTGTTGCGCAGCAGATGTACCGCGCTTTTGCCGAAAAACTGGGGTGCCTCATCATGAATATGATGTACGCCTTTGTGCCGGATGCCTGCATCATCGGCGGCGGGGTGGCCAGGGCTGGCGATTTGCTCTTTACACCCCTGCGTGAGTGCTTGAAAGAGCAATTGTTCCCGGTGCATTATGAGCATCTGCGCCTGCTGCCTGCTCATTTCGGGGCAGATGCCGGTATCATCGGCGCCGGTCTCATGGCTGCCGATTATGCTGCGGGCTCCCTGCAATAGGCGTATCGGGCCTTTTCCCGGTTGCGGAAGCTCCCTGAAACATGGCGGTTGTATCATCTCCGTATCGCAATAAATTCAGAGATGTTGAAATTTAAGCTTGCTTCAGCATAATTTGTTTGTTAGGATACAAGTGTTGACTCTCCCTGACTACCCGAAAATGAGCCAGCATCATCGGCATAACAGTCGAGGTGCGGAGTAATCGGGGCAGGGGGCAGCAATAAAACTGATTCTACCCATACCCCTATGATACCTGAAATCGAACATAAGAATACTGTCGTTTCCTATATCCGTTGCCGTTTGCACCAGGCTACGCGCCGCAGGACATGGCGTTTCAAGCGCAATGCCAGATTGAAGGCACTTCTGCCGCCTGAAGCTCCGAAACGCTTTTCTCTGAACTGGAGCGGAGCTGCGGCAGCCCTGCTGGCTATGCTGATGTGCCGGGCGTAATTACGGCTTGCCTGCGGTGCGTCTATACGATACAATGGGCGCATCATGGCAGCGTTTCGTGAGATAGCAGATGCTCAGGAGGCGCTTCGGACCTATTTTGGTTTCGATGCGCTACGCCCCGGGCAGGATGAAGTGGTGCAGTCAATACTCGCCGGTCGGGATGCCATGGGCATCATGCCGACCGGCGGAGGCAAGTCGCTCTGCTACCAGTTGCCTGCGCTCTGCCGGCCTGGTCTCACGGTAGTGGTATCACCACTTATCGCCCTGATGAAAGATCAGGTGGATGCCCTGCAGGCCCGGGGGATTCCTGCCGCAGCGGTGAACTCATCGCTGGGTGCGGAGGAATACCGCCAGGTGATGCAAGCCCTGCGCGGTGGAGAGTTGAAGATTCTCTACGTGGCGCCGGAACGCTTTGCTCAGGAAGGTTTCATGAACCTGCTGCGCGGTATGGAAATTGCTCTGCTGGCGGTGGATGAAGCGCACTGTCTGAGCCAGTGGGGCCATGATTTCCGACCGGATTATCTGCGACTGGGGCGTGTGCGGGAGTCGCTGGGCTATCCGCAGACCGTGGCACTGACGGCGACTGCTACGGCTCATGTGCGCGAGGATATTCTTCAGACTCTCCAGCTGAAGGAGCCTGCGGTGGTGATCAGCGGGTTCGGCCGTGAAAATCTGGATTTTGCCATCACGCACTGCGAGAGCCGGAAAGCCAAGTTTGAGCGCATGCACAGGATGATTGAGCGGTGGAAGAAAGGAATCATCTATTGCTCCACGCGAAAGAATGTGATGCTTGTTTTTGAGGAACTGAGTTCCCGCCATGTCAATGTTGTTGCATACCACGCCGGAATGACCGATGAAGAACGCGAGTTCTCTCAGGACGCCTTTGTTTCCGGCCGGGCGGATGTGGTGGTAGCCACTAATGCTTTCGGTATGGGTATAGACCGGTCAGATGTGCGATTTGTGCTGCACTTTGAGATACCCGGCAGCGTGGAGGCATATTACCAGGAAGCCGGCCGAGCCGGGCGCGATGGCGAACCCGCCGCCTGTGAACTGCTGTTCAATCACGCAGATCTCAAGACTCAGGAGTTCTTCTTTGAGGGCAGCAACCCGCCGATAACCCTGATTCGCTCGTTGTATAACATGCTGCGTTTCGAGTGCGACCCGACAACGCATGAGCTGCATATTACGGTGGATGCGATGTCGGAACGCCTGGGAAAGGAAGCGAACCCGATGGCCGTGGGCACGGCGCTTTCGTGTCTGATTCACGCCGGGGCCATTCAGCGTTTCGATGTGCCTGGTCAGTTGACGAAGGGAACCCGCCTGCTGAACCCGGAGTTGAACTTTGAGTGCCTGGATATAGACCGTGCCAGCCTGGAGGAAAAAGCCCGGCGGGATCACCTCAAGATTGAGGCCATGACCCGCTTTGCGTATTCTCCCGGTTGCCGTCAGCAGTGGATTCTGGATTACTTCGGCGAGACGAATACAGAGCCCTGCGGCCATTGCGATGCTTGCTCTGCTGCCGACGACGGCGAACGCGAGGACCTGGCGGACGAGGAACTGCTGACGGTGCGCAAGGCTCTGGCCGGTGTGGCGAGAGCTTCCCGACGCGGACCTCAGGGCGAGTGGGTGGCTATCTACGGCCGTGGCAAGATAATGGACATGCTGCGCGGTGCCAGAAATGCCTCCATGCACCAGTATCTCACGTCACTTTCAACTTATGGTATCCTGAAGGAGCTTCCCGATGCCCGGATGAAAGCACTATTCCGCGCGATGTCGGAGGCGGGGCTTCTGCAGACCACAGGCGGCGAGATGCCTCTTATCACGCTGACGCCGAAGGGTGAGGAGGTGATGCAGAACCGCAGCGTGCCGCGTATGTCGCGCCGCGGTTGGTGCGGTGCTTCTACGCTGTTGAAACCCGCCGCCGCTCGACAGGAGCGCACGCGCCAGCTCTTGCAGAGCATGGGCCTGGGCCGCATGGACAAGGAATTGTACGAGCACCTGGCCGAACTCCGCAGGGACCTGGCTGCTGAATTCCAGATGCCTGCCTTCCGCATTATGCACAACGAGACGCTGCGGGCGCTGGCCACACTGAAACCTACCACCATGGAGGCGGCTTCTCGCATCAAAGGCGTAGGCCCGTGGCTCCGGGCCAATCATCTGCGTGCCTTTGTGGAGCTGATTCGGGATTACGAGGAAAGCTGAGGCCGATTTCAGATCATCCCCTTGTATTCGTAGCCGGCCTGCTGTACCGTGGCGGCCAGGGTGGCTTCATCTGCCGGTCCTTCGCAGGTGAGGGTAACCGTGGCGCTCTTGTGGTCGGCCTTCACTTCGGTGATGCCGGGAAGAGCGGCCAGAGCCTGGGTAACGTGGCGTTCGCAGTGAGGGCACATCATGCCGATGACAGAGATGGTAATAGTGTTCATGGTCGGGATGGATGAATGAGGTGGAAGCGTGAGCCGGCAGTGACGCAGCCGCAGGGCGTTGCACACCACAAACAGGCTGCTGAGACTCATGGCGGCTGCCGCGACACCCGGGCTGAGCAGCCAGCCGGTGAGGGGGTAGTACAGGCCAGCGGCCAGCGGAATGGTGAGGACATTGTAAAAGAAGGCCCAGAAGAGGTTCTGGCGGATGGTACGGATAACCGCCCGGCTGAGCTTCAGCGCTGCTACGGCGTCTTTCAGCTCACTGCGGACCAGGATGATACCGGCGCTTTCGATGGCTACGTCCGTGCCGGCGCCGATGGCGATGCCTACATCTGCCCGGGTGAGAGCTGGAGAATCATTAATGCCGTCGCCTACCATGGCCACGCAGTATCCTTCCAGCTGCAGCTGGCAGACTTTCTGCTCCTTATCCTGTGGCAGTACCCCGGCGTAGTATTCCTGAATTCCTACCTGCTTTGCTACGGTGCTGACGGTGGATTCCCGGTCGCCACTCATCATCAGCACTCGGAGACCCGCCCGTTGCATGCAGGCAATGGCTGCAGCGCTGTCTGCCTTGACCGGGTCGGTCACGCAGAACATACCCAGATAGCGACCAGCCCGGGCAAAGTAAAGCGGAGTGGCTGTGCCGTCCGGAGCAGAGGGAAGGCAAATGCCGTGTTCACTCATCAGCTCCGCATTGCCCGCCAGGCAGGGGTCTGAGCCGACTTCTGCGACAATGCCGCGGCCTGGGATGTATTCAAGCTCCGCCGCAGATTCCGGGCGGAAATCGGCCGTTGCTTTGCGGATGGCGTGGGCCAGGGGGTGTGTGCTGCTCTGCTCCAGGGTGCAGGCAAGTTGCAGCAGTTCCTGGCGGCTGGTGCCTTCTGCCGGAATGATGGCGGTGACGATGGGGTGACCGGCGGTGATGGTGCCGGTCTTGTCCAGAATGATGGCAGTGGCGCGGCGAGCTTGTTCCATGCTGGTGGCATCCCGAAACAGAATGCCGTTTTCGGCTCCTTTACCGGCGCCTGCCATGATGGCTACCGGGGTGGCCAGTCCCAGAGCACACGGGCAGGAGACTACCAGCACGGCAATGGCACATCCCATGGCAAAGGAAAGACTGGCCCCGGAGATGAGCCAGATCGCCGCCGTGAGTACTGCAATCCCCACGACCAGAGGTACGAAGATGCCGGAAATACGGTCTGCAAGACGCGCGATGGGAGCTTTGGCTGCCGCAGCCTCTCCGACGAGGTGGATGATGTCGCTGAGAGTGGATTCGGAGCGGGTGCAGCTGGCCTTTGCGTGCAGAGTGCCGTTGCCGTTGATGCTGCCGGCGTATACCTTGTCGCCCCTCTGTTTGAGCACAGGCATACTTTCGCCGGTGAGGCTTGATTCATCAATACTCGAGATGCCTTCTGTCACGACGGCGTCCACGGGAATGCGGCATCCGGCGGCCAGGACCAGCAGGTCGCCTGCCTGCACCTGCTCAGCCGGGATGGTTTCTGCCTTATTCCCTCGCTGTACGACGGCGGTCTGCGGCAGCAGGGCTTTCAATTTCTCAAGGGCGGCGCCGGTGTGACGAGTGGCGCGGCTTTCCATCCACTTACCCAGGGTGATGAGTGTGAGAATCATGCCGGCAGATTCGAGGTAGGCGGCGCCCTGGTGCAGCAGGGTGAAATCAATCAGACTATACAGGATTCCTGCTCCGGCTCCCAGGGCGATGAGTGTATCCATATTGGGGGCCCGGTGCAGTGCGGCCTGCCAGCCTGAGATAAAGAACTTCCGGTTCAACCACAGGATAGGCAGCAGAAGCAGCATCTGCGCCAGCAGGGATTCGTTGCTGCCGGAGCTGTGGTGCAGCACCACCATGGGCAGCAGAAACAGAAAAGAGCCGAGCAGCCGGCGGCGGATAGCTTTGTCGTCTCCACGGGCGGCCGTCTCATTTCCGCCGGCCAGCTGAGCTCCGTATCCTGCCTGTTCGACCGCGGCCATAATGGCTGCTGCCGAGAGCCTGCTCTCATCGTAGCTCACCTTCATGCTGCGGGTGAGGAGATTGACCTGCACTGCCTGGGTTCCGGGTAGGGCTGCGACGACTTTTTCCACTCTTGCAGAGCAGGCGGCACAGCTCATGCCGCTCACGATGAACGCTTGCTCTTTCATGTGGTTAGTTTAGACAAACATGGGGCCGGATGCAAGCGGAATATCCGTCATTGGCGGGGCTGCTTCAGGATGTCGTCCATCGCCTCCGTGCGGGAGCAGCTGAAGGCGTCGCGTCCGGCTGCGTCCCTGATGGATGGGTCAGCTCCAAGCTGCATCAGTACTCGGACGATGGGACGATTTTCATCGACAACCGCATGCATAATGGGCGTGATGCCGCTGGCATCGCTCACGTTGGGATTCGCACCGAGCTCAACCAGCACGTGGACTGTCCTGGTGCGGTTGTGGAGCACCGCTGCTATGAGCGGAGTGAGTCCATCGGCTGTCTGGTTGAAATCAAATCCCCCGGGCTGCCTGGCTATTATACGGAGAATATCGTAACGTCCGTTTTCCGCTGCAAGAACGGCGGCTTTCCTGATAATAGCGGTTGATTCCCTCGCTTCCGGGAGGCTCAGGTATCTTTGCACCGCCATCTTTTTGTTGAGAATGGCAGCCAGTTCCAACAGGGTGCGCCCCTCTGCGTCACACAGGGTGAAGGGACTGCCACCCTCACTGGTCCGGCGGGTATGGAGTGCGTTGTATGCGGCAATTTCAGTGCTGTAATCCTGCTCCTGCCGGAGCGTGACCCAGGCCCCGCTCCCCAGCACCAGATAGACAACACTCCAGACCACTGCCATGAGCGCCGGACGCCTGGAAAGCGCCCTCGCTACAGCGAGAAGCCCGTTTACCAGGCATCCCGAAACACACAGGGTGAGCAACCACACTTCCACCGCCGCGGGTGCTTCGATGCTCATGGTGATTTTCCATGAAAGCAGCCCGATGACAATCAGCAGCAGAAGCGGGTTGGCGTAATCTTTCATGAGGGCCGTTTACTAGTCCTTCTTTTCTGCCTCAGTTACGGGAGCTTCTTCCTTGGCGGGAGCTTCTTCCTTGGCAGGAGCCTCTTCCTTGACGGGAGCTTCTTCCTTGGCGGGAGCTTCTTCCTTGGCAGGAGCTTCTTCCTTGGCAGGAGCCTCGTCCTTGGCGGGAGCCTCTTCCTTGGCAGGAACTTCTTCCGTTTTCAACTCGGGCTTGTCTTTTTTGGGTTCAGCGGGCTTGGTTACGAGCTTTTTCTGTGGAACTTCTGGGATGGGAGTAGTCTTCAGAAGCACGGGACGAGTCTTGGTAATCGGTTTGGTGGGTTTGTCTTCCACTGCCGGAGTTTTGGGGAGCTCCGCTTCGGTGGCAGGCTTGGCTTCTGGCTGTTTTGGCGATTCCTTGGCTTTCTTTCGGTTTCCTTCGAAAATATAGGTTTCAAAGAAAGCCATGAGAATGGCGTAAATCAGGAAGAATGCGGCGGGGACCGCAGCGAGAATCCACGGGGAATTCTGAATCATTTGCAGCGCTTCAGGCATGGCGGGGGAGGAGCCGCGGGCCCAGAGATGTACAATGTAGGTGAAGAACTCCGTGACGGCATACCAGAGCCCGTAGCTGATGACGGCTGTGATGGCGACACTCACGCAGGATGAGGTGCAGAGCCAGCCGACTATGAAAATCAGGAGTGTAATGGCACCAGGTACCTGGTACCCGCTGGCAAACTGGCAGAATTGCTGAACCGCTTCATTGTTGTACAATGCGTTTGGTAGTGCTATCTGCGGGCCGCCGAGGGCATACAGCCCACCTGCAAGCAGAATGATGATGGAGCTGCAGAACAGAACG
>JAFVQN010000026.1 GCA_017504805.1 Akkermansia sp. | reverse complement strand
TGGTGATGGCTACACGCAGAGCTGGCTGGAGGAGGCGGCGCGCCGCGGCCTGCCGCATACCCGCACCACGATGGAATCGCTCAAGTGCCTGACGAGCCCGGAGAATGTACAGTTGTTTGAGAAATACCGTGTCTTCAGCCGCCGCGAACTGGAATCCCGCTTCGAGGTGGGGCTGGAAGATTACCACCGCAAGATTCGCATCGAAGGCAGAACTGCGCTGGAAATGGCGACCTGCCAGATTATCCCGGGGGTTCAGCAGCAGTACCTCACGGTGCTGAACAGCCTGAAACTGGCGCGAGAGACCGGCGTGAGCTCCGGGCTGGAAGCCCTGCGCTCACAGGCGGCGGTCCTGGGCGAGAGCCTGGATAGCCTGCAGCAGTACTGCGATAAACTGCGCATCGCGTTGGGCGGCTTGCACGAGGAAATACTGGCGGCCATGCAGAATCTGCGTTGCGTGGTAGATGAACTGGAGGCGAAGGTGGCCGATGAAAACTGGCCGCTGCCGAAATACCATGAAATGCTCTTCATTTACTGATTAGTAATCTGCCGGCTTATGTCTGACGCCTTAAAACATGAATGCGCCGTGGCCATGGTGCGCCTGAGAAAAGATCTCTCATACTACAAAAGGAAATATGGTATAGAGAATTACGGCCTCAGCCGCCTTATCCTTCTGCTCGAAAAGCAGCACAATCGCGGGCAGGACGGTGCGGGGATAGCGGCGCTGCATCTCCACCCCGAACCGGGGCTCCCGGCTTATCAGCTGGTACGCTCGGCTGCCGATAATCCGCTGGCGGATGTGCTGCGGCAGGTCGGCGATGGGGAGAGATTTCACAGCGAGCTGCTTCTGGGACACCTGCGCTATGCGACCTTCGGGCGTTACGATGTGAGTTGCTGTTATCCCTTTGTGCATGAATCGACGCAGCTGGGCCGCATGCTCCTGCTGGCCGGGAATTTCAATCTGACGACCAATACAGAAATGTATGAGCGTTTCCTGGCCACGGGGCATCACCCGGCCAGCCATGCAGATGGGTACCTGTTGTTGCAGACCATAGCCCACTACCTGGACAGAGAAGAGTCCCGCACCCCCGGAATGGTCAATCTTTCCGGGGTGCTGCGGGCGGCTCTGCAGCCTCTGGATGGTGCGTTCACGCTCTGCGGCATGACCGGCTCGGGCTCCGTCTTTGCCATCCGCGATGCGCACGGTATCCGCCCCGGTTATTATTATTTCGATGATGAGGTGTTTGTGGTAGCCAGTGAACGCCCGGCAATACAGGCGGCTTTCAACTGCACGACCGGGGAGGTGATGGAACTGCCCGCCGGAAAAGCTGTTGTGATGACCGCGGACGGCCGGCTGGAGGTCACCGACTGTCTGCCGGAAGCCGAGCCCCGCGGCTGCGTCTTCGAGCGCATCTATTTCTCGCGCCCGAATGATGCGGACATTCACCGGGAGCGCCGCAATCTGGGGCGCCACCTCATGCCGCAACTGCTGCAGGCAGTCAGGGATGACCTGGCTCATACCTTCTTCAGCTATATCCCCAACTCTGCCAGAGTCGGTTTTTTCGGGCTGCAGGAGGAACTCATGCGCCTGGCTGCTGAGCGTGGCACCTGCATGCGCTCCGGGCAGATTGCCGTGAAGGATGCCAAGTTGCGCACCTTCATTGCAGATGCCGCCAGTCGTCGCGATTTGTACCGGCATGTGTATGACCTGACCTACGGTCTGGTGCAACCGGGAGAAGATACGCTGGTGGTCCTGGATGATTCCATTGTGCGCGGCAACACTATGCGGGACGCCATCCTCCCCATGCTCGACCGTCTGGACCCGGTCAAAATCATCGTTGCCAGCACGGCTCCTCCCATCAAGTACCCGGATTGCTATGGTATCGACATGTCCACCGCCGGTGAATTGATTGCGTTCCGGGCAGCGGTATCCCTTCTGCGGAGGAAAAATGATGTGCAGACGCTCATGCGTGCCTACGACTGCGCCCGCGCGCAATTGCAACAAAAGCAGAGCTGTATCAATTGCCTGTCTATGGTTTATGCCGCCATCCCGGATGAGGAATTGATTGCAGAGATTGCCCGGCTCCTCACTCCGGAAGAAATGCGGGCCGAGGTGCAGGTGGTGTTTCAGAGCTGCACCGCGCTGCGGGAATGCTGCCCGCACCACAGCGGTGACTGGTACTTTACGGGGCGGTATCCCACACCGGGCGGGTACCGGGTAGCCAATCGGGCTCTGGTGAACTTTGTAGAGAATAAGAATGAACGAACCTATTGATATGGAATACAGATGGAAAGAAAAGAGGGAACGGCGTGCCTTCCTGGCTCTGGCAGATGGCACGGTGTTCAGGGGGTACTCCGTGGGTGCCCCGGTGGATGCACCGGGAGAAGTGGTCTTCAACACCGGCATGACCGGCTACCAGGAAATCGCGACCGACCCATCCTATGCCGGGCAGATTGTGACCCTCACTTCACCGGAAATCGGAAATTACGGCTGCGCGGCGCAGGATGCTGAATCCCGGGGCTGCTTTCTGAACGGGCTCGTCGTGCAGGAACTGAATCCGCCCGCCAATTACAGGGCAGAGGAATCGCTGCAAAGCTATCTGCTCCGCCATGGTATACCCGCCATTGCCGGGGTGGATACGCGCGCGCTTACCCTGCACCTGCGCTCACACGGCACCCAGCGTGCCTATCTTCATGTCAGTGAAGTTCCCATGGATGAAGCCACCGCTATAGCGCATGCTGCGGCCTGGGAAGGACTGGACGGGCAGGATTACGCCTCGCGCGTGACCACTCCGGCTGCATACGAGAGAAACCCGCAGGGGAAATACAGAATCGTGGCGTATGATTTCGGTATCAAATACAATATCCTGCGGAGCATGCAGCGGCAGGATATGCAGGTGCTGGTGGTCCCGGCTCATACTTCTGCGGCTGAGGCCCTGAGCCTGCAGCCGGATGGTGTTTTCCTCTCCAACGGCCCGGCCGATCCCTCTGCCTTGGGCTACGCGCAGCAGGCCGTCCGCGAATTGCTGGGCAGGGTGCCCCTGATGGGAATCTGCCTGGGCCACCAGTTGCTGGGGCTTGCCTGCGGTGCCAAATGCCACAGACTTACCTTCGGGCACCACGGTTGCAATCATCCGGTGCTGAATGTGCAGACCGGTCGCGTGGATATCACCAGTCAGAATCATAATTTCGCCTTGCGGGATTTGCCATCCTCTCTGGAACTTACGCATATCAACCTCAATGATAACAGCATCGAGGGCATACGCCACCGTTCGGAACCGGCCTTCAGTATTCAGTTCCACCCGGAGGCGGCTCCCGGTCCGCATGATGCTGACTCCCTCTTCCTCAATTTCCGAAACCTGATTGAACACTCATGAGCGTGTCCCCCTATTATTTTAATGCGCAGTCTGTGTTTCAGACTATTGAAGCGCATTTCCGGCTCTGGTCGGCAGAGACCGGGGCTGAGCAGTTTGTGGTCGGGATAAGCGGAGGCAAGGATTCCGCCGTTGTGGCAGCCCTGCTGGCGCGTATCTTCGGCCCGGAACATGTGCTCGGTGTCCTTTTGCCCAATGGCTTGCAGGCAGACATCCGCGATGCCCGCGAAGTTGTGCAACTACTGGGAATCCGCAGCCTGGAGGTCAACATCCGCCCATGCTTTTCTGCCTTGCTGGACGAACTCCGCCCCCGCTGCGACATAAGCGAGTCCTGCCTTATCAACCTGCCGGCCCGGTTGCGCATGTCCGCCCTGTTTGCCATTGCCCAGTGCGAGCCCCATGCCTTTGTCGTCAACACTTCCAACTTATCAGAAGATATCGTGGGTTACGCAACCCAGTTCGGTGACAATGCCGGATGTTACGCGCCCATACAAAGCCTCACCGTCACCGAGGTCCGGGCGCTGGGCGATTGGCTGGGGCTGCCCGCCCACCTGGTTCATAAAACACCGGCCGATGGCCTGCAGCAATGCTCCGATGAGGAGCGGCTCGGGTTCTCATACGCAGAACTCGACCGCCTCATCCGCCTCAACGAAGGCAGTGCGGAGTTCCGGGAAAAGGTGCAGCACCTTTACCGGATAAACCGATACAAGCAGGACATTGTGCAGATGCCGCACCCGCTCTTCCCATTCCCCAATTTTGTAGCATCCCCCCAAAACTGACTATTCATTCTTATGCCCAGACGAACAGATATTCACAAGATTCTCCTCATAGGCTCCGGCCCCATCATCATCGGTCAGGGCTGCGAGTTCGATTACTCCGGCACCCAGGCATGCAAGGTGCTGAGGCAGGAGGGCTATGAGGTTGTGCTGATTAATTCCAATCCGGCCACTATCATAACGGATCCGGACATGGCCGACAGAACCTACATCGAGCCCTTGACGGCCGGTATCGTGCATGAAATCATACGCCGGGAACGCCCGGATGCGCTCCTGCCCACCCTGGGCGGGCAGACGGCTCTCAATCTGGCTATGGAGCTGGAGGAAAGCGGGGTTCTGAAGCGCTACAACGTGGAGCTCATCGGTGCTTCGGCGGCGGCCATACGCCGCGCGGAAGACAGACAGCTTTTCAAGGAAACGATGAACGGGCTCGGGCTGGATATGCCCCGTTCGGGTGCGGCTCATACCCTGCAGGAGGCCGAAGCCGTGGCCGGTGCCATCGGGAGCTGGCCGCTTATCATACGCCCCGGCTTCACCCTGGGCGGCACGGGTGGCGGCATTGCGCACAATCCGGAGGAGTTTGCCGATATTGTGTGCCGCGGGCTGGAGGCCAGCCTGAACAGCGAGGTGCTCATCGAAGAGTCTCTGCTGGGGTGGAAGGAGTTTGAAATGGAAGTCATGACGGATGGTGCGGGAAACAGCGTGATTGTCTGCTCCATCGAAAACCTGGATCCCATGGGGGTGCACACCGGCGATTCCATTACCATTGCGCCCATTCAGACTCTTTCCGATGCGGAGTACCAGGCCATGCGCGATGATTCGCTGCGTGTGTTGAAAGCCATCGGCGTGCAGACCGGTGGCTCTAACGTGCAGTGGGCTGTGCATCCGGAGACCGGGCGGCGCATCATCATCGAAATGAATCCGCGGGTCAGCCGCTCCAGCGCACTGGCCAGCAAGGCCACCGGGTTCCCCATTGCCAAGATTGCGGCCCTGCTGGCGGTCGGCTACACCCTGCCGGAATTGAAGAATGATATTACAGGGCACACGACTTCCTGCTTTGAACCGGCACTGGATTATGTGGTTACCAAAATCCCGCGATTCACCTTTGAGAAATTCCCCAATGCGGATAGCACGCTCGGTACGCAGATGAAATCCGTGGGGGAAGTCATGGCGATAGGCCGCAACCTGAAGCAAAGTCTGCAGAAGGCCTTGCGCTCCTTGGAAACAGGCCGTTCCGGATTCGGCGCGGATGGCAAGGATGCCGCTTTTGAACAGGCTTCGGATGCGCAGTTGCAGGCCGAATTAGCCCGCCCGAATGATAGGCGGCTTTTCTACATCCGGGCGGCATTCCGCCGGGGATGGTCGGTGCAGCTTGTGCAGGAACTGACCGGGATTGATTCCTATTTCCTGCGGCATCTGGCAGAGCTCGCCGCTTTTGAGGACGAAATTGCATCGGCGGGTTCACTGGCAGGATTGGAGGCGGATGAGCCGCTTTTTCTCCAGACCAAGGAGCTGGGATACAGCGACCGGCAGATAGCTTACCTTCTGAATTGCAGTGAGCCCGATGTGCGCGAGGCGCGCGGACGCATCGGCCTGCAGCCGGGTTATGCGGCTGTGGATACCTGCGCCGGTGAGTTCAAGGCGCTTACCCCCTATTACTACAGCTCCTACCACACGCAAGGGGAAGCCCCGCGCGTAGCCCCCGGTAAGAAGAGCATCATGATTATCGGCGGCGGGCCCAACCGCATCGGGCAGGGGATTGAGTTTGATTACTGCTGCTGCCAGGCTGCGGCGGCGCTGCGGCAGGCTGGCTATGAAGTAGTCATGGTCAATTCCAACCCCGAAACCGTTTCGACGGACTACGATACGTCGGATAAGCTTTATTTTGAACCCCTGACCCTGGAGGATCTGCTGCCCATTTACCGGCGAGAGCAATGCAGCGGCGCTATCGTCCAATTCGGCGGGCAGACCCCATTAAACCTCGCGCAGCAGCTCAAGGACGCCGGGGTGAATATCATCGGCACCTCTCCGGAGCACATCGCACTGGCGGAAGACAGGGACTATTTCCGTAATCTGGCTGCCCGTATCGGCATCCGGCAGCCTGAAAACGGCATTGCCTGCACGGTCGATGAGGCCTTGCGCGTGGCTCAGCGCATCGGTTACCCGGTGCTCGTCCGCCCGTCGTACGTGCTGGGTGGTCGCGGCATGGTGATTGTCTACAAGGAATCGGAACTCCGTTACTTTGTGGAGCAGGCGACCATCGTGTCCGAGGGTTCTCCCATCCTCATAGACCGCTTTCTGGAGAACGCCGTCGAGCTGGACGTGGATTGCGTGTCCGATGGGGAAGTCACCGTCATCGGCGGAATCCTGGAGCATGTGGAGCCCGCCGGCATTCACTCGGGGGATTCTGCCTCGGTGCTGCCGCCTGTCACCCTCTCGCAGGAACTTCAGGACAGGGTGCGCACCTTTGCGCATGCTTTCTCGAAGGCGCTGCATATATGCGGATTGATGAACATGCAGCTGGCTGTCAAGGATGGAGAACTCTACATGATTGAAGTGAATCCCAGGGCCTCGCGCACTGTTCCCTTTGTGAGCAAGGCGATAGGCAAGTCTCTGGCCGGGCTGGCAGCCATGTGCATGGTCGGTGCCCGCTTGGCACAGCTGGGGTTCACGGAGGAGGTGAAGCTTCCCTATCATGCC
Organism: Akkermansia sp.; assembly: GCA_017504805.1. Taxonomy (GTDB): domain Bacteria; phylum Verrucomicrobiota; class Verrucomicrobiia; order Verrucomicrobiales; family Akkermansiaceae; genus Akkermansia. The sequence continues at coordinate 2,783 of JAFVQN010000026.1, read as the reverse complement.
GTCAAGGAGGCTGTGTTCCCCTTCATCAAGTTCCCCGGGGCAGATGTGACGCTGAGCCCGGAAATGAAATCGACAGGGGAGGTCATGAGCCTGGACCGGGATTGGGAACTGGCGTATCTCAAGAGCCAGATGGCCGCCGGAACGGAGTTGCCGGACTCCGGCAGTGTCTTCATGTCTGTCAAGGATAGCGACAAGGAGCTGTTTGTGCCGCTGGCCGCCACGCTCCAGCGCCACGGTTTCACGATTTACGCCACTATCGGCACCTCAACCATGCTGTACAATGCCGGAATCAAGACCCGGGCGGTTTATCGCATATCCCAAGGCCGCCCTAATGTGCTGGATTTGATTCGGGACAGGGAAATCAACTGGATTATCAACACTTCCGAATCAGGCCCCACCCCCATGCTGGATGAAACGCAGATGCGCTCGCAGGCTGTGGCCGCCGGAATCCCCATCACGACCACGGCTCCCGGCGCGGTGGCGGCTATCGGCGGTCTGGAGGAGAAAATAGCCTTCGGGCGGTATGATGTATACAGCATCCAGGAATACCACCGCCACCTCATCCCCGCAGCCGGCAGACAGAATGCAACTTCAACCACCAATCAGATATGATTATTCCATTCTACAAGCTGACCGGCGCAGGCAATGACTTCGTCATGGTCGATAACCGGGACGGCACCCTCAGTCCCTTGCTGACGCGCGAACACATTGCCCGGCTGTGCAACCGCCGTTTCGGCATCGGGGCAGATGGGCTCATCGCCATCGAACCGGCCCGGAATGATGGAGATGTGCGCATGCGGTATTATAATGCAGATGGCGGAGAAGCCGAAATGTGCGGCAACGGTGCCCGCTGCTTCACCGCTTTCGTAAGCCTTTTGTCAGGCGGAAGCATAACGGAGTTGTGCTTTGAAACACTGGCCGGACTTGTGCGCGGACAGGTGAATGCGGATGGAAGCGTCAGTATCTGCCTGACCGAACCGAAGGGGCTAAAGCTCAACATGCTGCCGGCGGATGACGTCATTCCCGCGCCGATCCATTTTCTGAACACCGGGGTGCCGCATGCTGTGGCTTTCCTGCCCGGGGTGGAGGGCCTTGATCTGCGCACGATGGGGGCGTACCTTCGCTATCACCGTGCCTTTGCACCGGCCGGCACGAATGCGGATTTCGCGACGGTGATTTCTGCTCAGCACCTCAGGCTGCGCACCTATGAACGCGGAGTCGAGGGTGAAACCCTGGCCTGCGGCACCGGAATCACGGCTACGGCTCTGTTGCATGCCGTGCTGACCGGTGCAGCGAGCCCCATCAGGGTGGACGTGGCCGGGGGAGATACCCTTTCGGTGTCGTTCATCCGAACCGGTGATGCGGGATTCACCGATGTTACGCTCACGGGCCCGGCAACCATCGTCTTCCGTGGGGAAATCTCCGTCCCTTCCTGATTTTTCATCATAACCAGACATTTATATCATGGCCAACATCAATCATCATTTTCTCAAACTTCAAAGCGGGTATCTGTTCCCGGAAATCGGTCGCCGTGTGGCTGCATTTGCCGCCGCCAATCCGGAAAAAGCACCCCACATCATCCGCTGCGGCATAGGCGATGTGACCGAGCCGCTCCCGCAAGTCGCCATCGATGCCATGCACCGGGCTGTGGATGACCAGAGCAGGCGTGAGACCTTCCATGGATACGGGCCGGAGCAGGGGTATGCGTGGCTGCGCGAAGCCATTGCCGAGGTCTCCTACCGCCAACGCGGTATTGAGGTGGAGGCTGATGAAATCTTTGTGTCGGATGGCGCCAAGTGCGATACCGGCAACATTCTGGATATCTTTGCGCACAACAACAGCATCGCCATCCCGGACCCGGTCTATCCGGTGTATGTGGACACCAATGTGATGGCTGGCAACACCGGCTGCGCCCGTCCGGACGGTTCCTACGAGGGGCTGGTGTACCTGCCGTGTACCCCGGAGAATGATTTTGTGCCCCGTATCCCCACGCAGCATACAGACCTCATCTACCTTTGCTTCCCGAATAATCCTACGGGCGCGGTTGCCACATTCGAGCAACTGAAAGAGTGGGTGGATTATGCGCTGGCAAACGATAGCATCCTGTTATATGACGGAGCCTACGAGGCCTTTATCACCGATGAAAGCATACCCTCCTCCATCTATGCGGTGCCGGGTGCCCGGCAGTGCGCCATCGAGTTCCGCTCGTTCTCCAAGCAGGGCGGGTTCACCGGCGTGCGCTGCGGGTATGTGGTGATACCTAAGGAGCTCATGGGCCGCGATGCCGCGGGGAACCAGGTCTCCATCTCCTCGCTCTGGAAGCGCCGCACCGGCACCAAGTTCAACGGCGCCAGCTACATCGTCCAACGCGGGGCCGCCGCTCTCTTTACCGCCGAAGGCCAGGAGCAGACCAGAGCACTCATTGATTATTACCTCGGCAATGCCGCGCTTCTGCGCTCCGCCTGCATAGCTGCCGGGCTGCGGGTGTGGGGTGGCGTCAATGCCCCCTACATCTGGGTACAGACCCCGGAGGGCTGGAATAGCTGGGATTTCTTCGATAAAATGCTCCGCGAAGCGCTGGTGGTCGTAACCCCGGGCGCCGGCTTCGGGGCACATGGCGAAGGCTTCTTCCGTATTTCCGCGTTCAACAGCCGTTCCAACGTGGAGGAAGTCTGCCGCCGCATCAAACGGCTCTTGTGAAGGACTCTCGTCAACAGGCCGTTCGCGAGCTTCTGAAAGCTCGACAAATTCCCATTTGTCGAGGGACGCTTGCAAATTCAGCC
>JAFVQN010000025.1 GCA_017504805.1 Akkermansia sp. | reverse complement strand
GGGTCATGGCGGCCTTCACGGCATCGGCGGCGGAGATGTTCAGGGAGTTATCCTGCACGGCGGCGGCCACCTGGGCGGTCACGTCCACGCGGTTGTTCTCCACGGTGAGGAACATGGCACCCACACCGGCCAGACCCACGATGATGCCCAGCGTGCCCATCTTGAGCAGGAAGGTGCGGCCCTTCTTGTCCACCAGGGTCACGGCCACCATGGTCATGGCCATGTTGGTGATCTTGATGGCGAGGTCGGCCCAGTTAGCCTGGTCGCCCTGCAGACCAGCCTGCTGGAAAATCTTCACAGAGTAGTTCAGCACGGAGTTGATGCCGGTAGCCTGCGTGCAGGCCAGAACCACTACAGCCAGGAGGAAGGGAATCACATATTTGCGCTGGAGGAGGGAATCGCCCTTGGCGGCCTCGGCCATATCGGCCTTGGCGGCTTCCTCGGCAGCGTCGGCAGCAATCATCTCGTCCAGAATCTCCTTGGCAGCAGCATCGCCGTTGTTGGAGGCCAGGGAGCAGAGAGCCAGCTCGCGCTGACCGCGGCGGTACAGCCAGCGGGGGGATTCCTTCAGCTTGAATGCGCCGAAGAAGAGGATGAGGCCGGGGATGGCGGAGCACCAGAAGATAACCTGCCAGGCCAATGTCTTGCTCTCGGCTGTCACGGTGGGGTCATCGGCAGCGCCCACCCACATGGTGGTCACCAGACCGATGAGGGCCGCAAACACCAGACCCACGGTCAGCATGAACTGGAACATGCCGGTACCCTTGCCGCGAGAGTTGGCATCCAGACATTCAGCCAGGTACATGGGCACCACCACGCCCACGAGACCGGCACTTGCACCCTGCAGAATACGACCGCCCATCAGCATCTCGAATACGCCATTGGAGAAGCAGATGATCGGAATGCTCAGCGTGAACAGCAGGGCAGAGATGATAATCACCTTCTTGCGTCCCAGCCATTCTGCCAGCATACCGGCGAACAGGGAGGAAAGAACCGAGCCGAAAAGCACGGCGGCCACCACAATGGCCAGTTCTTGCGGGGTGTAGGAAGAGGTCTTTTCAATGTACGGCAGTGCCGCGGCAATCACGCCTACGTCAATACCATACAGAAGACCACCAAGGCCTGCCATTACCATCAGGTAAAGGGCATAGCGTTTTACGGAGCTCGGAAGCTCGACTTTGGTTGCGTCTGTACTCATAACGGGCGATATTATACCAGCCCTACATGACAGTTCAACCCTAAATTAGCGAAAAAACAGGATTTTGAGGAAGAATTTTGTGTTAACGTGCCAGAATTCCAGCGGGTCCGCTCATGCCGGTGGGGGAAATCGGGCGGATGGCGATGCGATCCAATGTGCTGGCGACGCGGGGCGGCAGGGTGATTCTGCTGCAGTTCCCTGGGAGTACATCCATGGTGAACCAGCGGCCTTTGCTGCCCACCTGCAGCACCCATTTGCGGGCTGTTCCCTGCCAGGTGATGCTGCAGCCTTGGGCGGAGTCCTGAGCCTGGACGGTTGGCCGGGCGGGGCGTGTACTGCCGCTCCATGGCATGGCGGGGGGCAGTGCTATGCTGCGGTAGAAGCGGCTGAGCTCCTTCTGGATGCCGCCGCGATTGGTGCCAAGGGACTTCCAGCTCCAGAAGAACTGGCCGCAGCTCTGCCTGGCCAGTGAGCGGGAGAAAGCAATCTGGCGGCCGATTTCCGAGGCTTTGCGGCCGGGGTCTTCCTTGCTGTTGATGCGGACGGAAGCGATGCCGGGCCAGACCGGGCGGCTGGGGTTGATGCCGCTCCACCAACGCATGAGAGCAGGGAAGCTCTGGGGCCCCTCGCAGCGCCAGTAAAGCTGGGGTGAGAGGTAGTCTACCCAGCCCCGGGCGAGCCATTTGCGGGCATCGCAGGCCAGGTCTTCGTATGCGTTCACTCCCGCCTCCACCTCGGCGGGAAAGCCCGGCTGCCAGATGCCGAAGGGGCTGATGCCGACGCGCACATGCGGTTTCACGGATTTTACCTGGCGGTAGAGTTCCTGGACAAAGGTATCAATGGCGGCTCGGCGCTGGGCGGGGGTGCGGCCATCGGCCACGCGGTGGTGCGGGGGGTAGGGGTAGAAATAGTCATCCAGGTGTACGCCGTCGATATTGTAGCGTTTTACCACATCCATGATGACGCGCAGCACGTGGCCCCGGGCCTGCGCCTTTCCGGGGTTCAGGATGGTGGTGCTGCCGGCTTTGAGCAGCCAGCCCGGCTGTCTGCGGGAAATGTGGCCGCGCCCCACCGGGCGGCTGCTGACCGTGGCGCGGAAGGGGTTGAACCAGGCATGAATCTCAATGCCGCGGCGGTGCGCTTCTGCAATGGCAAAGGCGAGCGGGTCGTAGCCGGGGTCTTGTCCCGGGCCACTCAGCCAGGCGCTCCAGGGTTCCAGAGCGGATTTGTAGAGCGCATCGCCATTCGGGCGCACCTGCAGCACGAGCGCGTTGAGCCGCAGGCGCGAGGCTTGTTCGATGATGTGCAGCAGTTCTGCTTTCTGCTCAGCTGCGGAAAGTCCTGCGCGGCTGGGCCAGTCCAGATTGAATACGGTGGCCACCCAGGCGGCGCGGAACTCACGCACGGGCTCAGGGGCTGTTTCATTGACCTGCTGCCAGGCATGGGCAAGCCCCGCAGCCGCAAGGAAGAGAAGGAGGAACAGATGCTTCACGTGCGTGAGTATATGGATTTGGGTGATGGATGACAAGCTTCCTGCGGGTCATGCCGGATTTGTCAGGGTTGGGATGTCGCATCTTCTGAGTAGCCTCGCGATTGCATGAGCGCCAGGAGCTCTTCTTCCTGCCAGTATCGTTTTTCTTTGAGCAGTCCGGCGATGATGCGTGTGTTTTGTGTGGATCCCTCCTTGTTCAGGTGAAGAAGCATATCGCTGAACAATTTATTGTCGGTTACGCGTCCCAGTCGTTCGTCCCGCAGGACAGGAATGCCCAGGCGGGTAATTTGCAGCGCGTGCATGATCCTGCGTTTTGTCTCGTATTCATTGAGGAAGCCGACCGGCAACATGATGCAGAAATGGGCGTTCTGCCTTTGGCAATACTGCTGAGTTTCTTTCAGCATGGCGGATAATTCCGGTCCGATCAGGTAATCACTGGGCCTGGTTTTGCCGAGCTTCGCTGAATGCATGGTGTTCCGGTGGATTTCCTGCCAGCCATCGGGGTGCAGCGTCGCGTGCTTGTCGTATGTAAATGCATAGCCGCGCGTCAATTTTCTGGCAGCTGATGTAATCATGCTGGCGGCATCAGATGAAACCAGTGCCCACACCGTCCGGAAGTCAAATGGCAGGCCTCCTTTCATAAACGCATTAATCCCATACTGATGAACAGCGAACTTGATACCACCTTCCGTAGCGTTGATGTTGCGTCCATCTGCCGAAAGGAGGCTCAGCACCAGCGTATCGCTGGGGTGTATGTGGTTGAGGGCTATTGCCAGGTTGACGTGCAATCCATATGGTGCTGCAGTGGCCACGTTAATGGCAGGTGTGCCATATTCCTCCAGCATGAGTGATGGACGTATGCCGGAGCGTGTTTCTGAACCTCCGGCAATGATGTAGCAGGGCCGCTGCAGCTCCTGCCGCAGCTGGGTTTCGTACTGCGAGCTGATGGAAAGCGCCCGTTTGTAATATTTGAGTTCGGGATGCAGGAGAAAATTGTACGCCTGAATCAGAGATAAAGCACTGATGATGCCTCCAGATATGCAGATAATTAGTTTCTTCATGGCGTCAGAAGGCAAAGTAGATGAATTGATTAGGGGTAGGATTATACAGCAGCATCATGATGGCAACCATGATGCCGCAGCTGATGGGGCGCAGCAGCAATGCATACGGGGATCCTGTTTTTTTCCAGGATATTGCCTCAGCAATGATGCAGACTGCAGACAGGGCCAGAGTGACCGGAATGTAGCAGCTGTAGATAAGTCGGAACTGCCAACTCAGGGTGGCGATGGCGCCCCGTATGCAATAGCAATCCAGCGTAAAGATGGTCTGCAGGTTCTTCCAGAGTGTATCAGTATCTGTTATATAGAAGAACATCCACACAAAAACCATGTAACCGAAGGTTATGAGCCAGCCCAGCGGAGCCCACAGACGCAGGCCGGCGTTGTGGAACAGGCGGTGTATGACGAGCGCTAAGCCAGCCAGCCCGCCCCAGATGATGAAGTTCCACCCGGCTCCATGCCATAAGCCGGAGACGAGGAATACAAACAGCATGTTGAGAGCCCATCGTTTCGTGCGGCTGCCGCCGAGTGAGAAATAGATGTAGTCAGTGAACCACTGGGTGAGCGAGGTGTGCCAGCGCCGCCAGAAGTCTTTGATATTGCAGGCGGTGTAGGGGCTCATGAAATTCATGCGCAGGGTGATTCCCATGCAGCGGGCAAGCCCGTAGGCGGTGAGACCATAGCCACCGAAGTCAAAATAGATGCGGAAGGTGAACAGGATATTGTTTATCCAGACCACCCAGGCATTTCCCCAGTCGTATGTATTCCACATGGCGAAAGCCAGGTTATCTGCCAGTGCCAGTTTGAAAAAGAGCCCCAGGATGATGTAGGGAATGCCTTGCTCCAGGTTGCTGCGGGTGCAGGCCAGTTCCATTTTCTGCACCTGGGGCAGCAGGTCCGCCCGGCGCTCAATGGGGCCGGCCACAATCTGGGGGAAATAGGCGCAGAAATTCATGTAGTCCAGCCATTTGGGCATGGATTCATTGCGCATCAGGGTGTCGATGCAGAAGCCGATAACCTGAAAGGTGTAGAAGGATATGCCGATGGGGATAATCAGGTCGCGGAGGGTGCTCCACTCCTGCTGGAAAATAGCGTGTCCGAAGAAATAGCCGTATTTATAGTAGATCAACGGCAGCAGCAGCAGGGGAATGAGGCATCCAAGCAGCCATTTCCTTCCCCTCATGCTCAGCTTGCAGCCCCAGCGGCACAGGAAATAGGCGCTTATCGTCACGCTCAGGAAAATGACTAGTGTGGTTTCATTGGCAATCCCCAGCAGAACCAGACTGAGCGAGAGAATGAGCCATTTGTGGAAGCGTTGCCTGGCGGTATGCCTGGTGCGCAGTATCCAATCACCCGCTGCCAGCAGCAGGATGGCCGGCAGCAGACTGTACCAGAATGAGGCGGTTGAAAAATCCATATTCGTATCAGACTTCTTCTGCGATATCGTCTTCGGGTAGATTGTTGAGCAGGTCACCGGAGGCTCCGTCAATGCTGGGGGTGGCATCCGGATCTTCGGCTACCTCGTCGGCTTCGGCGCTGTCCGGGTCTTCGGCCAGTTCGGCGTGGACGGTGCAGAGCGAGCGCTGCTTGCTGAGGTCGGCCATGGTTTCGATGTAGGCCTTGCCTTCGTATTCACAGCCGGCGTGGGCGAGCATGCCTGAGACGCGGCAGAGGCGTATGCCGCTGTTGCGGGCTCTGGCGGGCGAGGTGCGGATGGGTTTCATCTGGTAGCCGCGGGCGGCAGCGCACTGCATGACCCCCACCCAGAGAGGGAGCGCCACGGTGCCGCCGTAGGCTTTTTCTGCAATTTTGGCAGGGCGGTCGAATCCGACCCATACTGCGGCAGTCAGGTCAGAGGTGAAGCCGCAGAACCAGGCGTTGGTGTAGTTGTTGGTGGTGCCGGTCTTGCCGCCGCAGGGGTGTTTGAATCCCAGCCGCTGCATGCTGCCTGCTGTGCCGCCGGGCTTGGTAATCTGCTGCAGCACAGCGGAAACGGCATTGGCCGCCCGCATGGAACACACCCGGCGGGCGCTGGGTGTGTTCTGCCAGACTACCCGCCCGGCTTTATCTGTGATGCTTTGTATGATGAAGGGGGTGGGGCGCACTCCGCCGTTGGCAAAGGCTGTGAAGGCGCCGGCCACTTCCAGCGGAGAGGCTTCCCAGGTGCCCAGGTAGATGGTGGGACCCGGCGTGCGGTGAGGGCGGGGGAAGCCGGCGGTGAGCGCGGTGTTCACCACATTCTGGAGCCCGGCGGCGTTGCCGGCGCGCACGGCCATGGTGTTGCGGCTTTTCAGAAGCCCCCAGGCCGCCGGGTGGTTGCCGGTGAATCTGCCGTCCGAGTTGCGTGGTCGCCAGGTGGCGGCTCCTGCAATTTCGCCGCGCATGATGGCGTTGTCAGAGATGATGGAACGCGGGCCGTAGCCACGTTCAAAGAAGGCCGTGTAGACCAGGGGTTTGAAAACGGAGCCCACCTGGCGGCGGCTTTGTAGTGCGCGGTTCAGGGGGGATTCGGTGCTGTCGCGCCCGCCCACCACTGCCAGCAGGGCGCCGGTGGCGTTGTCAATCACCGCGCAGGCGGCTTGCAGGTATTTCGGGCGCAGTTTGTCGGCCTCCTCCGGCCTGGCCTGGGCTTTCAGCGCCTTGAACTGGGCGCGGGTCTGGTGTTTCCAGCCTTTCTGCTTTTCAAACATGGCGGTGAGTCGCGCGTCAATCTCACGCATGGCGTCATCCTGCAGGTCGATATCGAGCGTGGTCTGCACCCTAAGACCGCCGGAAACCACTACTTCCTCCTTCAGGCGCTCGTCCTTGGAATCCAGCAGGGAGAGCAGGTGGTCCACCTCCGCACGCACCAGGTCCAGCGCGTAGTTGTCGTTGCCGCGTCGCTCCGGTTTGCGGGTCACCAGAGGCTCCTTCATGGCGTACTCGTATTCGTTGCGTGTGATTTTTCCATGCTCGTACATAAGCTTCAGCACCTTGTCGCGCTGAACCTTTGCTGCTGACATGTTGCGGTATGGAGAAAACTGGTTCGGGCTGCAGATGATACCGGCCAGCATGGCAGCCTCGCCTACCGTGAGGTCGCGCGGCAGTTTGTCAAAGTAGCCGTACGCGGCCTGCTTGAGCCCCAGGAAGGTATGCCCCCAGAACACGCGGTTCAGGTAGCAGGTGATGATGGTTTCCTTGTCGTAAGTGGATTCGATGCGGCGGGCCAGCGCCATTTCCGTGAATTTGGCATCGAAATTGCGCTGGCTGTGGTTATAGGTGTTCTTGGCCAGCTGCATGGTCAGGGTGGAGGCGCCCTGGGTGGTGCGGTGGTGCTTGAATACCTGGGCTACTGCGCGCAGCAGGCCTCGCGGGTCGATGCCGCCGTGGGTCCAGAATGAGCGGTCTTCCTGCATCACCAGTGCATCTATCATGTAGCGCGGCACCTCTTCGTGGATATTTGCAATGCTGCGGCGGTTCTCGCCGTGCAGGGTGCCTATTTCGTTTCCCTTGCGGTCCAGCACGATGGTGCGTTCCGGCATGCGGGTTACCTGCGATAAATCGTAGCGCCCGGCCTTTACTCCGTATACTATTGCCAGGATTCCGCTCAGTATCAATCCCACAAATGCCAGACTCAGGATAATCTTAGTGGGAATCAGGATGATGCGCGGCAGATTGCGCAGCGCCCAGAACGCCAGCCGCAACGGCAGCGTCAGCATGAGCCACAGAGCTCGCAGACAGCCGGTCCCTTTCCGCGGCGGGGCCTGGAATTCGCGGATGGGGTTCACGTTTTCCGGCAGCGGTTCGTAGACGGGTTCTGCTTCCCACGCCCGGCGTGGGGCTGGGCGCTGGGGCGGGGCTTCTTCTTCGTATTCTTCCTCGTAGTTGCGGGCGGCAGTCTGCCTGCGCCGCGGCGGAGCCTGCACGCAGTAATCCACGCGCTCCCGGGGTGCCGGGGGGGGAGAGTCATCCTGCGGTGCCTTGTAACGAGCCATGAATCGGAGGAGGGGGTATTATGATGCAATGGGCCTGATGACGAGCTTGCCCAGGGTTTCCACCTTGCGGCCGGGGATGTAACAGCGGCGCAGGCTGACAGCGTTGTGCCGGGGCCGCCTGGTGTAGGTGCGGTATACCTCGCCGGTCTCGCAGTGGCAGAGGTGGAAGCGGGGCTCTCGCCGTGGCGCCTCAAATTCAATCCCGCGCACGCTGGCGCGCTCGCCTGGTATCCCGAGCGCGGTGCAGTAGCGCTGCCATACCGGGCCGTGGCCTCGGGCTCCGCGGTGCTGCCAGGCCAGGGCGTGTGCCAGCTCGTGCAGCAGAGTGCGCCAGAGCTGCTCCGGTTCCCGGGAGGCATAAGCCTCGGCATAGTAACGGGAGAGGCTGATACGCCGCTGTTGCATCTTGCAGCACCCCAGCCGGCGGGTGGTCTTGTCCCAGCCGAAATGCCAGTCTCTCAGGTGCAGGTGGGCCAGGCAGAGCGCGGCATACATCTCCACCTCCACCGGTGTGGCACCGGCAGGTCTCGGGGGCAGGTGGATGAGCTGCACTTCGGCGGCGGTCATTGCTAAAAAGCGGCCGGGGGGAGCCGGCCGCCTGGGGGGAAGTTGTGTTACCTGGTGCCGGCAGCGTCCATTTTCTCGCGCACCTTGGCCTCAATCTCGGCGTAGAGCTCGGGGTTGTTGCGCAGGGCGTCCTTGGCGCCGTCGCGACCCTGGGCGAGCTGCCCGCCGTTGTAACTGAACCAGGAGCCGCGCTTCTGCACGATATCAAACTCCATGGCCAGGTCGATGAGGCTGCCCACAGAGGAGATGCCCTCGTTGTACATGATGTCGAACTCGCATTCCTTGAAGGGAGGAGCCACCTTGTTCTTGACCACCTTCAGCTTGGTGCGGTTGCCGGAAACGGAGCCGTCTGTTCCCTTGATCTGGCCGATGCGGCGGATATCGCAGCGCACCGAGGCGTAGAACTTCAGGGCGCGGCCACCGGGGGTCGTTTCCGGGTTGCCGAACATCACGCCGATTTTCTCGCGAATCTGGTTGGTGAAGATGCAGATGGTGCGGGCCTTGGAAATGAGTGAGGTGAGCTTGCGCAGCGCGGCACTCATCAGGCGTGCCTGGGCGCCCACCGTGCTGTCGCCGATGTCGCCTTCCAGTTCCTGCTTGGTCACCAGGGCTGCCACGGAGTCCACCACCACCACATCAATGGCGTTGGAGCGTACCAGCGCCTCGCAGATCTGCAGGGCCTCCTCACCGCTGTTCGGCTGGGAGACCAGCAGGTCATCCAGGTTCACACCCAGCTTGGCGGCATAGGCGGGGTCCAGTGCGTGCTCCACGTCGATGAATGCTGCCAGACCGCCGGCCTTCTGGGCCTGGGCAATCACGGTCAGAGTCAGCGTGGTCTTACCGGAGGATTCCGGCCCGAATATCTCGACGATTCGGCCGCGGGGGAAACCACCCACACCCAGCGCGCGGTCGATAAGCAGGTTGCCGGTCGGAATTGTTTCCACCTCCATGGTCTTGCGGTCGCCCAGACGCATGATGGCGTTCTCACCAAAATCTTTCTGAATCTGGAGCATGGCTGCATCCAGCGCACGCTGGCGCTGCGCCATGGCCTTTTCCATATCAGGGGAAATCTCTTTGCTCATATCCCCCTCAGTCTACCCGTTTCACACCCGCGTGGCAAGCGCAAATTGTGGCACTGAAGTGAATAGTTCGGCCTATGCGTTTCCACCTCCGCCGATGAGCTCGCAGAGCTCTCGCGGGGTGAGGTGGAGGAGGAGTTTTTCCAGCCCTCCGGCGAGGAGCTTGTCGGCCATGTCGCGCTTGCGGGTGAGCATGGTGTGGATGTTTTCCTCGATGGTGCCGCGGCAGATGAGCGGGTGGATGATGACCGGGTTCTGCTGGCCGATGCGGTAGGCGCGGTCGCTGGCCTGGTTTTCCACGGCGGGGTTCCACCAGCGGTCGAAGTGGATGACGTGGCGCGCCCGGGTGAGGGTGAGGCCGGTGCCGGCGGCTTTGAGTGAGAGCAGGAAGAAGGGTGGCCCGCCGGGGTGCTGGAATTGCTGCACCAGCTTCCGCCGCTCTGCAATGGGGGTGCCGCCGTGCAGCACCAGGCCGGGGGCGCCGAAGATGCCGGCCAGGAAATCGTGCAGCGGCTCCATCATGCTGCGGTACTGGGTGAAGATGAGCGCGGCATCGCCCGCTGCGGCAATCTGCCGCGCAAGGTGGCCCAGGCGGCTCATCTTGCCGCTTCGGGCGGGGTCGTAGTAGCTTTCGCCCAGGTACTGGGCGGGGTGGTTGCAGATTTGTTTCAGGTGGCTCAGGATGGGCAGCAGCAGGGTGAGGCGGGTCTGTGGGTCCGGCTCATGCACAATGGCTTGCAGTTTCTCTACCTCGCGGGCGTAGAGGCGGGTCTGCTCCGGGGTGAGCAGGCAGTAGGCGGGCTGCTCGGTCTTGGGCGGCAGCTCCGGCAGCAGGCCGGGGTCGGTCTTCAGGCGGCGCAGCATGAAGGGGCGCACCAGCTTGCGCAGCGGGGTGTAATCCGTACCCATTTTCTGCACCAGGGCGTTGAATTCCTTTTCGGAGCCCAGCAGCCCTGGGGTGAGGAAGTGGAAGAGGCTGCGCAGCTCGCCCAGCGAGTTTTCCACCGGGGTGCCGGTGAGCGCCACGCGGCGCGGTGAGCTGAGCTGCAGGAGAGCGCGGGTGCGCTGCGAATCGGCGTTCTTGATGGCCTGCGCTTCATCCAGCACCAGGGCGGGCAGGGGCTCGGCGGCCAGCAGCTCGGCCAGGCGCGTGGCCATGCCGTAGGTGGTGAGCGCCACATGCGCCCGCCGCAGCAGCCAGGCGGGATTCTTTTGCAGGTAGTCGGTATCCTGGCGGTTCAGCATGTCCGGGTGCAGTACCAGGGTGTTCAGCTGCGGGGCAAACTTGCGCAGCTCGTCCTGCCAGTTGGTGAGCAGCGAGGCCGGGGCCACGATGAGCGCGGCCCGCTCCGCCAGCGCACCGGTGGCGTGAAGATGCGCCAGCCAGGCAATGACCTGCAGCGTCTTGCCCAGACCCATATCATCCGCCAGGCAGGCGCCGAAGCCCGCCTCGGTCACTCCCAGCAGGAAGCGCACACCATCCTTCTGGTAGGGGCGCAGGGTAGCGGCCAGTGCGGCGGGCAGCTGCGGCTCCTGCGGGCTGAGGCAGAGTTGCTGCAGGGCTTCCTGCAGGACCGGCGCCGCAATGGCGCGCATGCCGTCTTCATCCGGCGGGGGAATATTGGGCAGGGCGCTGCTGTGTTTGCCCAGCAGCCAGCGCAGCCCGGCCAGCAGGGGAATGCCCCCGGCAGCCATGCGGGTGGCCTGGCGCCAGCTGTTGAGCAGCTTTTCAAGCTTTTCCCTGTCCAGCCTCACCCATTCGCCGCGGAAGCGGATGAGGCCGTCCTCCCCGGCCAGCAGTTCCTCCAGCTCAGCTTCGGTGAGGGCGTAGTTGCCCAGCACCACGCGGGGGCTGAAGCGCAGCAGGGTGGAGATATTCAGCGCGGGGGCGCGGTCGGGTTTCTGGCTTTCGCTGCCGGGGTGGAGCTGCACCTCCAGCTCCACGCGCGGCGGGCGGCTCTGCCAGAGGTTCACCATGCGGGTTTCGATGCCGGCCTGCTCCAGCACCGGCAGGCTTTCCAGAAAATCGTAGGCCTGCCGCGGCCCCCAGGCGCAGGGTTTGTAAACCTCCCCGCTGTTGATGAGCTGGTTCAGGAAGGGATGCTCAGCCGCAGCCTGCTGCAGCGGCCGCAGCAGGGTGGCCAGGGTGCCTGCATCGCCGGCATACAGCTGGCGGGCCAGCGCCAGCGGCGCGTGGCGCGGCTTGCCATCCTGCCCGGCGCGGTGAATGAAGGTGGCCAGAAAGGCAAAGGGATGCGTCTCTGCCCCCTCGCCGCCATTCTCTGCCAGGTGGAAGCACAGAGTGCCCAGCTGCTGCCAGCCCTCGCCCAGACTCTCCAGCCACTTTTCGGGGGTGGTGAGCTCGCGCTCCGCCTGCCAGGCCAGCGCCGGCCCCAGGGAAGCAAACCATTCGCAGAGCATTCCGGCGGTGACGCTGCCGCCATAGACCGGCGGCATGCCCTCCAGCCAGGCGGCAGCCTGCTGCGCTGAGAGCTGCGGCGCAGCGTCATCCCCCCGCCGCAGGCGGCGCAGATGCTGCATGAGCAGCTCCTGCGCCCGCTCCCTCAACCAGGCTGGGAACGGCCCCGCCCCCAGCGGCAGCCCGTGGCGCAGCAAATCCAGCATGCCTGCCCCCGCGCTGCGCGCAAACGCCCGCTCCAGCC
>JAFVQN010000007.1 GCA_017504805.1 Akkermansia sp. | reverse complement strand
TCCACGTCTGCCACCCACTCGCTCCGCTCGGGGTTCGGTTACTATTTTCACTTTACCCCAGGGCTTACGCCCTGGGCTATTGAACTTACCGCCCCGCCAGTAGGCGGGGCTCAGAATTCCGCTCGCCTGCGGCTCGCCAAAGTCCAATTTATCCGTCACCACCAATACGGATAACACATCAATCTTTAATTGCCTCATCAATAATGAATCACTGATAATTACTCAGAAATCATTTCAGATGTATTTTCTGTCGCGGAAGAGGTGGGCGCGGATGGGATCAGAGGCCGCGAGATGAGTGTAGCCGATGGCCAGGGCATCGGCTGCATCCGGGGCTGGAGTTTCAGTGAGGGAGAGCAGGGCGCGCATCATGAAGGCAACCTGTTGTTTGCCCGCTCCGCCGCGTCCCACGGTAGCCAGTTTCACACAGGTAGGCGGGTACTCCATAATCTGCAGTCCGTGGCGGGCCGCCGCCAGCACTGTGGCGCCGCGGGCTGAGCCCATGGTGATGGCAGTGCGGTGGCTTTGAACGTAGATGATGCCTTCGATGGCCAGTTCATCAGGCTGCCATTTTTCAATCAGAGCGCTCACATGCTCATGAATGGCCAGCAGGCACTGGCTCTGACTGAGCTTTGCCGGCAGCGATAGTGTGCCGTAGTCCAGCGCCCGCGGGGTGCGGAAATCGCCTTCGATTACCGCGAATCCTGTATTGCGGATGGCCGGGTCTATGCTGACGACTCGCATGGGCGTTCCAATCAGCGGCGGCGGCGCTTGGGGGCAGCGGGGCGTGGTTTGCGAACCGGGCGTACCGGCCCGTCCTCAAGCAGGGCGGTGTAGGCGTAGTTGAAGCCATCGAGCTTGCGGCGGGCTATTTTGCGGTTGATGAAGATTTCCACGCTCTTGGCGAAGTCTACCTCATCGGCTGTGAGCAGGGTGAAGGCATCGCCGGTGGATTCGGCGCGTCCCGTGCGACCGATGCGGTGTACGTAGTCCTCCGGATTTTCGGGCACGCGGTAGTTGATGACGTGAGTCACGCCATTGATATCGATGCCGCGGGCGGCCACATCCGTGGCCACGAGAATGCGGAACTTATCCTCCTTGAAGCCTTTGAGGGCGGCCATGCGGTCCTTCTGGGCTATATCGGAGTGCATAACGGTGACCTCATCCTTCCATCCGGCATTGGCGAGCATATTGCCTACGGTGTCTGCTTCCTTGCGGGTGCGGGTGAAAATCATGAGGTTCTGGAAATCGGTGGCCTTGATGAGGGCAAGCAGCAGTTCATCACGCTGGTCGAGACCTACCGGGTAGAAGGCGTGGGAGATGGTGCTGGCCACCTCGCGGCGTGCGATGGCAATCTCCACCGGGTCCGTGAGGCACCACTTGGCAAAGCCCTGGAGTATCTGCGGCATGGTTGCCGAGAAGAAGAGGGTCTGGCGACCCTCCCAGGGACACAGGTTCACAATTTTGCGCACGATGGGCAGGAAACCCATGTCCGTCATGCGGTCCACTTCGTCCAGTACGAGCGTTTTGACTGCTTTGAACTTCATGTTGCCGCGGTAGAAATGGTCAATGAGACGCCCCGGAGTAGCAACCACGACATCCACGCCCTTTTTGAGCTCTTCGGTCTGGGCTCCGTAACCTACGCCGCCGTAGAGCAGGCCTACCTTGATATCGGTGTGTCGGGCGTAGGTGCGGAAGGATTCGGCCAGCTGGTCGGCAAGTTCGCGGGTGGGCTCCAGCACCAGCACCTGGGGCTGCCCGGTGTGGGTGATGCTGTTGAGCAGGGGCAGGGCGAATGCTGCGGATTTGCCCGTACCGGTCTGGGAGGCGCCTATGACGTCCTTCCCCTGCATGATGTAGGGAATAGCCTGTTCCTGAATCGGGGTCGGGTTCTCATAGCCGCAGTCCTTTACGGCTTCCAGAATGGGGGCGGAAAGCCCCAGTTCTTCGAATGTCATCTTGGTATCCGTTATCGTTTGTTGTGTAAGATTATCGTCGGGAGCAGGCATCAGCTGAGATAGGGGTTATTGAGCTGTTCCTCACCGATGGTGGTGGAGGGGCCGTGGCCGCTGTTCACCATGGTTTGCGGGGGCAGGGGCATGAGATGCTCCTGGATGCCGCGTACCAGTGCGCTCATGCTGCCGCCGGGAAAATCGGTCCGCCCCACACTGCCGGCAAACAGTATGTCACCCACAAATACTTCATCATCCCCGGGCAGGTAATACGCTGCGCCGTCTGTTGCGTGCCCGGCTATCGGGTATACTTCCCATGCCAGTCCGCCCCAGTCTGCTTTGCGGGGGGTGGGTCCAAGCACATCGTCCACCGTGTAGGGCTCCACTGGCGGCAACCCCCAGCTGGCAGCGGCCAGTTCCAGGGTCAGAGCCTTGCTGTACGGCGCCACGGCATGAATCGTGCAGCCGGTTCGGCGCTGCAGTTCGGCAGCTCCTTCTACATGGTCGAAATGCTGGTGGGTGAGCAAGAGATGCTTCACCCGTGCGCCTTCGGGCAGCCTGCGGGCTACCCAGTCAGCTATCCCCATGGGGGCGTCTACTACCACGTAGCCATCCCCGGCTTCAATCAGGTAGCCATTGCAACCCACGGAACCCCCGGTGTAGACCTGTATCTTTCTGCTCACGCGCGCATTATATACGCTTCTGCCTCATTTGGCGAGCCGAAAGTGAGGCAGCTTCCCGGCTATGTGCGTATTACATGCAGGTGGCTGCTGTCTGCAGCAGGATGAGTCCGGCCAGCAGATACCCCACAATGCAGAGAAAACCAGCGAGCAAGGTGCGGGGCCAGCTGAGCATATGGCAGACGCGGGAAACGGCCATGGCGCAGGCTCCCACTCCCACGAGCTGAAAACTGCCAGCCATGAGCAGCCCTGTGCCGAGGCTCGCCATGGCGTAGGCGGCGAGCATGGCGATGCAGGCAGATAAGACCAGAATCAGGAATCCGCCCAGAGCGGCGGCCTTGAGTCCACGATCCGGCCCGGCGGCAAGCAGTGCCAGGGAAAAGGCAATCCACACCATCACGCAGTAGAGCAGCACGGCTCCCAGTGAGTTATCGCACGGAGGTATCATAGCATGGAGTTGACACCCCCATCCCCCGGCTGGTTCGCTGATTGTTTTTTTGTCGCTTACCTTGCCTGGCGCAGCAAGCGGTGTGCGGAGAGCCCGTAGGCGGTATCGCAGAATATCTCCAGCGAGAAACCGCGTTTCAGCGGAGTGGTGATGAGGGCAAAGGTGGCATCATTGCTGACCTGGATATGGCTGGCTCTGGGCAGCAGCAGTTCCTTGATGGTGGATTCCGGGGTGCCGGAGCTGCTGGGGGTGGTGAGCACCATGACCAGCTGCTCGACGGTGGCTGCTCTGCCGGCCTGCTGCAGCAGATTCTGCAGGGTGGCGGCCAGACATTCCAGCACTGCGCCATTCTGCTCCTGGTGCCCGGTCAATTCTGTTTCCAGCGCCCAGCGTTCTTCGTCCGGAAGCGGGGCTCGCTGCAGAGTCGGCAGTCCATCGTCCGCTGCGGCGGCGTAAACGAAGAAACTCGACAGGGTGATGAGGAGGGAACGAATCATGCAGATGCCCCATACTGCCACGCGCGGCGGACGCTGTCAAGCAATTCTGCACTTGTCTCCGGGCGTAGCCTGTGATAAAAGTATGGACGTGATTCCGCAGAGTTCAGAGCTGGGCCCCCAGGTATTTCGCTTCCTTGAGTATCTGGAGACAGAGCGCAATGCCTCCCCCCGCACGGTGGAGGCGTACCACCGTTCTCTGCTGCTGTTCCGCCGCTGGGCGGGGGATGATTTTGACGGCTGGCACCTCTGCGGGGCAGATACCTTCCGCTCCTGGTTGTATGAGGCATTGAATGAGAATCTGAAGGCTACCACCATTCGCCTGCGTTTTGCAGCGCTGCGTTCATTTTACGAGTACCTGATGCGGCGCGAGGGGCTCCAGTCCAGCCCGTTGGCCGAGGTGAGCCTGCCGCGCACCTCCCAGAGCCTGCCGGTGCATCTTTCCCTGAATCAGATGGAAGAGCTGCTCGCGCTACCGCTGCGCGTGCCGGTGGATAAGAAGAGCCCGCCCTGGCTGCCGTACCGCGATACCGCCATCCTCGAGCTTTTTTACTCCTGCGGCATGCGTCTGAGTGAACTGGTGGCGCTTGATGCCGACTCGCTCCGCCCGGGGGAGAATGTCATCCGCGTGCTGGGCAAGGGACGGAAAATCAGGCTGGTACCCGTGGGGGATTACGCACGCGAGGCCGTGGAGAGATACCGGGAAATGGCCGGTGTGCAGGGGGGCGATCCCTTATTCATCAGTCGTTTGGGGCGCCGCATGAGCTGCCGCAGTGTGCAGCTTATGCTGGATAAGTACCTGCGCAGCTCTGAGCTGCCCTTTCATATTTCGCCGCACAAGCTGCGCCACACCTTTGCCACGCACCTGCTCGATGCCGGGGCCGACCTCCGCGCGGTGCAGGAATTGCTGGGGCACAGCTCACTGGCAACTACTCAGATTTACACGCATGTGACCCGCACGCGCATGCAGGAGGTATACCGACAGGCGCATCCCCGGGCAGACTGGGAGGATTGATTATGGCTGCTGCTCCAGAAATTCCTTGATTCCGGTTGTCGGGAATCTCAGGTCGTTTCGCATAAAAGGCTTCAGGTGCTTGACTGCGCGCTCCCGGGTGACAAAGAGGTCTTCGGTGGAAAGTTTTTCCGAGGCGGGTATATCCAATTTGTGCTGAAGTACAAAAAGCAGGCTCTTCAGGGAAGGTGAGCGGTGGCGTTCCTCCTTGAACAGCTGGCGGCCCAGCTCCCAGGCCTCCTGCTCCCGCCCGCGTATACGGCAGAGATTGTAGAAAATCCACCGTTTGTACATAGGCGAGGCCCCCAGTTCCACGGCACGGCGGTAGTCATCTACCGCGCGGCTGAAGTTGGTCCTGCGCGCCAGGTCCTCGTCGAATGCTCCCATCTCCAGCCAGAGCAGGGCACTCCGCGGGTTGTTGGCAATGCCTTCCTGCAGAAAGCGTTCGGCACAGTCCAGATATTCCTTGTTTAAAACGGCTTTTGCGTATGAATCCAGATCCGGACGCTCATTAATCCATGCTACGGCGTTCTTGGCCATGTCGCGGGCGGCGCGGATCCAGTAGTTCACGCGCTGGGGGCACAGCGTGGTAATCTGCTCCCAGCGTTTCCGGGCCCGGGGCCAGTCCTGCTGCATCCAGGCGTTGGTGGCATCCACGCACAGCATCTCTGCCGCAAAGGTCCGCAGCCCTCCCAGGGCAAACAGCGCCAGCTGCTGGCTCAGCCCGTCCGTCTGCCGGTAATCCGGCGGGGGGAGTTGAAGCTTTGCTGCCAGCTCTTCCTGCTGTAGGTGCAAGCGTGCCGGTTGCAGCACCCAGCCGGCGGCACCCAGCAGGAGCAGGGCACCCAGGTAGCGGAGCGGCTGTCGCCATCTGCTGGAGCGGGGCGGAATCATGCGCGGTTCAGTCGGGCGCGAATATCGGCGGCCAGTTGTTCCCAATGCGGCGCCTGGAGCCCCGCCTCGCGGGCTCGCTCCAGAGTGCGTCCCCAGATGGCATCATATTCCACCGGGCGTCCGC
Source organism: Akkermansia sp. (assembly GCA_017504805.1). Taxonomy (GTDB): domain Bacteria; phylum Verrucomicrobiota; class Verrucomicrobiia; order Verrucomicrobiales; family Akkermansiaceae; genus Akkermansia. Next base: position 1,558 of record JAFVQN010000007.1, on the reverse strand, counting down.
GCAGGTAATCCACAGCGCTACTGGGAATGAAGTCACCCATGACACGCGTGCGCTCCATCTGCCAGCGCACAATATCCATACGCAGCGGGAACCCGCGCATCTCGGCAGCCTGGCATACTTCCTGCATGATAGCTTCGGCGCGTTCATCCTGCCCCGGTAGCGTGAAAAGCTTTTTCACGCTGATACCACCATGCGCCACGCACAATCCATTGAACGGAATATTCCAGGTAAGCTTGCACCACTGAATCTGCTCTGCGTGGTCAAAGGCCGTGGAGGCAATGCGGGCACGCTCGAACATGCCGGCAAACTCCCGCGCCCGGGCAGAACCCGCAGCCGAGCTGATAAACGGGGCAAACTGAATATCACCGCCCTCCAGATGCCGGATTCTGCCGGGTTCATCCATCATGCAGCACACAAAGCAGAGCCCGATATACACGCGCTCCGCCGGCACATAGGCCGAAATTGCCTCCGCATTGCCCATCCCGTTCTGAAACGTCAGCACCTCGGTTCCCTCGTGCACGAGCGCAGGCAGATAGTTCCCCAGCTGGTCGTTGCAGGTGGTTTTCCAGCACACTATCACTAAATCAACCGGTCCGCAGGCCTCTGCGGTGCGGCACACATTCACATCGCTCAGGTGAATATCCCCGTGTACACTCTCCACATGCAGCCCTTCTGCCTTGATGGGGTCGCACACAGACCGCCCGATAAAGCAGACCTCGTTCCCTGCTTCTGCCAGACGCGCTCCGTAGTAACAACCCAGTGCTCCAGCTCCCAGAATGGCGATCTTCATGGCCATAGACTAGCATTTGTGACCCTTTTTGGCAATAAAAAAGCCAGTACACACACTTTTGCCTTGCATTCCCGCATCAAACGCGCTATTTAGAAAGCCACTTATATCAACCCGGGCCGGCCTGTATGCCTGCCCTACAAACACATAGAGAACCACCATGGGTCAACAACATCGTAAGGAGACGAAGCGTCGCCGTCGCACCGCCTACATCAAGCGCCAGAAGGAAATCGCCAGGAACAGCAAGAACACCACTCCTGTCCAGATGGCCAAGAAGGTCTCCAAGGACTAATCCGCTTCGCCTGTTTCAAGGCTTTTAACCGGCTCATTCCCCACCATCGGATGAGCCGGTTTGCTTTTCTTCCCGGTCCGCTTTCCTCCGGAGGCGGATATCGTCTTTGCCGCAGACAAAGATATCGTTCCCTATGCCTTGATATCAAACATTACGCTGTTCGTTGGGAAATGCTTGCACCCTATCATGAAAACTCGCGCTCCGCGCTCGCTGCACGCCGCCGCAGAAAGTAACAGGGTTCTATATATATTCCGCCCCTGGTTCCGGAAGGGAACCAGGGCGCAACTTTGTCGGAGCACGGGACTTCAGTCCCGAAAACCTCAATTTATCGAGCCTCACTCGATTTTAAAAAATAAATTTTCTCTCTAACCTACACGAAATCGGGGCGCTTAGGGCAGGGGAGACGGGATTTTGAAAACTTTTTCTCAAAAATACGCTTGACGTGAAATGCGCTTTGTGATAAGCTTTGCCCCGCACCC
>JAFVQN010000024.1 GCA_017504805.1 Akkermansia sp. | reverse complement strand
TGGGAGGTCATGTGGCGTCTGCCGCGGTACATGTGGCGGCATGCCATGAGCAGGGGCGTGTCACCGCTCAGGTGGCGTGCTTCCAGGGGCAGGGGTGCGTGCGCGTGAATCAGCCGCAGCACATTGCTCAGCCCGTAGCGGCATGCATGCCAGAAGGAGGAATCGCCTGCGGTGTCGCAACGGTAGGGATCAGCTCCTGCCGCCAGCAGCTTGCGGGCTGGTTCGGTGTGGCGCTCCAGATAGGAGTGGCAGCCCTGCCCGCTGCGGCAGAGCCAGTTGAGTGCATTCCGACCCATGGCATCCACTACCTGCGCATCGGCTCCGCTTTGCAGCAGAACTTCCAGCACGTCGTCCGCCCCGGCGCGCGCCGCCACCATGAGCGGTGTGAGCCCGTTTTCAAAAAACGCATTCACCTCGCAACCCATGGACAGCAGCCGCAGCGTCAGCTCGCTTTCATTGTGGCAGATGGCTGCGAAGAATTCTTTTTCAAGTGAGGTTACATGTAGCATAACCCTTCAGGATAGCACAAGGCTCCTTCTGATGCAAGCCGGAATTCTGTGACTATTTTCAGATGTCGGATAATTTGTGCGGATGGTATTGACTATCATATAAAAACGATATGATATTTTCCGGAATGAAGAAGAAGCCCAGAAGTTTGCAGCCGGCGGTGGGGCGCATGCGGAAGCGTGCGCAGGACGCGCTTGCCCTGCCGGTGGAGCAGCAGGCTGCGTTCTACTATTGCGGCGGGCGCAGCAAGGCTGAATTTACGGCTGCAGTGGCGGCTGGGGAAGCTGCGGCTGTGGAGCTGGCCCTGGATGTGGTGGCGGGGGAACTCTGGCTCTGCCCGCGGGATGGAGCCCGCTATGCCCGCAGCATTCGCGCGGCGCTGCGGCGTGCCAGTGAGGCGGGATTGCTGGATGAGGCGCAGAATCGTGTGCTGCTGGGTATCGAACTACGGAATCTGGAGCGGCTGGTGCTCCGGGGGCGCCACTCGGCACCCGGCGTGTTGCAGCAGCGTGCCGCACGCCGCATTCCGGGGCAGATGCAGTTGATACAGCGATGTTTCGGAGAAGTATGTGTTCCTGTATTGGATTCAGACGATTGGCCGGAGGTGGCTGCACCCAGGGCATTGCTGCAGACGGGCCCGCAGCTGGGCTGGTTTTCCGCAGAGACTGCGGAAAGAATGGCCGCTACGGATGCTTCCCTGCTGGGTATACTGGTGCATGCGCCGAACGATGTGCTCCCCGCGGCTCATGGGTTGACTTCTCGCCCGTCCCACCCGGATGAAACGCTCTGTTACTTTTTCGGGTGGAAGAGCTTTTCGCATGCCCGCTGGCAGGTGGCACCCTGGGGCGAGCTGGGCGAGGAATGCGGGTTCATTCTCGCTGCTGATGGCTCTTTTTACGTCGCCGTTCCTGAGTGGGAGGGCTATTTTGGCGCTGCCCGCTGATACCTCAGAAGACATTATGCACAACGGACGGGGCCTTGGGACTGGGATATATGGCGTGTCCATCCGGTGGGAAGTCTTTGCCGGTGTAGGCATTATATCCGTATGCCATGATGCTGGTGATGACGCCCTCGCCATCCACGCTGACGATGTAGCGCGCGCGTCCCCTGTTGAAATGGAAGGGGGTATCGGTGGTCATGGTAGATGTAACAGCCATGGGTTCGGCGTCCGTTTTGTGGCTGTTCCACATGCGCTCGGTACAGGTCATGGTTTTGCCATCTGCTGAAATCGTGTACACAAAGGTGTAGAAGTGGCTTACTCCGTTGCGGCAGATGGGCGGCATGCTGCATTCAATCACCAGACACCGTGCGGCGGCGTCCCAGTAGGGTGCACGGGCCTTGCGGTCGAAAAGAGAGACGGTTTTACCGGCTGCTGGCTTCTGGTATCCACCAGGCAGGGGAAGGGGGGCGGCATTGCGCTGGTATTCCCAGGCATTCGCGGTGCCGGCCAGCAGCAGGACAAGGGTGATAAGGGCGTGTTTCATGTTCATTGGTGTTTCTTGGTGTTGAGTTCTTCCTGCATCGCTTTGCGGCAGGCTGGTGCGCGGGAGGGAATGGAATCGCCTCGGCTGAGCATGTGCAGCGCTGAGGTGCCGGCGGGATTCGTGGCCAGCGGGTCCGCCCCGGCGCGGACGAGCAGGCGTATATTCTGTTCCTGCAGGTTCATGCAGGCCAGCATGAGCGGGGTGAGCCCGTTTTCATCGCGGCTGTCTATGTTTGCCCCTGTGGCAATAAGCTGCTGCACGGCAGCCGGGTCGTTGCGTTTCACGGCAGCGTGCAGGGTATCCGGGGGATTGCAGCAACCTGCCAGCAGCAGAAACAGGGGGAATATACGCTTCATACCGTCTTATTTATCATATCAGAACTGCGGTGGCAACATTTTTTGCTCGCCACGGCAGGGTAAAAGTGGTAAAGTAAACCGTAACCGCCATGAGTGATTCTACTTACATCTATGATAATGTTGGTGAGTACCTGAAGCTGGGTAAAACCATCTACAGCCCCACGATGTACCTGGGGCCGGGGCTTCAGCCGTACTGGATGCAGGCAGGGGCCTACACCCCCGTAGCCGATACAGCCGGGGTGCTGACTGCTGATGATACAACCAGACTGGTGGAAAGCTGCACCACCCCGGAGCAACGCGCTGAGCTGGAAGAGAAGGGCACGGTTGATTTCATTGCCGAGGGTCCCTGCGGCAAGTACCATGCCTACATCTACGCCCAGGCCGAAGGTCCGCTGCTGATTCTGCTTTCTCTTCATGTGGATGATTTCCTGAAGCAGGGTATTGACGCCAAGTGCTCGGATATTCACCTGCCGTCTGCCAATCCTCCTTCATGGCGTCGGTTCGGCACACTCCAGCCCATGTGGGAGGGCGCGCCCGTGCTGACCAAGGACGACACGCTCGCCCTGGTCAACAGCTTCCTTGGCGAAAAGGAATGGACCCGTCTCAAGGAGGTGGGTGACGTGGACTTCGCCTACCAGAACGAGCTGGGTCGTTACCGTACATCGGTCGTTTCCCAGCGCCTCGGTTATGATATCTGCTACCGCATCATCAACAGCCGCGTGTTCACCATGCAGGAAATCAACTTGCCTACCGAGTACGTTGAGCCGCTCACCCGCTTTACGAATGGTATCATTCTGGTGACGGGGGCCGTTGGTTCCGGTAAGTCCACCACGCTGGCTTCCATCATTGATTTCATCAACACCGACCGCCACGACCACATTATCACCATGGAAGACCCCATCGAAACAGTGTTCGAGTGCAAGGGCTGCCATGTGAATCAGCGCGAGGTGCATACGCACACCGAATCTTTCGGCCGGGCCCTGCGCGGCGCTCTGCGTGAGGACCCGGACGTTATCATGGTGGGTGAAATGCGTAACCTGGAAACCATTTCGCTGGCTCTTTCGGCTGCCGAAACCGGTCACCTTGTGCTCGGCACGCTCCATACCGGTTCTGCCGCCCGTACCATCGACCGTATTCTGGATGCCTTCCCAGTGGAAGAGCAGGACCACATCCGCGTGATGGTCTCTGAATCGCTGCGCGGCATTTTCTCCCAGCAACTTGTTCCCAGAAAGGACGGCACCGGTCGCGTGATGGCTCTGGAGCTCCTGGTGAACAACGCCGCTGTGGCCAATGCCATCCGCGAGGGCAAGACGTTCATGATTCCCGGTTTCATCCAGACCGGCAAGAGTCAGGGTATGCGCCTCATGGATGACTCCCTGCAGCAGCTGTATCTGGACGGTATCATTGCCGGGGAGGAATGCCTTGGCCGCGCGACTGACCGTGTGATGATGGAGAAGTTCCTGAAAGAACACCCCGAACCTGCAGCCCCCGCACAGGCCTGAGTTTAACTGAAACCACTTACCCCTTTTTCTCGAAATGAAGAACAAGATTGACGTATTTTTCCAGGCCCTGGTGGATCAGGGTGGTTCTGACCTTCACCTGTCGGAGGGCGAACCGCCGAAGATTCGTGTGCATGGCGATGTGACGCCCATTCGCGAGGAACCTCTCACCCACGAGGAGATGGTGGAGCTCATGGAGCCCATCTGCCCGCCCAAGCTGTGGAAGGAATACTGCGAAATCGGTGACGCTGACTTTGCTTACGAGATAGATGAAACCTCCCGTTTCCGCTGCAACTACATGAAGCAGCAGCGTGGCTACTGCTGCGTGTTCCGTCTTATTCCGACCAAGATTCTCACCCTGGAGCAGCTCAATGTGCCTGAGCAGATCAAGCGCTTTGGCGAGATGCGCTCCGGTCTGGTGCTGGTGACCGGCCCCACTGGTTCCGGTAAATCAACCACGCTTGCTGCTCTCATTGACTACATCAACACGAACTTCTCCCGCCACATCATCACCGTGGAGGAACCCATCGAATTCGTACACCCCAGCAAGAAGAGCATTATTACTCAGCGCGAAGTGCCGAACAACTGTCCGACTTTCGCCGATGGCCTGCGTGCTTCTCTGCGCGAGGACGCTGATATCGTGCTGGTGGGTGAGATGCGCGACCTCGAAACTATCTCCCTGGCCCTCACCGCTGCAGAAACCGGTCTGCTGGTGTTCGGAACCTTGCATACCAACAACGCACGCAAGACGGTGGACCGTATCATCGACGTGTTCCCGGCGGAGCAGCAATCCCAGGCCCGCACTATGCTGGCTGGTTCGCTTCGTGGCGTAGTGGCCCAGCTGCTCATGAAGCGCTGCGACAAGCCCGGGCGTGTGGCAGTGAATGAAATACTTTTCGCCACCCCGGCGGTGAGCGCCATCATCCGCGAAGGGGCCACCCAGAAGCTTGCCGATGTGATTACAGGCGGTAAGGGACTCGGTATGCAGTTCATGGACGATGCTATCTGGCAGAAGTTGCAGCAGGGGCTCGTTACCCCCGAAGAAGCCTACATGAAGGCTATCGATAAGGCTCGTTTCAAGAATTTCCTGCCCAAGGAACTTCAGAACATGGCTAATGCCGGCGGCGCCTGATGCGCGCTTTGCCTCATTGATTCTTCTGCGGGCGGTATCCTGAATGGTGCCGCCCGCTCTGTATCAGGCGCTTCTGCTGAGGGTGCGGCTCATGTGACGCAGAAAATACTTGCCAGTGTGTGGGGGGCGAGACTATAATGGGCGCACATGACCACCCCGGTGTACAGAGGCAGAATGCGGCATGGCGCTACCGCCATGTATTATTACTATGTGCTCTGATTCGGACACCGGGAAGCTCATCACCAGTGCCCCAGGCGGGTACTTTACAGCAAAAAAGACGATGCCCAGGCTTCCCTGAAGCCCGGGCTTTTTATTTTCAGCCTCAATCAAACCATACAGAAATGATTATGAACCACATCAGCACCTCAAATCTCCGCCGTCCATTCATTAAAGTCTGCGGGCTGACCTATGCCGGCTCTGTAGATTGCGCTGCTGCTTATGGTGCTGAGTACGTCGGCTTCAATTTCTGTCAGGGGAGCGAATACTATGTGAGTCCTGCTCATGCTGCCAGTATGCAATCTGCCAATGTGATGCGCGTCGGTGTCTTCAATGGCGGTGATGCCGCAGCAATATGCCGCACGATGCAGCGTGCGGGGCTGCATCTGGCGCAGCTGCAGGAATCGGGCTCCGTTGCAGATGCCTGTGCCATCGGCCCGCAGCGGGTTATCCGTGTGTTGCGGGCGGGGGCGGGCTGCACTCCCTTGCAGTTGCAGCGCATGCTGGACTCATGGGCTCCTTACTGCCGCGCCTTCCTGATCGAATCTGCAGATGCTGCTCTGCTTGCCTCGGCTGCGTTTCCTCGCCCGTGGATCCTCTCTGGACGCATCGCCTTACATACCCTGTGCGAACTACTGCGTACCTGCCGGCCTGATGGTGTAGATATTGAAAGCTCTCTGGATTGCTCGGAAACCATGGCTGTCATGCGTTCGGTATCCTGAGTAAACAGAGTGAAAGGCTATGATGTGTGTAGGAAATGCCATAGCTGTCCAAAAAGCGTTCTAAAGAAAGAGGGGGGCATGAGGGGAAAAATATCAACGAAATAAACGAAAACAAAAATGGAGATTGAGTTCCGGGGTGCCAGCTATTAAACTGGCGGTGCTAAAAAAAATGAACCAATCTCCGGACAGTAACCTACCATTGTGTGCGCAGCTTGTCAATGATTTGATAAGCCATGCTGCATTTTCTTCCATCGTCAAGACATATAACTCCGACAGGAACTCCAAAAAGTTCAATTCCTGGGATCACCTTGTCTGGATGACCCTC
>JAFVQN010000006.1 GCA_017504805.1 Akkermansia sp. | reverse complement strand
TACGCCTTAATCTACTCAATAAAACCAATCTATGGTATTGGCTTTACAATCCCTATAAGAGCGTATGTGCAAAGCCCCCTGATTCGCACCAGGGGGACTTATTTGCAAAAACGGGATAAAGGTACTTGCAACGTCTTGATATTGCAGCCTCCCTTTTTTTATAGCTATCCCATTTTGGACAGCTATGATGTGTGGTTGGGCGAGGCTTTTTTACTTGATTGAGAGAAGGGAACGTGTTACTTTGTGATTTGTATGAGAACACGTTTTTTTGGTGTGATAGCAATTTGTGCCGGTATGGGGATGTTGTGCGGGCAACTGGCGCGGGCTGACGAGTGGGCAGAGGAGGCGTATGAGGATGATGCGTTCTGGGGAGCGGAGGAGTGGAGTGCCGATACGTATGCAGATGCGGCTACGCCGGTGGAGTCTTTCTCAGATGAGCCGGATGAGCACGTGCTGGTACCCCGGCCGCCGCAGGGGGGGCGCGCGGTGGCATCGCGTGCAGAGTGTGTGGAGTTGCTCCGCACGTATCCCTGGGCGGTGGAGCATGCGGAGCTTCAGTTGGTGCATGAGCATTGGCGCGGGCCAGTACGCGTGAATGCGGAGCACCGGGTGCTGGTGAGCCTGACGGGGCTGAAGAGTGTGGCTACGGTGCTTCGTTTGTCGGAGCGGGAGCTGCGGGTGAAGTGGGATGATTTTGGCGAGGAGAGTTTTTATCTGCAGCAGAATGGTACCTACCTGCATGAGAATCAGTCGCGTAAGTTGGCGGGTGGCCTGGGGGGACAGGTGCGCAGTGCTGCTGCCGGAGCCGTTTCCGAGGAGGCGTATGGATGGACCGACCGGGTGGTGGATGCGGTGTTGTTCCATGATGCGCCGCTTACTTATAAGACGTTGCAGCTGGTGAGTCCGGTGCAGAGAGTTGAGGTTCACCTGGTGGAGGAACAGAAGACTCTGACAACGACCGGGGAAAAGCCGCAGGCTGCGGTGGTGCTGGGGTATACGGAGGATAAATTGCACCTCCGCTGGGAGACTGGCTGGGTGGAATCGTATGCCCGGGCGGAGGATGGCTGCTACCACAAGGTGAATGACGCCCGGGTGGCCCGCTGGCTGTGTGATCCGAAGCTGCCTGCGGAGGCTGAGGCATCATGGCTGGTGAAGATCTGGAACCGCGTAGTGGATGAAGAGACTCCGCTGTATGTGACGCTTAAACTGAAACAGGCAGGCAAGACAGTGGAGAGTCGGTTGAGCCTGGAACACCGCCTGCTGGTCAATATGGAACCGGCGAGCGGCTGGGCGAAGGTGGTGTCTTATGATTCCGGCAGGCTGGTACTTCGCTGGCATGATATGCTGGATGAGACCTACGTGCTCGGGGTGGATGGCGTGTTCGTTCCGGTGAAGTGACGATGCCCCATATCCCGGAAGGAGGGTAAAACCCGGCACCCCGCTTGTGGGCGGGGTGCTGAGTTTGGCGGGTAGCAGACCCGCCCGTTGTAATGAATCATTCTCCTTGCGTCAGCAGTACTGGGTGAGCACGTACTGGAGAATGCCGCCCGCGCGGAAGTATTCCTTTTCAATCGGTGTGTCGAGACGCACGATGAGGGGGAGTTCGAAGGGCTCGCCGCCGGTGGGCTGCACCAGCAGGGTGGCGGTGCTGCGCGGGGCTATGTCGTTGTTCAGCCCGATGATGGAGAAGCGCACATCCTTGAGGTCTTTCACGCGGTCGTAATCGGCTGGATTGGCAAAATTGAGGGGGAGCACGCCCATGCCAATGAGGTTGCTGCGGTGAATGCGCTCGAAGCTCTTGGTGATGACGGCTTTCACGCCCAGCAGATTGGTACCCTTGGCGGCCCAGTCGCGGCTGGAGCCCATGCCGTAGTCCTCACCGCCGATGATGATGGTGCTCACGCCGTCCTTCAAGTAGGCCATGCCGGCGTCGTAGATGAAGGTCGGGGTGCCGCAGGGAGCTGCAATTTCCGTATCCGGGGCGCTTACGGGGCTGCTGCCGAAGTAGAGGGTGTAGCCGCCTTCGACTCCGGCGGTGAGCAGGTTCTTGATGCGTACGTTGGCAAAGGTGCCGCGGGCCATCACCAGGTCATTGCCGCGGCGGGAGCCGTAGGTGTTGAAGTCGCGGCGCTCCACGCCCTGGGCACTCAGGAACTGGCCAGCCGGTGCGGTGGGCTTGATGGCGCCGGCCGGGGAGATGTGGTCGGTGGTCACGCTATCGCCGAAGATGCCCAGCGGGCGGGCGTTCACGATGTCGGTGATATCACCCTTGCGCCCGTCGAAGCCATCGAAGAAGGGAGGGCGGTGAATGTAGGTGGAATCGGCATTCCAGGCAAAGGTGGCGCCGGTGGGGGCGCTCACGCTGTCCCACTCGGGCACGTGGCCGGCGTAGCAGGCTGCGTAGTCAGCCGGGCTGGCGGCTTTGGCCTGGGCGGCGGCGATTTCCTCGCTCGTGGGCCAGATGTCGCGCAGGTAGACAGGGGAGCCATCGGCTGCGGTGCCCAGGGGGTCGGTCTCCATGTCGATATCCACGCGTCCGGCCAGGGCAAAGGCGATGACGAGCGGGGGAGACATAAGGAAGTTGGCCTTCACGTGGGAGTGGATGCGGGCCTCGAAGTTGCGGTTGCCGGAGAGCACTGAGCAGGAGACGAGGTTGTGGTTCACCACGGCCTCTTCCAGGGCGGAGTTGAGCGGGCCGCTGTTACCGATGCAAGTGGTGCAGCCGTAGCCGACGATGGAGAAGCCGATGCTGTCGAGCGCTGCGGTGAGGTCGTTGTTGTCGAAGTAGCGTGCAGCGATGCGGGAACCGGGGGCGATGCTGGTCTTGACATAGGCCGGCACTTTCATCCCCAGAGCGGCGGCTTTCTTAGCCAGCAGGCCGGCTGCGAGCATGAGGCCATCATTGCTGGTGTTGGTGCAGCTGGTGATGGCGGCCACGAGGATGGCGCCGTCCGTGAGCTCCACATCGTGCGTGGTGGGGGCGTCCGGGTTGCCGGCGTCGCCCTGCATGGTGACAGCTACGGGAGTGGAGCGCTGCTCCTGGCCGTATGTGCTACGGCAGATTTCGGCGAATTGCTCCTTGAGTGTGCTCAGGGGTATGCGGTCCTGCGGGCGTTTGGGACCGGCTACGGCGGGTACGATGGTGGAGAGGTCGAGCTCGAGCTCCACGGTGTAGTCCAGCTGTCCCTTGCGGGGCATACCGAAGAGCCCCTGGGCTCGGAAGTAGTTCTCGCAGGTGGTTACTTGTTCATCGCTGCGGCCTGTGGCACGCAGGTAGGCGGCGCTCACTTCGTCGAAGGGGAAGAAGCCCATGGTGGCGCCGTATTCGGGGGCCATGTTGGCTACGGTGGCGCGGTCCGGCAGGGAGAGGGAGGCTGCACCCTCGCCGAAGAACTCCACAAACTTGCCCACCACGCCGTGGGCGCGCAGCATCTGGGTCACGTGCAGAGCCAGGTCGGTGGCGGTCACGCCCTCGCGCAGCTTGCCACTGAGGTGAACGCCCACGACCTCCGGCACCAGGAAGGTGACCGGCTGCCCGAGCATGCCGGCTTCTGCCTCAATGCCGCCTACGCCCCAGGCGACGATGCCGAGGCCGTTAATCATGGTGGTATGAGAGTCGGTGCCGACCAGGGAATCCGGGTAGTAGACGCCGCCGTTTTCCATGACGCCGCGAGCCAGGTGCTCCAGGTTCACCTGGTGAACGATACCGGTGCTGGGGGGCACCACGGAGAAAGTCTTGAATGCCTGCTGACCCCACTTGAGGAATTCGTAACGCTCGGTGTTGCGTTCGAATTCGCGGGTAAGGTTCTTCTGATAGGCAGCAGGGAATCCGGCCCAGTCTACCTGCACAGAGTGGTCCACCACCAGGTCCACCGGCACCAGCGGTTCCATATCGGCCGGGTTTTTGCCCAGGTCCTGCACAGCGGCGCGCATGGCGGCCAGGTCGACCAGCAGGGGAACGCCCGTGAGATCCTGCAGAATGATGCGGGCCACGGTGAAGGGAATCTCGTAGTTTCCAGGGGTGCCTGCGTTCCAGCCGGCCAGGTTTTTCACGTCCTGCTCGGTCACCTTCAGCCCGTCACAGTTGCGCAGCAGGCTTTCCAGCACAATGCGCAGCGAAACCGGCATGCGCCTGATACCCGGGAATCCCTGTTCTGCCAGGGCGGGGAGTGAATAATACTGGCCGCTCTTGCCGCTGCCGGTGGTGAATGTTTGCAGTGTGTTCATGGTTGATTTGGCGTTTTTCGTGAATAAACCGCGAAGAGTATACACCATGAATCCGGAATTTCAAGCCAGTAAATCGCATTTTCAGCACTTTGTGACGGAAATTGCCGGGTAGAACGGGGCTTGTTTGCAAAAAAATGGGGAAATTGAGCAGATTAGGCTTGCAAAATAGGGCCTGGCGTAGTAGTCTCCGCTATGGCAGAAATTCAGCTTGGACTTACATTTGACGACGTGCTCCTGCTTCCGTGCCTGAGCACGATTCTTCCCGGCGAGGCCGACCCCTCTTCCCAGCTTTGCGCTGGTTTTCCGCTGCGCTTGCCGATTCTTTCCGCACCGATGGACACCGTGACTGAGGTGGACATGGCCATTGCCATGGCTCGAGAAGGTGGCCTGGGTGTGATTCACCGCAACAACCGCATTGATGACCAGGCCGCCATGGTGGCTAAGGTCAAGCGCTTCGAGAACGCCGTCATCACCAATCCCCTCACCGTAACCAGCGATATGAGCCTGAGTCGCGTGAAGGGGATTATGCTGGAGCATGGTTTCTCCGGTCTGCCCGTGGTGGCTGAGGGTGATATCCTCGTGGGTATCATCACTGGCCGTGATATGCGCGTGGTGGATGGTCACGACCTTGATAAGCTCACCGTGGCAGATGTGATGACTCCCATGAGCCGCCTGATTACCGGCGCTCCGAATACAACCCAGGAGGAAGCCCGCAAGATTCTCTACTCCAACCGCATTGAGAAACTGCCGCTGGTGGATGAAGCTGGTCGTCTGGTAGGCCTTATCACTGATACCGACATCCGCAAGCGCGAGGCATTCCAGGAATCCACCAAGGACGAGCTGGGCCGTCTGCGTTGCGGTGCAGCCGTGGGGCCCGGTCCGGAGTTCATGGCCCGCGCCCAGGCGGTGGTAGATGCCGGCGCGGATGCGCTGTTCATTGATGCAGCCACCGGCCACACCAGCCGCGTGCTGCATGTGATTGAGAAACTGCGCGAACTCGGCAAACCCGTGGTGGCTGGCAACGTGGTGACCCAGGATGGTGCCCGCGACCTGATTTCTGCCGGTGCCAGCGCCATCAAGGTAGGCGTGGGTCCTGGCTCCATCTGCACGACCCGCATCATTTCCGGCGTGGGTATGCCCCAGTTCACCGCCATTCAGGAGGTGGCTACAGTGGCGCGTCCGGCTGGCGTGACCGTGATTGCCGATGGCGGTATCCGCTACTCCGGCGATGCCGTGAAGGCTCTGGCTGCCGGTGCTGATCTTATCATGATGGGCGGTATGCTGGCCGGCTGCGAGGAAAGCCCCGGTGCTGTGGTGCATTACCAGGGCCGCAATTTCAAGACCTACCGTGGCATGGGCTCCCTGGGCGCCATGCGCGCCGGTTCCGGTGACCGCTACGGTCAGAACGGCAGCGGCAAGCTGGTGGCTGAGGGCGTGGAAGCCCGCGTGCCGTACAAGGGCATGCTGGCCGATGTTATCTTCCAGCTCGTGGGTGGTCTGCGCTCCGGCATGGGCTACCTCGGTGCCAAGTCGCTCGACGAGCTTCGCGAGCATGCCCGTTTCGTGCGCATCACGGCCGGTGGTCTGCAGGAAAGCCACCCGCATGATGTGACTATCACTCAGGACCCCGGCAACTACAGCCGCTGATAGGGTGATACATGATTATTTTGTACGGCGCGCCTGCGGGCGCGCCGGTTTTGTGCAAAGAAACCCGCTTTTATGAAGAAGATTGATATTACAGAAATCGGCGGCAATCCGGTGGAGCTTATCGGCAAACAGTGGATGCTCATCACCGCCGGCACCCCGGAGGCGTTCAATTGCATGACGGCCAGCTGGGGCGGTATTGGTTTCCTCTGGAATCGCCCGGTGGCCTTTGTCTTTGTGCGTCCGAACCGCCACACGGTGCAATTCATAGAGTCTCAACCTGCATTTACGCTGAGTTTCATGCCGGAGCAGCACCGCCAGGACCTGGTGTACTGCGGGAGGCATTCCGGCCGCGATGTGGATAAGATGGCACACACCAGCCTGAAACCTGCGGTAACCCCGGCGGGATTGCCCACGTTTGAGGACGCCGGACTGGTGCTGGAATGCCGCCGGATGTTCCGCACAACGCTGCAGAAGGCGGATTTCCTGGATTGGAGTGAGGTTTCCCCGGCCTGGTATGCGGAGGATAATCCCCTGCATTATCTCTATATCTGCGAAATCACCGGTGCTCTGACACAGTAAGGTGGCTCAGCCGAGTCTGCTTTCAAAATCCGCATAGCCGAAGCGCCTGGCTGTGCGGATTTTTCCGTCGGCCTGCAGCACTGCGATATCCGGGTGGGGCACTCCGTTGAAATGGGTGGTCTTGACGATGGTGTAGTGACTCATGTCGTCCAGGACGATGAGGTCATCCACCTGCAGCGGGTGGTCAAAGGAGAAATCGCCGATGATATCACCGGCAAGGCAGGTCGGGGCCCCCAGGCGGTAGGTGTGTGGTTTTGCGCCCGGTTCGCCGGCGGGGGCATAGTGTTCCCCGGGAAGGGATACGGCGGGCGTGCCGTTTCCTGATGGATGCACGGCGTAGACATCCGGCCGGTAGGGCATTTCCAGCACATCCGGCATGTGAGCGCTGGCGCTGACATCCAGAATCGCGTGCCGGTACCCCAGCGATTCAAAGACATCGAGCACCCGGGCGCGGAGTACCCCGGTGTGAATGGCCCAGGCTTCGCCCGGCTCCAGGAATACCTCGACTTTGTACATCTCGCGTATTTCGCGGATGAGGTCGATGAGGGCGTTGCGGTCGTAGTCCGGTTTGGTAATCCAGTGGCCGCCGCCCATGTTGAGGTAGCGGATCTGGGGGCTGGCCAGCAGGCTGCCGAATTGTTTTTCGAAGGCGCGGAAAGTATCGATGAGTTCCTGGGCGCCCTGCTCGCAGAGGGTGTGGAAATGCAGCCCGGAGATGCCGGTGAGGTCCGTGCCGTGCAGCTGCTCGGCGGGGATGCCGAGGCGTGAGCCCGGTACGCAGGGGTCGTAGAGTGCGGTGTGCCCGGTGGAGAAGCAGGGGTTGATGCGCAGCCCCAGCTGCAGCTCGCCGCTCTGCACCCGCGGGTGTGCCAGGCAGGTGCTGCGCCAGCGCTGCCACTGGGGGATGCTGTTGAAGTCGATATGATGGGCAAACTCAAGAAGTTCTGCCAGTTCGGATTCCCGGTAGGCCGGGGAATAGACGGCTACGTGACCACCGAGGTGTCGGGCTCCCAGCCTGGCTTCATACAGACCGGATGCACAGCAGCCCGCTGCGTAGGGACGGAGCGTACCCAGACCGGCGGTGGTTGAAAAGGCTTTCAGCGCCACAAGCAAACGGGCTCCGGAGGCACCGGCAACCTCTGCGAGAAGTTGCGCGTTGCGCTCCAGTGCTGGCAGTGAAATCAAGAATTGGGCCACGAGGCAGGGCGGTGGTTAGTGGCGCTTCTTGCGGTTGCGCTTGCTGGCGGCCTTCTCTGCGGCGGCTTTCTCTGCAGCAGCTTTCTCCGCGGCAGCTTTTTCTGCAGCTGCTTTCTCCGCGGCGGCTTTCTCTTCCGCTGCTTTCTGCTCGGCAGCCAGGCGCTCGGCGGCGGCTTTGGCCTCGGCTTCGAGTTCGGCGGCGGCCTTTTCTTCTTCCTGCCGCTTGGCTTCAGCTTCTTTGGCTGCGGCTTCCTGGGAGGCCTGGATGTGCTGACCGACAGTCTGGATAGCCGGCAGCAGCGCGTCAAAGCAACGCTTGGTCTCGGCCTTGATATCGAGCCTCGGGCTGCTGGCGTTCACGCTCTGGCAGATCTGGGCCGCCAGGGTCCAGGCTTTCAGGGCTTCACCGGCATGATTCTGTGAGTTCTGCAGGTTGCCGATGGAGGTCAGAAGCTTGACGTAGGAAATGGACATCTCCGGGGAGAGTCGTTTCAGTCCCTGCACCATCTTGTCGCCCTTCAGGTAGGTGGTCAGGGCTTCCTCCACGTCACCCATGGCGCGCTGGCAGTCACCCAGACAGCGGCAGGAGTCCATGTAGTCGGCTGCGGCGCGGGAAATGACGGGGTCTACATCGCTTTCCGGCAGAGCGGTGCCTTCGGCGGGGGCTACAGCTTTGTACTGCTGCTCGTCAATCTGCAGGGCCTGCTCATATCTGGGCAGCGCCTCGGCGGCTTTGTTCTGCAGCAGGGCGCAGACGCCGAGCCCGTTGTAGCAGCTGCTGAGCAGACGCTTGTTTTCAGCTTTGGTGCGCAGCTCTTCCGGCAGGGATTCCAGCTCCTTGAGGGCGTTGTCGTATTCTGCCTCAGCCTTGGTAAAGGCGCCCAGGTCGCGGGTAGTGTTGGCAATCTGCACAGCCAGCCGGGCTCGTTCCTCTGTGGGTTCCCCCTTCTGAAGTTCGGCATAGTAGCTGCGCATCAGCTCCAGCATATCCTTGACTATGTGATTGAGCTCGGGGAAGGCGTCCGGGCTGGAAACCTGCTGCCCCAGTGTATAGACGGCGTGGTTGAAAAGGGCCGTGCGCGCCTCTTCCAGCATGTTGGTGGCAGGGGCTGGTTCTGCGGGGGGAGGCGTGGCTGCTTCTGCTTCCGGCTGTTCTGTCGCGACCGGTGCCGGGGCTTCGGCTTCTTTTTCGTTGCAGGCGCTCAGTCCCAGCAGGGAGGCGATGCCCAGGACAGCTGCCAATCGGCTACTGCTTGTATTAAAACGTGGAGAAAAGGTCATACTCCCACTATTCTGCCCGTACGTGTACGCAGCGTCAAGCTCATTCTTGCTGCTTGTGGTTAAAAATATGGCATATCGGAACCGGAGAAGCTGGGAAAATGCACTTTTTTGAGGAAAATGTAAATTTTTGCTTGTCTTTTCCCTTGCAGATTGGCTAGAATGAGGAGCAACGAAACGACATGAAACATTTCCATCTCTTCAAACGTATTGCTCTGGCCTGTGGCGTGGCTGCTGCAGTGACTATGGTCAGCTCCTGCACTTCTACCACCGCTCCTTCTGCTCAGCGCGCAGAGCAGCTGCGCCTGGGGACCAATGTGACGGTGTTCAGTTATAACGATGCAGCTTCCCCCAAGAACCGTCTCTGCACGGAGGCTGGTCCGCTGCCCGCCTCTGTGGCCAAGGCGTTGGATACCTGGATGAGCACTTCTACGGTCAAGGATTTCTCCTATGCCTATCCCCAGTACTACATTGCCATGACGTCTCCGGCCGGCCGCCAGCGTGTGTGGGCTATTTGCACGGATGGAAAGGCCAACATGGTCGGTGTGCTTGTGCCTCGCGACGGCGTGGCTGCCTGGGATTTACCTTTCATTGGTGCCTACAGAATGTACGTGTGCGATACCGCTCAGCGCCGCGCTCTGTCTGATGCCATCATGTCCTACCTGGCAGAGGCTGGGTATGATACCTACCGCATCAACGCCCGCAAGGCCACTGGTCTGGTGGACGAGCAGTACCTGATTTCCAAGCCTAAGACTCTCATGGAGCTGGAGCAGGAACGCCTGGCTGCTGAGGCTGCCCGCAAGGCTCAGGAGGAGGCCGCCCGCAAGGCTGCTGAGACCCCCGCCACCACCGAGGACGCTCCCGAGGACGATCAGGAGGCTTCGTCTGATGAAGAGGCCGCCGGCGGCGAAGAAGAAAGCTCTGAGGAAGGTGCTGACGAGGAGGCTTCCGAGGAAGAATCCACCGACGAGGAAGAATCTACCGACGAGGAAGAATCCTCCGATGATGAGGATTTTGCTGAGGATGAAGAATCTTCTGACGAGGAGGAGTAAAACTCCGGTATACATCTTACAGACACCCCTGCTGCTTGTGCGGCAGGGGTTTTTTGTGGAAAAGGGGGAGGTGGTCAAAGGCCGATGGCGGCCAGGTCCTGCATCCACTTGGCCACATTCTGGTAGCGGTGCTCCGGCAGCGGGGCCAGGGCGCGGTCTATCGTGGCCAGCAGGGCGGGATTGTAGTGCTGCAGTAGTTGTTCATTGGTGGCCAGCGGGTCGGCGGTGTCGAACAACTCCCGCTGGCGGCAGGCGGGCAGGCAGTTGCCTGTCAGGATGTAGTATAGCGTGGCGCCTAGTGCGTACAAATCGGTCCAAGGCCCCATATTGCCGTTGGGCTGGCTTTGTTCAGAGGGGCTGAAGCCGGGGGTTTCGACGATGTTGTTGCTGATATCCCCGTAGGCTTCGCGGGCGGCGCCGAAGTCGATGATGACAGGCAGGCCGTTGCGGGCAATCAGGATGTTATCCGGCTTGATGTCCCGGTGCAGGAGCTTGCGGCTGTGCAGGTAGTCCAGCGCATCCAGCAGGCGCACCATGAGACCGAACAGGCTGGATTGGGAAATAGGGGTGCCGCTTTCGGCATGCCTGGCGGCCAGTTTACCGAGCGATATGCCATTGATATGCTCGACAACGTAGTAGGCCGTGTTGTGCTCTTCGAAGTAGGAATAGACTTTTGCGATGCATTCGTGGTCCAGATTGGCCAGCAGGCGGACCTCGCGCAGGAAGTTGCTGAGTGCCCAGTTGTAGCCTTCCTGGCTGGTTTCCGGGTCATGCATGCAGACATTCAGTGTGTTTTCTTCCCGGTAGCAGATGGAATCCGGGAAGTTTTCCTTGATGACGACCCGGCGGTTGAGCAGGGATTCCTGCGCCAGGTAGGTGACGCCGAACCCGCCGCTGCCGATGCAGCGCTGCAGGCGGTATCCGTGCAGCAGGGTCCCGTCCGGCAGCTCCTTGGGGGCTATCGGGCAGCTCGGCGGCTGTGGGGCGCCATTCAGCTCAACAGGCGCAGAGTCGACCAGTGGTTGTTCTGCTGCGCGGGCAGCTGCCAGTATTCCCTCCATGAAATCCCCCGCCGGGCGGCTGAGCATGGCGCTGGTGGCCGGGGGCGCCATGCCTGGCTGAGTTGCGGGCGGCGGCATGAAAGCCGCCCCCCCGGTGTGTGCACCGGTAGTGGAATCTGCGGTATAGTCAGCGGGGAAAGTGGAGGAATCCGGGGTCATATTCTACGTTGCTCATTCTAGCTTGCGGCGGGACTTATGTCGAGTCAAAAGGCTCAGTCTCGTGTTAATCCGGTGGCACATGTGTCCCAAAGATTATGGTAAAATAGCCCTAAACGATATAAGGGTATAGTGTTCTGTGAGAAAATTCGTAGTAGGGTATCTTCCGCCTCACCATCGGCAGTAAGCATGAATTTGTGACTCTATCGGCATAAGCCGCTAACTTTCAATTTGTCAATCATAAATTGTCAATTGTAAATCCACGTGTCCCAAATCTTTGGGACACGTGTGATCCGGTGGGTGCAGCGTTGCTTTATGCTTGCCAACTAGCTGGAAATACGCTAATCTCTGCCTATGTTCGTAGATAATATCCGAATTTTTGCCAAAGCAGGCAAGGGGGGGAATGGGCTTGCCTCGTTCCGCCGCGAGAAGTTTGTTCCGCGCGGAGGTCCTGATGGTGGCGATGGTGGTGATGGAGGCAGTGTGATTCTGGAGGTAAGTACCGGAACGAACGACCTGCGTAATTATTTCTACGACCCGAAGCTCATTGCCACGGATGGCATGCCCGGCATGCACGCCCGCAAGCACGGCAGAGATGGCCGCACGGTCATCGGCAAGGTGCCGCCCGGCACGATTGTGTACCGCAGCAATGCCGCCACCATGCAGGAAGCTACCTGGCTGGAGCGCGAGGGCGACGGTATTGAGCTCGAGCAGATTGCTGACCTGACCGAACCCGGTGAGCGCTTTGTGCTCTGCCAAGGGGGCAAGGGGGGCCGCGGAAACTGGCATTTCCGCACGGCTACTGACCAGGCACCGCTGAAGTTCGAGTACGGCACGGAGGCTGAGAGTGGTGTGTTCTTCTTTGAGCTGCGCCGCATTGCTGATGCCGGTCTGGTGGGCTACCCGAATGCGGGCAAGAGCACGCTGCTCACCGCCATTTCCAACGCAACGCCGAAGGTGGCCAGCTATCCGTTCACCACGCTGCAGCCCATTGTGGGTGTGGTGGAGTTCGAGGACTACCAGCGCTGCATTGTGGCCGATATTCCCGGCATCATCGAGGGTGCATCCAACAACCGGGGCCTGGGCCACGAGTTCCTGCGCCATATCATGCGCTGCCACCTGCTTCTCTTTGTGGTGGATCTGACCGGCCTGGAGCACGACCCGGTGGAGGCTATCCAGACCCTGCGCAAGGAAGTGAAGCTCTATTCCGATGAACTGGCAGCCCGCCCCTGGGTCATCATTGCCAACAAGATGGATGAGCCTTGCGCCGTGGAGAATCTGGAGATTCTGCGCCAGCGTTTCCCGAAGGTGGAGATTATCCCGATTTCCGCCGCCATGGGTGATGGTATTCCCGCGTTCAAGGAACGTCTGCAACAGTTGCTGAAGGAGGGTTAACGCGTGCTGGTTGCTGTCCTTTCCGATATTCACGCCAACCTGGAAGCCCTGCAGGCCGTGCTGGACGATATGGAGTCCCACGGTGCTGAGGGTATTCTGGGGCTGGGTGACTATATCGGTTTCAACGGCAACCCGTCCGAGTGTCTGGCTCTGGTGCAGCCGCATCTGCTGGCGGCCGTGCAGGGGAACCACGAAGCCGCGCTGGTGGACCGCGCGGTGTTCGGCGTGCCCATGTACATGGAGATGATGGACCGCACGCAGGATATGCTCAGCCCGGAGCAACTGCGCTGGCTGCGCCGCCTGCCGCACCACACGGCCTGGCAGGATTGCCTGCTGGGCCACGCCACCCCCGAGGCACCCAAGCGCTGGGGCCGCATTGCGAATGTGAACGAGGCCCGCAAGGTGTTCGCCTCCGTCAAGAACCGTATTTCCTTCTACGGCCACACTCACCGGGCTTCGATTTTCCGTCTTTACAAAGGTCAGGTGGAGAAGATGGAAATCAACTACGACGCCCGCGGCGATTTCACGCTGCACATGCCCTCCTCCTGCCGCTTCCTCATCAACCCCGGTTCAGTGGGCCAGCCGCGCGACCTCGATTGGCGCGCTGCCTATGCCCTTTTCTGCCCGGAGACTTCTACCCTCCACCTCCGCCGTGTGCAGTATGATGTGCAGCAGGCTGGCGACAAGATTGCCCGCACCGGGCTGCCCGCCTCTTTTGCTGAGGCACTCAAGACCGGCGACACTCCCACGGGCGATTGATGATGGGGGTACATGATGCGAGATAACAGTTATCACTCATAATGCTTACGAAGGGAACGGATAAAAACGATTCCTGACTGTTCGTCCACTTTGTACACTATGCGGTCTTTGGAATTGATTCGGCGAGACCAAAATCCCGAAAGGTTGCCTACCAGTTGTTCCGGTCGTCCACGCCCCGTGTAGGGCGTTTCTAAAATCTCCAGCAGGAGGGAGGTTACGCGTTGCGCAGTCTTACGGTCTGCTTTCTTCCAGAACGCCAGATCCGACAGCGAACTCTTGGAGAATTCAAGCTTCATCCTCTTCGTCAGCCATGTATTCCAGCAAATCTTCTGCCGCCATCAGTACCGTGTCCCCGTCCTCATACTCCTGTATGGATTTGTTCAAATGGTGCACATTTGCCGGAGTATCGAGCTGGTGTATAGTCTCCTTCCAGGAGTTGTACTCGTCTTCGGGCAGCATGACAACGGCTCTTTCACGGGAACGTATCGTTACGTGCTCGTAATCGTCCACGCATGTTCTGATAGTGCGCGCCAGATTTTGCCTCGCTGCTGAAAATGACAGTGTAACCATGCATGAAATGTACCATAACCTTGTACGTTTATCAAGCGGAATCCGTGCAAGAATCGGAGAAAAGTGTGGCTACAGTGCGTAATCCCTACCAATTTACTATTGACAAATGTGAGGTGGGGGCGTAGCATGCTTGTGCCTACCGAAATTGTAGGATAATAAAATGAACAGGGCATTGCAATTCGAGACGCTCCAGCTGCATGCTGGGCAAGGGGACGCAGACCCGGCAACAGGGGCCCGCGCGGTACCGATATATGCCACTACATCCTATGTGTTCCGCAACTGCGAGCACGCAGCAGACCGCTTTGGCCTGCGCGATGCAGGGAACATCTACGGGAGGCTGACAAATCCTACACAGGACGTACTCGAACAGCGAATGTCGGCACTGGAGGGCGGCGTGGCTGCCCTGGCAGTGGCTTCCGGGGCAGCGGCCATCACCTACACCTTGCAGGCCCTGGCGCAGAATGGCGGGCATATTATAGCGCAGCGCTCGATATACGGCGGGAGCTATAATCTGCTGGAACACACGCTGCCGGCTTACGGTATCACGACTACCTTTATAGATGTGCACCGGCCGCTGGAGGTACAGGCGGCGATACGTCCGGAAACCCGGGCGATTTTTATTGAGACGCTGGGGAATCCGAACAGCGATATTGCGGATATTGAGGTGCTGGCAGCTCTGGCGCACCGCCATGGTCTGCCGCTGGTGGTGGATAATACCTTCGGCACCCCGTACCTGATTCGTCCGATTGAGCATGGAGCCGATATCGTGGTGCATTCGGCTACCAAGTTCCTGGGCGGGCACGGCACGACCCTGGGCGGTGTGGTGGTGGATAGCGGGCGCTTCGACTGGGCCGCTGGCGGCAAGTACCCGGCCATCAGCGAGCCGAATGCAGCCTACCACGGGGTGAGCTTCGCAGAAGCTGCGGGGGCGGCTGCCTTTGTGGTGTATCTGCGGGCTATCTTGCTGCGTGATACCGGGGCGTGTATTTCTCCCTTTGCTGTGTTCCAGCTGCTGCAGGGGATTGAGACACTTTCCCTGCGTGTGGAACGGCATGTGGAAAATGCGCTGAAGGTGGTGGAATACCTGAAGAAGCACCCGAAGGTGCGGAAAGTGAACCACCCCTCGCTGCCGGAGCACCCGGACCACGGGCTGTACCGGCGCTATTTCCCGCGGGGCGGCGGTTCCATTTTCACCTTTGAGCTGGAAGGCGGGCAGGAAGCAGCGTTCCGCTTCATTGATTCGCTGCAGATATTTTCGCTGCTGGCGAACGTGGCGGATGCAAAGAGCCTGGTGATTCACCCGGCGAGCACCACACACTCGCAGATGAATGCGGAGGAACTGGAGGCCAGCGGGATTACCCCCGGCACGGTTCGCCTCTCCATAGGCCTGGAACACATCAATGATTTGCTGGCTGACCTGGAAAATGCTTTCCAGATGCTCTGAACCCTTGTACCATAAGAAAAATGGCTATGAATACTTACACTTCAGTACCAGAACTGGTGGGGCGGACCCCGCTGCTGGAACCGGTGCACTACAGCGCAGCCCACGGGTTGAAGGCCCGCCTGCTGTTGAAACTTGAATCGAACAACCCCGCTGGTTCGGTGAAGGACCGCGTGGCCCGCTCCATCGTGGATGATGCCGAGGCCACGGGACGCCTGCAGCCCGGTGGCACCATTGTGGAGCCCACCAGCGGCAACACCGGCATCGGCCTGGCGGCCATCGGTGCGGCACGTGGCTACCGCGTAATTCTCACCATGCCGGATACCATGAGCGTGGAACGCCGCAATATCGTGAAGGCCTACGGCGCGGAGGTGGTGCTCACCCCGGGGGCTGCCGGTATGCAGGGGGCTGTGGACAAGGCCGAGGAACTGGCCCGCACGATTCCCGGTGCCATTGTGGCCGGGCAGTTCACGAATCCGGCCAATCCTGCTGCGCACTACGCCACAACCGGCCCGGAAATCTGGGCAGACTGCGTGGGGCAGGTGGAT
>JAFVQN010000005.1 GCA_017504805.1 Akkermansia sp. | reverse complement strand
TGGGTGGTGCCCACGCACACATCAGCACCGAAGGCACCGGGTTCCTTGAGCACGGTGAGGGCCAGCAGGTCGGCCGCCACGCAGCAGAGCACCTTGGCGGCGTGGCACTTGGCGAAGAAGTCTGCATAATCCTCCACGGAGCCGGCGTTGTCCGGGTACTGCACGAGCACACCGGCCAGGGTCGGGATGGAGGCGGGGTCGAAGCTCTTCCAATCGCCCACGATGAGCTTCACGCCGGTGGTCTCGCAGCGGGTGCGGATGACATCGATGGTCTGCGGGAAGCAGGTATCGGCCACGAAGAAGGTATCGCTCTTGCGTTTGGAATCGATGCAGAGGTGGACGGCCTCGGCGGCGGCGGTGCCTTCATCGAGCATGGAGGCATTGGCCACGGGCAGCCCGGTGAGGCCGGCAATCATGGTCTGGAAGTTCATGAGCATCTCCAGGCGACCCTGGGCGATTTCCGGCTGGTAGGGGGTGTAGGCGGTGTACCAGCCCGGGTTCTCATACACATTGCGCTGGATGACGGCGGGCATGTAGGTGCCGTAGTAGCCCTGGCCGATGAGGCTGTGCACGGGCTTGTTGGCAGAAAGCACCTCGCGCAGGGCCTCCAGGGCCTCCTGCTCGGCCATGGGGGCGGGCAGGTCCAGCGGGGCCTTCAGGCGGATATCGGCGGGTACGATGGCATCGGTCATTTCATCCAGTCTGGAGAAGCCGATGAGCTTGAGCATCTCCTGCACATCCGCACCGGTGGAGCCCATGTGGCGCGGGGCAAAGGGAGTCTGAGCAGTAATCATATCAATAAATTATACGTTTTGAAAAAAGAAAAGGCCGCATTCCCGGCTGGGGGGAATGCGGCCCGAAGGGGCTTTACTTGCAGAACTCCTCGTAAGCGGCGGCGTCCATCAGCTCGTCCAGCTCGGAGGGGTCATCAAGCTTAATCTTGCAGATCCAGCCGGCGCCGGTGGCGTCGGAGTTCACGGTGCCGGGCTCGGCGTCCAGGGCTTCGTTCACTTCCACCACCTCACCGGAAACGGGGGTGTAGACATCGGAAGCGGCCTTCACGGATTCCACCACGGCGATGCTGTCCTCCTTGGAGAAGGTATCGCCCACGGCGGGGAGGTCGACGTATACCACGTCACCCAGTTCGGACTGGGCGTGGTCGGTGATGCCGAGGGTCACGATGCCATCGACGATGGGGCTGATCCACTCATGCTCGGAGGAGTACTTGTATTCAACGGGATTGCTCATGGTATTTGTATGATTAGGGGTGTGAGGTTTACTTTTTGAGGAAGGGTTTCTTGACGATGATGGCGGGAACGGCCTTGTTGCGCACCATCACGTTCACTTCAGTGCCTACCTTGCCGAGGGCGGCGGGCACATAGGCCATGCCGATGCCCTTGCCCAGGGAGGGGGAGAGAACGCCACTGCAGAGCTCGCCGAGCGGGGTGCCGTCCGGCAGCTGCACTTCGTAGCCGTGGCGGGGGGGAGCTCCCTTGCCGGTGTATTCGATAGCCACCAGGGCGGTGGGGCGGCCCTCGGCCTTCTGGGCGCGGAGCACGTCAACACCGATGAATTCCTTGGTGAGGTCGCAGCACCAGGAGAGACCGGCCTCCAGCGGGGTCTTTTCCGGGGAAAGGTCGCTGCCGTTCAGGGAGTAGCACATCTCGAGACGCAGGCTGTCGCGGGCACCCAGGCCGCAGGGCTTGGCGCCGCAGTCCATGACCTTCTCGAACCACTTCACGCCCTGAGCAGCGGGGCAGAAGAACTCGTAGCCATTCTCGCCGGTGTAGCCGGTGCGGCAGACCACCACGGCATCGCCATCGCACTCGAACATGAGGATACCGTTGCGCACGGGCAGCTCCACGCCGGGGCAGAGCTTGGCGTAAACCTCCTCGCAGGTGGGCCCCTGCACTGCCAGGCCCACATAGTCGGCGCTCTTGTTCACCAGGGAGATACCCTCCGGCTTGTGGGCGGTGAGCCAGGCGTAGTCCTCATCAATCATAGAGGCATTCACCACCACGAAGAAATTATCCTTGCCGATCTGGTAGATGATGAGGTCATCAATCACGCCGCCCTTCTCATTGAGCATGATGGAATACTGGCCCATGCCGTCCACCAGCTTGTTGAGATTGTTGGTGAACATGGAGTTGAGCCACTCCGTGGCACCCTCACCGCTGACGAGGAACTGGCCCATGTGAGAAATATCAAACACACCGCAGGTGCTGCGCACCGTGTTGTGCTCATCGATAATGCCCGTGTACTGCACAGGCATGTTCCACCCTGCAAAGGGTACCATCTTGGCTCCGAGGGCCACGTGCTTGTCGCACAGGGGCGTACTCTTGATTGATTCGGCGTTCATGCGGCCGAGATTGTACCCCCAAATACTATTTGCGTCAAGCACGTATACACGCATGCAGCAAGGAATGTCATACATGCCGGGGAAAGGCGCAGATTTTGAATTCCGGATGCTCGAAATTCCGCGTTCCGGAGCACCGGCCGGCCTTATTCCATTCGCTATTCATCATCCACAGACCAGTGTGACGATTTTGCCAGATTCGCGAATTTACTTGTCAATATCGTTAGAACATGGTAGAAAGGTGTGACTCTTTATGGACACGACGTACTACGTGATATACGGAATGCTCCTGCTGCTGTCAGTCTTCGGTCTGGTGGTAGGTGTGAGCAATGACGCCTGTAACTTCCTGAACTCCTCGCTGGGCAGCCGCTCCGGCACATACACCGGAGCTGTAGCCGTGGCTGCAGTAGGCGTGCTGCTGGGAGCCTCGTTCTCCAGCGGCATGATGGAGATTGCCCGCAGCGGCGTCTTTATTCCCAGCATGTTCACCTTCCACGAAGTGATGATTCTGTTCCTGGCCGTGATGGTAGCCAACGTGATTCTGCTGGACATCTTCAACACGCTGGGGCTTCCCACCTCCACCACGGTATCGCTCATTTTTGCCTTGCTGGGTTCCGCACTGGGTATGGCCTATTGCAACATAGGAGATGGTCCCGGCACACTGGCAGACTACATCAACACCGACAAGGTATTCTTCATCGTCTCCGGCATTTTCTGCTCGGTAGCCATTGCATTCACCGTGGGCACCGTGGTAATGTGGTTCTCCCGCCTGCTCTACTCCTTCCGCTACCAGCGCATGTACCGCATCATCGGCCCGCTGTGGTGCGGTTTCGCCTTCACTGCCATCACCTACTTCGCCGTGTTCAAAGGGCTCAAGACCAGTCCGGTGATGAAGGGACCGTTCATGGATATGGTCGATGCCAACCTGGGCGTTTCCATCCTGGTTGCCTTTGTGGCATGGTCGGTGATTGCAGCTATTCTGCAGTACGGGTTCAAGATTAACACCCTGCGCATCACCGTACTGGCTGGCACGGGAGCGCTGGCCCTGGCCTTCGCGGGCAACGACCTGGTCAACTTCATTGGCGTGTTCATGGCCTCGCAGACCACCATGCAGATTGGTGAAGCCCACCTGGCAGCAGGCGGCGACCTGGCCACCCTGAAGATGGGTGGGCTGGCCGACGTGCAGCAGCATGTGAACATGCTCTGGCTGGTAGCCGCAGGTCTGGTAATGGTAGCCACCCTGTTCTTCTCCTCGAAAGCCCGCAAGGTGACGGAGACGGAGCTGAAGCTCTCCTCCGCCAACACCGGCAAGGAGCGCTTCGGCTCCTGCAGCGCAGCCCGCACCATGGTGCGCTACACACTCAACACCGTGCGCTTCTTCGAAAAGGTGACTCCCAAACCCGTGCAGGACTTCATCGCGAAGCGCTTCACCCCGCTGACTCCGGAGGAGGAAACCGGCGCCCTGTATGACCAGGTGCGCGGCTCCGTAAACCTGACTGTCTCTGCCCTGCTCATTTCCGTGGCCACGAACCTGCAGCTGCCGCTTTCCACCACCTACGTGACCTTCATGGTGGCCATGGGTTCCTCACTGGCAGACCGTGCCTGGGGCCGCGATAGCGCCGTGTACCGCATCACCGGCGTGCTCACCGTCATTGGCGGCTGGTTCCTCACCGCACTGGCAGCCAGTCTGGCCGCCTTCATCGTAGCCATCGTCATGGCCTACGGCGGGTTCTGGGGTATGATTACCATGCTCGTCATTGCCGGTGCCCTGCTCATCAAGTCCACCTTCTTCACCAGCAGCTCGAAGGAGGAAATCCGCCTCATCAACATGAACAGCGATGCCGCGGTCAAGGACTTCGGCAAAGCCGCCAGCGGGCGTCTCGGCCGCATGGTAGGTATCTACAACGCCATGGTCAAGGCGCTGCTGAGCGAAGACCGCGATGCCCTGAAGCGCCTGCGCAAGAAGAGCCGCAGCCTGAAGCGAGACCTCGAGGCACTCCGGGAGAACGAAGTGCTCCCCACGCTGCGCACGCTGCCCAGGGAGCTTGCAGACCGCGGCCAGCTCATCTTCCGCATCACGGAAATCTCGCTGAACACCTGTGAACGCCTGTTCACGCTGGTCAAGGCCAGTTACAATCACATTGACAACAACCACGAAGGCCTCAGTGAGGAACAGGGCAAGGACCTGCTGGCCCTTACCGACAAAATCGGGCGTTTCTACCCGAATCTCACCGACATGCTGAAGAACGGAGACTACGACGGCATCGACGCCATGCTCGAATCCCGTGACCAGCTCAGCGAAGACTTTGCCGACTGCATCACCCGCCACCTCATGCACAGCACAGCAGATGAAAGCGGCATGCGCAACGGCATCCTCTACCTCACCCTGCTCAATGAAACGCGAGCCATGATCAGCCATGCCTTCGCCCTCATCGAGCGAGTCAAGGAACTCTACGAGGATTAAAGAAAGATCACACCCATCCGCAAGCCCCGGTGCCGCCACGCACCGGGGCTTTTTCTTCACCAGACCTATTTGCGCAGCGAGCGCCGAGAACAACAAACCACATAAGGCCCACACATGTCCCAAAGTTTGAAAATGTGCTCGAAAAATGGGAATTTGTCGTTCTTAGGGCACGGGACTTCATTCCCGTGCCCTGACAAGTTCGTATAAGCCTGTTATCCTCAGAAATATCTTGACATACGATACAGAAGAGGCTAATGTAATAGTACTATGAGCGAAGATGCAACCTGCAACGTCATCTGTCTGAAATGGGGTAAGCGCTACCCCGCAGCTTACACGAACACCTTGTACCGTTCGGTGAAAAAACACCTTCACCGCCCATTCCGCTTCGTCTGTGTCACCGATGACCCCACCGGGCTGGACGAAGGAATTGATGCCCAGCCCTTTCCCCCGAACCCGGGGTACAAGAACCCGGTGCAATGGCCCGGCATTTTCTCCAAGCTGGCCATCACCCAGGATGGTTTTGCTGACCTGAAGGGCCCCACCCTGTTCCTGGATGTGGACGTAGTCATCATGGACGACATTGACTGTTTCTTTGACTACAAGCCGGGTGAGAACTGCATCATCCACAACTGGATTGAATGGCACAAGACCCTGTTCCGCAAGCGTCCGGAGATTGGTAATTCCTCCATCTACCGCTTTGAGGCAGGCAAATCCGGCTACATTTACGACACCTTCATCCGGGAGTTTGACCGCGCCCACGACAAGTCACAGTTCCCGACCGAGCAGGCATTCCTGACCTACGCCATGAAACAAAAGGGGGTGAACTGGTGGCCGTATGACTGGGCGCAAAGCTACAAGCGCTGCTGCCGCCCCATCTTCCCGCTCAACCTGTTCGTGGCACCGAAGCCGCCCAGGACAAAGATTCTGGTATTCCACGGCAACCCGGACCCGGACCAGGCCGTAGTCGGCTTTGACGATGGTAAGGCCCACCACAAGGTGCTCCCCGCCCCGTGGATTGAAGATTACTGGAAACTCGACTAAGCAGCCATGCTGAAGCTCGAACGCATCATCAACAAAGGCGCCCGCCGTCTCTGCCTCGTGCATCCGGAGAATCCGGACAAATGCGTGAAGGTGGCCATGTGGTACCGCCATATTCCGCAGCTCCAGCGCGACCTGGATGCCTACAAGGCCGTCAAGCCCATCCTGAAGGACTTTCTCCCGGAGTATGAGGAGGAGTTCGTGGAAACAAATCTGGGCCCGGGACTGGTCTGTGAAATCGTCAAGGATGATGATGGCACCCCCTCCCGCATGCTCACCGACTGCATTCACGACAAGATAGTGAACAAGCGCACCCTGGCCCAGCTGGCGATTTTCGGCAAGCTGGTCGTGGAGCACGGGATTCCGTTCTATGATATGAACCCGAACAATTTCCTGGTTCAGATTAAAAACGGCAAACAGCGGCTGCTATACATCGACCTCAAATACTACAACGATTACAAACCCTGGGTCTACCTGCATCTGGAAAAGGTCATCCCCTTCCTGTCCCGCATGATTGTCAAGCGCAGGCTGCAGCGTCTCTTCCGCTGGATTGAGGCACACCCGCAGAATGCCTGATGCCAGGCGACATCCCCTCCCCCCCCAGAACAAGAACGAACGCCGCAGCACATGGTGCTGCGGCGTTCTCGTTTAACTTGCGCTGAAAAGCAGAGCTATCAGATAAAGGTACGAATGACAGCCTTATCGCGCAGGCGGTCAACCCACTGACGGTAGCGGCGCTCACTCTTCTTGCGGCGCACGGCATCATCCACCTTCTGCTTCACCTCGGGGCTGGCCAGCTCGGGAGCAGCTGCCAGCTTCTTGCTGCGGATTTTCACGATGGTGAACCCGGCAGGGTCAAGCAACGGCCCCACCAGCTGGCCGGGCTCAGCGGCAAAGACCACATTGGCAAACTCCACGGCCAGATCATCGCGGCGCATCGTGGGCCACACACCGCCATCCTCAGCATGCGCATCGCGGGAGTACTGGCGGGCGGCGGCGGAGAAGGAAATCCGGCCCTTCTCGATATCGGAGCGCAGCTTCGTGGCCAGATTATACTGATCTTCCGGGGTTAGCATCGGATTTTCCCGATCGATGGCGGGGATGAAAATCTTGCTGTACGAGATTTTATCCTTCATGATATCGCGGTATTCAGAACTGGTAGCCTTGTATTCCTCCTCGATTTCATCCGGGGTGGGGGGGATGCCGCGCTCGTAGCGCATGCCACGCATGGCAGACACAGTGATTTCCTTCTTCACCGAATCGCGGTACTCGGTATAATTCATTCCGCTCTGGCGCAGGCTGTTGAGGAACTGGCTGCGGTCGCCCTTGAACTGCATGAGGATGCGGCGGTTGATTTCATCTTCCACCTGGTCCTCTTTGATAACAAAGCCCTTGGTTTCAAAATCACTCAGTACCAGTTCACGCTCAATCAAATCGTTCAGCACCGATTTCTTGGCAGCCACCAGCTCAGAATTAAACCGGGGACCCTGGCGGGGATACAGCATCATCAGCTCACGAAAATAGGGAGCCAGACGAGCACGCACCTCGCTGGACGTAATGGGGCGTCCATTCACAGTAGCTGCAATTCTGTTCACTACTCCACCCTCCGGCGCAGCCTGGGTCAAACCCCCGGCCAGCAGCGCCAGCATCAGCACAGCGAAACGGCTTACAAGTTTCATACAAGCGCAGTATAGCGCAAGACCATGGGGTATGCAACATTGTTCTTTGTCACCTTTTACACTTTATGCTCGCCAGAGAACCGCCCGCGTGATAGAATGAGAGAGTAATCCCATCTTATTTCAACCAGCCATGGCAATCAAACTGTTCATTCCCGGCCCCACCGTTGTTTCCGAAGACATCCTGAAGGAAATGTGCCTGCCGATGATCGGCCACCGTTCCAAGAAAGCCTCTGAGATTCAGAAACGCATCTCGGACAACATGCAGAAGGTACTCTTCACCGAGAACCGCATCCTGCTCTCCACCTCCTCCGGCTCCGGCCTCATGGAAGGAGCTATCCGCTCCTGCACCGCCAAGCGCGCCGCCGTGTTCTCCATCGGCGCCTTCGGTGACAAGTGGTTCAAAATGGCTAAGACCAACGGCATCCCCGCCGATAAGTTTGACAGCGTGATGGGCGAGCCCACCACCGCCGAAATGGTGGATGCCGCCCTCTCCACCGGCAAATACGACGTGCTCACTGTCACCCACAACGAAACCTCCTCCGGCATCCAGAACCCGGTAGAAGAAATCGCCGAGGTTATGAAGAAGTACCCGGATGTAGTCTGGTGCGTGGACGCCGTTTCCTCTGCGGCCGGCTCTAAGATTGAGACCGACAAGCTCGGCATCGATGTGCTCATCACCTCCACCCAGAAAGCCCTGGCCCTGCCCCCCGGTCTGGCTATCTGCGCCATGAGCAAGAAGGCCTACGACCGCACCGCCGAAGTCGAAAACCGCGGGCTGTATTTCGACCTGCGTACCCTCTGGGACTTCATCGACAAGAAGAACTACCAGTACACCTCCACCCCCTGCCTCTCCCTCATGTATGCCCTGGACAAGCAGCTCCAGCACATCGTGAATGAAGAAGGTATCGAAAACCGCTTTGCCCGCCATGAGGAACTCGCCGCCTACACCCGCGCCTGGGCCGATGAGCACTTCGCCGTCTACCCCAACCGTAAGTACCTCTCCAAGACCCTCACCGTCATCGACTCCCGCCCCAAGGGCAGCGACCAGATGATTTCCATTCCCGAGCTGAATGCCTTCCTTGCCCCCCGCAACCTGCAGCTGGGCAACGGCTACGGCGGCCTGAAGGACAAGACCTTCCGCATCGCCCACATGGGCGAGCTCCAGATGAATGACATGAAGGAAATCACCGCTGCTGTGGAAGATTTCCTCAAATCCAAGTAAAGCACCTCATCACCAATCAACCCCGGGCAGGAGGTGCGCTTGCACCCCCTGCCCGCTTTCTTAAATGTTATTATGAAAAACCCTCAGTATATTCTCAACTACGACGTCATGTACTACGACACCGACTGTGGCGGCGTGGTACACAACCTGGCCTACTTGCGCTGGGTGGAGGAATGTCGCACCAAGATGGCCCCGGAGCTCGGCATCGACTTTCTCGGTCTCATCAAAGAAAACCGCCACCTGGTGCTGGTGAGCCACGAGGTGCAATACAAACGCCCCGCCTTCATGGGCGACAAGATTCAGATTCATGCCTGGATTGAGAAGGTGGAGAAATCCCGCTTCTGGTGCGTATTTGAAATCCGACGCGACGACGCCCGGCAGGTCTGCGTGAAGGTGCGCCAGTGCCTCGCCCTGGTGCAGATGCCGCAGGGCCGTCCGCAGCGCATCCCGGAATCCTGGTACAACAGCGCAGCCCCG
The DNA here is from genome assembly GCA_017504805.1 of Akkermansia sp. Lineage (GTDB taxonomy): Bacteria > Verrucomicrobiota > Verrucomicrobiia > Verrucomicrobiales > Akkermansiaceae > Akkermansia. The sequence continues at coordinate 9,597 of JAFVQN010000005.1, read as the reverse complement.
GCCGAAGACCTGGTGGATTGATGCCCACCCGCGCGGAAACAGAAACGCCTGCGAGCACGCACAGCCACATAGCATGGTTCTACACCGGGCGCGTCCCGGCGTTTGCATAAAGAAAGCGATAAAAACAAACTAGCAGCTGTCGGAGCACGGGACTGAAGTCGCGTGCTCCGACAGAGTTCGCCCGCAAAGTCCGGTTTTCCGGGCAGAGGGGGGGATTCCTTCATAAGGTTACTGATATTTCTCTAACTTACAAAATCTTTGGGTCACGCGGGTTCTGTGCCAGCATTGCTTTTTTTTACTTGTCATCAGGTGGCGGGAACTATACAATGCCCGCGCGCACCATGAATCACAGCATGAAACACCTTCTCACCTGTCTCGCCGCTATCGTTTTGTCCCTGTTGGCCAGTTGCCGCTCGGTTCCCTACACCGGGCGTACGCAACTGATGCTGACACCTGCTTCATACGAGCAGAAGCTCGGGCTGAGTTCCTACAAGGAATATAAGGAAGAAAACAAACTGTCGACCCATGCTGAGTATAACGCTGCCATCAAGCGCTGTGGAGATGCCATTGTGAGTGTGGCCGGGCAAAATGACTTTGAGTGGGAGTTCGTGCTGTTTGAATCCAAGAATCAGAATGCCTTCTGCCTGCCGGGTGGCAAGGTGGCGGTGTACTCAGGCATCATGGATCTGATGCAGACTGAAGCCGAACTGGCATTTGTTCTCTCACACGAAATTGCACATGCTATCGCGCGGCACGGCGGAGAGCGCATGTCGTGGGGCTATCTCAAGACCGCAGGCGGCTCACTCATCGGCGCCGTAACCGGCAGCAGCGCCGCAGGCACCTTGTTCAACAAGAGCACAGAATACGGGGTCATGCTGCCCTTCAGCCGGGACAATGAATATGAAGCAGACCGGATTGGCATGCTGCTCATGGCCAAAGCCGGCTACCAGCCGCAGGCAGCCATCCAGTTCTGGACCCGTTTCACAGAAGGCTCCGAGCAAAGCGCATTGATTGGCATGATGAGCACCCACCCACGCGACGAAGACCGCATCAACGCCATGAAGGAGAACCTGGCAGAAGCTGAAGCGGCCTATGCAGCGGCAGCAGTCAGGCGCGGAGCCGGGGCTGCCTTTTCACGCTGAATTGCCGCGCACCATGTGCAGCCCCGATTCCTGGGCTTCACCCCCCATTAACAGTTGAGCCGGCCCCCGGAGATCAAGGGGGACCGGCTCGAATCTTATACGGGAGTGAGGCAGATTACTGGTTGAGCGGGATAAGCGAAACACCCCAGGATTGATGCTCGCCCACATACGGCTGCTCGATAATAAAGGTATTGGCGCCAGCCTGGAGCTCAAACTCCACGGGATCCTGCACCCACCAGATTTCCTCCTTATCCAGGGGGAGTTCAAAGTTCCAGGCGTTGCCGGGATGCCTGCGTTGCCCGGCAAGCTTGTACACCCGGGGATTCTTCACCTCTGCCCCATTCAGCCAGATACGGGTGCCGCACTGCGACCATTCCCCGACAGCGGGAACACCGGTCCAGCGGCGATTGGAGCGCGCAGGAGCATCAAACCCGACCATGAAGCGCTGCTTGCCGGCTTTCGGTGCATGGATAGTGGTGATAGCCCACACCGTATGCCCCGGACTGGTGGCAGAGAACATGCCCAGATACCCGGTATCCGGGCGGGTGCGGAAATAGAGATTGGCGCCATAGGCAGGGCGGGTCTTCAGCCCTGCCAGATTCCCGGCAAGCACCTGGTTGCGCACCGCTTCAGCACGCGCTGAGGGCACCGGCTCCACCACATTCCACTGCACCCCGGACTCCGTCCAGTAGGGAAACGCCTCCGTCTGGAACATGGTCCCGCGCAGGGCATGCATGCGCTGTTCAAACAGATGATACGCGCAACCAGAGACAGTAGTACTGGGAGCCATTTCCAGCGGCAGGTGGTCACCATCTGCACCACCGCCCTTCCAGGAACGCTCCGCCATGGCCATCATGCCCGGCCACATCGCGCACATACCAGGAATCAGGTCCTTGTTGTCCACCTTGCCATCCGGCCAGATGCACATGATGGTACCCAGGCGTTTTTCATCACCGCGGGCTGCTCCACAGGGACGCATAAAGAAGTAGCGCCGCACCAGGATTGCGGGGTCAAGCAGGTTGGTATACCCCATAGTCGAGTCGAACGCAAGGCGCTTGATGCGGTCTGCCGGAATCGATTTGGCCACCATATCCAGCCCCTCGCCCCAGCGCTGCTCGATAGACTCCGGCCCCACAGGCAAATCTCGCGAGCTGGCCCACTGCATCGGGATGCGTCCGTGGCTCTGCAATTTTTTTGTCACAAAACCCACAAACTCAGCCGCATTTGGAATGCGAACCTCATCGGCTCCAAAATGGAGTATCGGGCACATATCCGCCGGGATTTCACGGCAGAATTCGTCCAGCAGCTCGCCTACAATCTTCATACCCTGCGGGCTGTGCATCTTGAACCCGAACGCGCGGTCAAAATACGCACTGTGGCCAGGCATATCCAGCTCCGGGATGATGGTCACATTGCGAGCTGCCGCATACTCAAACAATTCCCGGATTTCGGCGTAGGAATACGTGGCATTCTTATCGCGAGTCCGGAAACGGGGCTCGTTGAGTTTCGGGTAAGCCTTGCACTGCACATGCCAGGCAGGATAATCGGTCAGGTGCCAGTGGAAAAGATTCACCTTGAGCTGAGCAGCCAGTGCTATCTCCTTCTTCAGGCGCTCAATACTGCGGAAATTGCGACCGCAGTCCTGCATATAACCACGGTAACGAAAAGCGGGCCAGTCTGTTATGCGGCAGCAGGGGAGCTTCCCGCCCCCCGTGGCGAGCATCTGGCGCAGCGTCTGAAATCCATTGAACAATCCCGCTTCATTCACTGCCAGGATTTCCACACCACTGGTGTCCACCTCCAGGCGGTAGCCCTCCGCCGCCTGCTCTGCCGGCAGCGCATCTGCCTGCAGGCGGCAGTTGACCAGCAGCAGACCCCGGGTGCCTGCGGCATGTGTAGCGGCATAGTCCTGCAACGCAGCCCGCATCATAGGCCCCTGCACATCCCCCAGAAGCTGCACCCCCTTCGACTCCGCGTCCAGTGTCCCCTCCCGCCATTCTACTGACTGCGGGAACGGAATCAAGGCCACGCGGGAAGCTGCTTCCACTTTCAAATCGTGCGGCGATACCCAGTTATTCTCCAGTCTGGCAAATGCTGTATGAGCCGGCAGATCCTCATTGATGGCCACCGTGGGCATGGAGCAGACCATGCACAAAGCGGCAAAAATAAAGCGCTTCATCATGCGGAACAGTCTAACGCCAGCATGATGCAAAGTCAAGCATTCATCACCATTCCGGTAGATAACAAAACCAGCCGCTCCCGCAACCGCTGCTTCAGGAAGCCGGAAGCACCCGCACCAGTGCAGTGGCCAGTGTAATACCGTGTCTTCTGCTCCACCAGTCCCCGGGCTACCTGCTCCAGCATGGGTGCATCTGCCACCGGGTCTGCCTTCATGAGATGGAAACCGCCCACGAGCACATCCGGCTGAAATCGCGCAACGATATTCAGGATGCCGCCGTGCGAACAGCCGCTGAACAGATAACGAAAACCGTTTTCCTCAACCAGCAGGTATTGCTCATGCCGGAAATCATCCGGCACATGCTGATTATCCACCAGTGTGGTCATACCTGAATCCGGGATGGGGAATTTCCCCGGCGCAGCCGCATACAGCACCACCCCGGGCGCCAGTTCGTACACGGCAGACGGTGTACAGCGCACCCGCGGATCCCGTGCCAGCGTCTGCGGCAGGCCTATATCTTTTCCGGCAGCATTGTAATGGCGTTCGAACGCATGCCGGCTCACCCACACCGGGGCATGCGAATTGAGCTCCAGAAAGCGGGCAATTCCGCCGCCGTGGTCGTAGTGACCGTGCGAGAGCACTGCGGCATCCACCTGGCTTAAATCCACCCCCAGCCTTCGTGCGTTTTCCGCAAAAGCCGCGCTGGCCCCCATATCAAACAGCAGCCTGAGCCCCCGGGCCTCTACCAGCAGACTCAAGCCATGTTCTGCCACCAGTTCCGGGCGGCTCGTCGTATTCTCTATCAGGACGGTAATCCGCATATACTACAAGCTCATATTATCACGAAGTCCCAGGGGGTTCAATACGAAACACCATTCATTCCCTACCAGATGTTTCCCAAAGTCATACTGCATTAAATCGGGACTGAAGTCCCGAGCCCCGACAACCATCAATTTATCTCTGGAACCAGTGCACCTCAACAATAAAGCTTGACTTACCTCGAGCACGCGTGTAGTATGGTAGGCGAACACAGGGGTAGGTGCCGGGAAAAGCCGGTGCATATCCCCGCATCCCCTGAACCCCTTTATATGCCGAACAATCCGAATCTTCTGGCGCAGGTGCGCCAGCATCTCATCAGCCACGGCGAAGCCTACCAGTGGGTCACTATGGGCCCGGACAGCGAGAAAATCGGGCTTGCCTATCTGCCTGTTACAAACACGGACATTCCCTGCTCCTTCATGTTTACCGAGCTGAAGGAACCGTGCAGTCTGGTATTTGACGTCAACTTTGCCTACCGCATCGCCCCTGCAGACCGCGCCGAGGTCAGCATGCTTCTGCTCACCCTGAACGCCAACCTGCCGGAAGGTCAGCTGCTCATTGATATGGAGAGTGGGCTTGTGTACTACCGCCTGAAGTACCTCGTGGCCGAAGGCGGTGCCTCTGATGATGAAATCCGCGCCCAGATCAAGCACATGGAGGACGTGGGCATCAGCATGGCTCACACCTACCCGCGCATCATCATGCAGGAATTTCCCCTGTACTAACTAACAGAACCCATAGCACCACATCATTATGTCACTTGCAAAACCCTTAGAAGGCAAGGTCGGTATCGTTACCGGCGTCGCCAATCACCGCAGCATCGCTTTCGGTATCGCCAAGGCCTGGCACGAAGCCGGCGCCAGACTCATCTTCAACTACCAGGGAGAGCGACTCAAGGACGGCGTCATCAAGCTGGTGAAGGAGAATTTCGGTGAGGATACCCCCGTATGCTCCCTGGATGTAACAGATGACCAGTCCATCGATGATTTCTTCAGCTTCGTACGTGAACACACAGATCACGTGGACATGCTGTTGCACGCTATTGCCTTTGCTCCCAAGGCTCCCGGCACCCTGGACGGCCACTTCTCCGACATTCCGCGCGATGCCTGGAACCTCTCCCTCCAGGTATCTGCCTACTCGCTGATTGCACTTTCCCGCGCCGTGGCGCCGCTCATGGTCAACGGCGGTTCCATCACCGCCCTCACCTACTATGCCAGCCAGAAGGTCGTGCCGAATTACAACCTGATGGCCGTTTCCAAAGCAGCCCTGGAAACCTGCTGCAAGTACCTCGCATTCGACCTGGGCCGCCGCGATGCGCCCATCCGCGTGAACTGCATCTCCGCTGGTCCCGTGCAGACCCTCGCCGCCCGCGGCGTGTCCGGCTTCACCGGCATGTTCAAGGTTTACGAGGAGAAAGCCCCGCTCCAGCGTTCCTGCACGCTCGAAGAGCTGGGCGCCACTGCCACCTACCTCGCCAGCGACGGCGCCGCCTCCATGACCGGTCAGGTCCTCTATGTAGACGGTGGTTACGAAATCGTCGGCATGTAAGTCTCTCTCCTCTTTCGTTTCTCAGGCCCGGGGTGAACCCCGGGCCTTCTTGTTTCCCCCTCAAACACAACTGCACACTTCATTTTTCCGCTATTGGAGCATGGAAAAAAAAGCCCGAGGGGTCAGACCTCGGGCTTTTTTCTGGAGCATCCCCACGCGGATTCGAACCGCGGTTCTATGACTGAGAATCATATGTCCTAACCCCTAGACGATGGGGACATGTAGTACGCGAATCGGGACTCGAACCCGAGACCAATAGATTAAAAGTCTACTGCTCTACCAACTGAGCTATTCGCGCACTGATGCCAATATAAAACGGCGTGCGGATATTACATGCAGAAACGCGCAAAGTCAAGCACAAATCATCAGAAAGGCGGAAAAATCCGCAAGAACTGCCAGATATGGCGCAGGCATCATCCCGGCGGGCTGTACACACACTGGTCATTCCAGCTCGAGCACCGAACTTCTTCTGAGAGATACACACGGGAAAAACTGGACAAACGGGGTCGGGCATGCTATACAGAACTCATGCATATCCGCCTACTCCAGCTGCTTACACTGCCGGCGCTGCTGCAACAGGCCGTGGCAGAGGTGCAGCCGGGCACCGCGCTGAGCGAGTGGGACGTGGAGGGCATGTACGTCCAGGCGAGGGCAATTCTGGAAGACCGCTCCATCCAGAATGTATCCGGGGTGCCGCTCATGCTGGAAACCTGTGTGCGAGAAGGGCATCCGGAAGCGGCCCGGCTGTTGCTGGATGTATACGAAGGCAAGTTCAAGGGATTGGAAGCCAACCCTAAGCAGGCGGCCCACCTGGCAAGGTCGCTTGCAGAAGCCGAGCAGCTGGACAAGCCGGGCAGCGGCCGCTCAGCGATGCGCACGGAAGCCATGTTCCGCCTGGCGCTATACCTGGAAAAAGGCCAGGGCTGCACCGCAGACAAAGTCGAAGCATATGAATGGATGCACAAAGCAGCCAGTCGCGGCATGCCGGAAGCCAGGGTGGAAGAAGCCCGCTACCTCATCAGCGGCAGTGGGGTGAAACCCGCTCCGCAGCAAGCCTGGGCCTTATTGTATGACCAGGCACGGAAGGCGCCGGAGACCCCGCATCTTTTTTTCTACATGGGGTACATGTGCTACCAGGGCATCGGCGTTCCACGCAGCGCGCGAAAGGCATTCGAGCTCTACCGCATGGGAGCCATGCTCAACGATGCGCAGTGTCTGAATAATCTGGGCGCCATGTTTGAAAAGGGCTTCCCTACCCCGCGAAACCCGGAAAACGCTCTCCGGCTCTACCGCAAAGCAGCCAACCTGGGCAACCGCGACGCCTCTGCCAACATGCAGCGCCTTGCCTTCAAGGAAGGCGTGCGTGCCAGCCACACCAGCGCTACCCCGCCCCGCAAACGCATTGATAACGCCACGCTGCACCTCATCGAGGCACTTCCGGTGGAGAGCGCCACCCGCGAGCGCCTGCGAGCCTGGCTGCTGCTCAGTCCCAATGAGGAGGAATAATAGCATGCTTCCCTGCCCCGCCCGACAGGCACTGGAATACGCCGCCGCCGCCCTGGGGTTCACCGCCGTGGGCGTGGCAGATGCTCACGCCGACCAGGGGGACCGGCTGGCGCGTTTCATAGCTGAAGGCAAGCATGCCGACATGGATTGGATGCTGCGCCACCTGCCAGCCCGGCAGAATCCGGAACTGGTGCTTCCTGGGGTGAAGCGGGTCATCATCCTCACCTATGAATACGCCCGGCACGATGCGCGGCAGGCAGCAGGCAGCATCGCCCGCTATGCCCAGGGGGAGGATTACCACAAATTGCTGGCGGGCAAACTGGCCGATCTGGATGAAACCCTGCAATTCTACGGCGGCGTGCAGCGCTGCTTTTCTGACAGCGGGCCGGTGAGTGAGCGATTTTTTGCGGCGCAGGCAGGGCTGGGCTGGATTGGACGCAACGGCCTGCTCATCCGCCCGGGGAAAGGCTCCTACTGCTTTCTGTCCAGCATTCTCACCACACTGGAACTCCCTACGAATGCTCCCATGCGCAGCCACTGCGGGAACTGCCACCGCTGTGAGCAGGCATGCCCCACCGGCGCTTTGCAGAACGGCTGCTGCGACGCCCGGAAATGTCTCTCATACTGGACCATCGAGGCCAAATCCCCCACCCCCCCGGAAATTGCGCAGAAGCAGGGAAACCGACTCTACGGCTGCGATGCCTGCCAGGAAGCCTGCCCGTGGAACGCCCCGGGTCCTGGGCAGCAAGCCGCCATCGACCCGCACCTGCTCATGCCGGCGGCCCTCAGCCAGGCCAGCACCAGAACGCTCGGGCAACTGAGGGATACTGATTTCGACACCTTCTTTGCCGGCAGCCCCATCCGCCGCATAGGCTCCGCACACCTCCGACTCAATATTAAAAATGGCAATTTTTGAACAACCGTAAGCCTCAGCGGGTCTGAATCCAGTAAACGCTCATGATTGATATACCCTATATTCTCGCACAAGCCTCATATTATTACGGAGGAGGAAGTGATTACGGCTACACCGGCATGTACAGCGGTGTCACCTTCATCGGCATGGCTATCCTGCTCGTGACCATGCTGATTGGCGGCGCCGTGCAGATGGGTCTGAAAAACGCCTTCAACCGCTATACCCAGGAACCCGCGCCCCTGACCGGGGCAGAAGCCGCTCGCCGCATGCTCCAGCAGTTCGGGCTGAGCCATGTGCAGGTTGTCAGCGTCGAAGGCAGATTGACTGACCATTACAACCCGCTGGACCGCACGGTGAACCTCAGTCAGGATGTGTACAACGAGGCCAGCGTGGCGGCTATTGCCGTGGCGGCCCACGAATGCGGCCACGCCATTCAGCACGCCCGAGCCTACCCTTGGCTGGGCTTGCGTTCATCCCTGGTTCCTATGGTGAACATAGGCTCCAGACTGGGGCAGATTGTGCTGATGCTGGGTTTCATGCTGCTGGCAGCCGGCAGTGGCACCACAGTGGCCTGGATTGGCCTGGCGCTTTACGCCATGACCACGCTTTTTGCCCTGGTCACCCTGCCGGTAGAGTTTGATGCCTCGCGCCGCGCTCTGGCGTGGCTGGAATCCAGCGGACTGGCAGACCGGGTCATGCACGGCCAGGCCGGCACCGCCCTGCGCTGGGCCGCCATGACCTATGTAGCTGCGGCGCTTTCCTCGCTGGCCATGCTGCTGTATTATGCCCTCATCATCCTGAGCCGCGCCGGGGGTAACCGGGAGTAATGACACGCACCATGAACCGCCATTCCCTGCTCGAGCTGGTGCGCCAGCAACTCGGCGGCACGGCCACCCCCATGGCAGCGCAGCTTGCGCTGCACGCCGTGCTGCGGGGAATCCGCGACGGGCTGAACCAGGATGGCGAGGTGCGGCTGGCCGGATTCGGCACTTTCCGCGTGCAGCAGCGGGCGCCCCGCCGGCTGCTGCTGCCGGGTACCCAGGTCAGCATGAAGCTCCCGGCACGCAAGGTCGTGACGTTCTCCCCGTCTCCTGCCGCCAAGCGGCACCAAGGCTGCTGACCAGGCAAAATCGAGTAGGGGGCTTTCGCCCCCTCTCACACCACCGTACGTGCCATTTATGGCATACGGCGGTTTCTCGGCGTGTGATTGGTCCAGGAACTAATGTTCCTGCCGCAACTCTTTTATCTCTCCTCGCCGGATACCCTGTCAACTCCTCCGCACTGTCACGTGGATTCGGACTTGCACCGCTTTCCATCTTTCAGTCGAGGCTTCGTACATTTCAATACTTTTTGGCTCTGCTGCTATAGGTTCTGAGATTTGAGTGGTTGCCCACGCCGTGATTCAGCCCTTCCCACCGGGGTTGTTCGTTTTGGTGGTACTATGGCCTCTGCTGACTCCCTACAGACGGATTGCTCCGCAGCGTTTTCAC
>JAFVQN010000004.1 GCA_017504805.1 Akkermansia sp. | reverse complement strand
CCCACACGTGTCCCAAAATTTGAGTACTAATCTCGATAAATTGATATTTGTCGTTCCGACAAAATTACGAATTACGAGTTACGAATTACGAATTGTCAGCTCCGCGAGCCTTACGGCTCGCCATTGTTCGTCAAATAATTCCATACTGGCGGGCGAATGCCCGCGGAACTTTTTACTTCGTAATTCGTAACTCGTAATTCGTAATTCAAATTCCCATTTATCAAGCTCCGTACTCAAACTTTGGGACACATGTGCGATAAAAGTCGCCCCTGGTTCCTGAATGAGAACCAGGGGCGAAGCGGAAAACATGAGATTCAAAGCGGGGTTACCTGGCATTCACCACCTCATCGAGGGGAAGGATGATGAAACCGATGCCGCGGTTACCGTTCTTGCCGTTGTTGTGGCAAGTCTCGTAGATAACGCCCACGTGGTCTTCATCCACCATGGCCTGGCAGGAGTAGCCCATGCAGCGGCGGGTATCGTAGAGCAGGCCGGTATTCCAGATCATGCCGTCGTCCCTGGAAACACGCACGGTCATATTGCTGCGCCCATTGATGCGGGGGTTGGAGAAGAGCAGCAGCTTGCCGTGACGGGCAGAATCCACTGAGATGATGGAGCCCTGGCAGGTGGGTTCGCTCAGCGACTTGTTGTTCGTCTCGTGCGGCTGCCAGGTCTTGCCGAGGTCGCGGGTCACATACACGATGCGATTGCCCTGGCGGGCCTCATTGCGGCAGTTGAGCATCAGGGAGCCATCCTGCAGCTCCACCACCTGACATTCGGATGTGCTGTGGGGCACACCGGTGCCATACACCCAGTTCCTGCCGCCATCCGTGGAGTAGCAGATGGTGCTCATGCAGCGGGGATTGGCCGCACGGTCCCAGATCTGGGCCGGGAAGACAATCACCCCCTTGGAAGTGCAGATACCGTTGCCGGGGCCGGCGAGGATGGTGGTCCACTCTTCCTTCTTAATCTGGCGGGTGGGGTTCACATAGTCCTTGCACCAGGTCTTGCCGTCGTCATCAGAATACACCATACCCCACTGGCCAGTCTTATCCTTGTCCCAGCCGGTTTTGGAGGTCCAGAGCGAGGCGCCGCCAGCAAAGTGACACACCAGGGACTGCATCCAGATTCGGCCGCTCTTGTCCTGTACAATGCAGGGGTCACCGCAGCCGTTGGCATGGCCGGGGCCGGCATCCATGCTCACCTCCGGCCGGGTCCAGGTCTGCCCACCATCCGTAGAGCGCACCGTGGCCACATCGATATCGGCGCAGAGGTCACCCTCGTGGTGGTAGCGGGCATCGAAGCAGGCCACCAGCGCACCAGAAGCAGTGCGGATCATGCCGGGGATGCGGAAAGCCACACAGTGGCGCGGGGAGGCGCCGCCAGGCTGGTTGCCTACATCATCACCTGGGAAGGCCAGCATAGTGCCCACGCGCTGGGTCACCGGGGCCTGGTTCGGGGAGTATTCCTTGCCGTCGATTGTCACCTTCACTTCACTGAAGCTGATGCTGGCACCCACCGGGGCAGCACCGGCAGGCTGCACATCGAGCCACAGACGGCTCGTGCCACCATCCAGCGCAGCGTCGGCCCGAATCACCACCGTGCCATCCGCCAGCGGCACGCCGGTGCCATATGCCGTGCTGTGGCTGAAATCCAGCCCGTCAGCGCCGCCGCTGCGCAGCGTCACGCCGGCCACGTAGGCCGGGTCAGAAACCTTGAACGTAACCAACTCCACCGATTTGGGGTCGTGCGCACCCTCGCTCTGCACCTCCAGTGCCAGCACCGGGTTGAACACAGCACGCTTCATGATGGGGAATGCGCCAGGATTATGCACGCCTACGCTTTTCACCACCATAGGGCCGACCATGAGGGACAGGTCATCCATGAGCACACCGCCACCCTCGGGCGTATCAGCCTCAAAGCGCAGAGCCGTCGTGCCAGCGGGCATGGTCCACTTCAGGTGGTTATGGTAGCCGCCTACCCCGCTCTTCGTCAGCTTCAGCACTTCTTTCTCCCCGCCGGGAGTCACCGCCAGAATACGGAAAGAGAACGGATTGCGGCGCGTCCAGCGCTCTACCCAGCACTGGCCGGCGGTTTCAGCCTCCAGCGGCTTGACCAGTTGCAGCGTAGCGCTGTGGTCCTTACCGCCCAGCAGACGCAGCGCCTGCGCACTGACGCGACCATGCCCCCGATTGATTTCCGCATGCCCCGCCCTGGCTGTCAGCGCACCATAAGAAGTATTAATCTGCGTAAAGGCACCAACAGACACAACCTCAAATCGTTCCGTGGCATTTACCACCCCGCAGGCAAGCAAAGACAGTAAGAGTTGCTTTTTCATGGTTGTGAGATTATCATAAACGCCAATCACTTGGCAAGAAAATTTGGTTATTTCTCCCGCTCTCTCCCACACGTATCCCAAAGTTTGAGAAAGCTGCCCGATAAATTAGAATTTGGCGATTAGTTTGCGAGCCGCAGGCGAGCGGAATTCCGAGCCCCGCCCACCGGCGGGGCGGTAGTTCAATAGAGCCCAGGGTGCAGCTGCGTCAGCAGCGGCCTGTGAGGGCGTAGCAAGCGCAGGCGTAGCCGGAGACGCGAAGCCCCAAGCGGAGTGGGTGGCAGAAACGCATGTGCCTTGACAGGCAAACTCACTTTCCGGACTTTTTCTTCTTCTTTTTCTTGTTCTTTCCGGCGGACTTATCCTTTTTATCGGATTTGCCCTTTCTGGCCTTCTTGCCTTTCTTACCCTTCTTGCCCGCCTTTTCGCCGCTGGCGGAGGCAGGTTTAACCTCCACCTCCTCGCCGGTCACGATGGTTTCGAGCGGCAGGCGGATAAAGCCGATACCGCGTTCACCGCGCTCGGCGGTCGTGTGGCAGGTCTCATAAATCACGCCCACGTGGTCCGGGTCAGTGAGAGCGAGGCAGGAATAGCCCATGCAGCGACGCACGTCGTAAAGCAGGCCCTCATTCCAGGTCTGGCCATCGTCCTGGGAAGCTCTCACGGTCATATTGCTGCGACCATTCTTCTTCGGGTTGGAGAAAAGCATCAACCTGCCGTATTTCTTCGTCTCCACAGTCACCAGGGAAGCCTGGCAGGTGGGTTCGCTAAGGGCGTTACAGTTAGTTGCATGCGGCTCCCATGTTTCACCCAGGTCCTTGGTCACATAGATGACACGACGGCCGCCGTAAGCCTCGTTGCGGCAGTTGAGCATCAGGGAGCCATCCTGCAACTCCACCACCTGACATTCGGAAGTCTTGGCCGGCACGCCGTTGCCCATCTTCCACTTCTTGCCACCGTCCGTGGAATAGCAGATGGTGCTGCGGCACACAGGGTCAGCGCCGTTCTGCCAGATCTGGGCGGGGAAGACAATCACGCCCTTCGTGGTGCAGATACCATTGCCCGGGCCAGCGAGAATGAGGGTCCACTCATCCTTCTTGACCTTATCGGTCACATTCAAGACCTTGCTCCAGGTCTTGCCATCGTTGTCAGAATACACCATCTCCCACTGGCCGGTCCTATCCGGGGCAGTACCCGTGCCGGAAGCGTTAATGGCGCGGCCGCGGGCAAAGTGAGTGGCCAGAGCCTGCATCCAGATGCGCCCCTTCTTGTCCTGGAGGATGCAGGGGTCACCGCAGCCATTGCCGCCACCGGGGCCGGCATCGAGGCTCACCTCAGGCATGGTCCAGGTCTGACCGCCGTCAGTCGAGCGCACCGTAGCCACGTCAATATCGGCGCAGAGGTCACCTTCATGCGTGTAGCGGGCATCGAAGCAGCCGATAAGGGTACCCTTCTGCGTACGGATAAGCCCGGGAATACGGAATGCGATGCAATCGCGCGGGGCAGCCCCATCGGGCTGGTTACCCACCTTCTCACCGGGGAAAGCCAGCATGGTACCGATGCGCTGGGTCACCGGCTCCATTTCGGGTTCATAAAGCTGGCCATCAATCGTGATGCTCACATCCTTGAACGTGGCGGTGGAACCAATCACCGCGCTTTCCGCGGGCTCCACATCAATCCAGAGGTAATTATCCCCTCCCTGGAGTTCTTTCCGGCTCTTGATCAGCACCTTGCCGTCTTTTCCGGGCGTAGCCGAGCCATATTCCACACTACCGCGGAAACTCATGCCATTCGCATCACCGCTGCGCAGGGTCACCTTGGCCACCTGGTCCGGGTCCGTCACCTTCAGCACCAGCTTATCCACCAGCTTGGGCTTATCTGCCCCGGTGGTCTTCACATCCACCAGCAGAACCGGGTTGAACAGCGCCCGCTTCATCATCGGGTACACCCCGGGATTCCTGATTTCCACGCCACTCACCTTCATCTCGCCCAGCATGATGCTCAGATCATCCACCAGCACACCGGAGCCCTCCGGCGTCTCGGCTACCAGCTTCATTGCCGTGGCGCCGCCGGGCAGCTTACCCTCCACCTTGGTGTGGAACCCACCGGTGCCGGCCTTATTCAGCGTAGTCACCGTCGATTCCCCTTGCGGAGTCACCGCCTTCACCTCCAGCTTGAACGGTGCCTTGTTCGTCCAGCGCTCCACCCAGAACTGGAACTTGGTTTCCTTAGGGAGAGCTTCGGTAAAATCCATGGAGACAGTGCGGTCCGTCCCCCCCATCACTCGCAGGCATTTGCCACCGCTGCGACCTTTGCCGTGAATCTCAGCATGCCCGGCCTCGGCCACCAGCTGGCCGAACTCCACCGCACCTGTGCTCAGCTTTCCATTCGGGAATTTCTCAAAACTTTCTGTTCCGAAAGCCAACCCGCAGGCCAGCAGGGAATATATGATTTTCCTGAACATGCTGGTACTATACCAGAATACGCAGCATGCCACAAGCCGGAAAACGCAGCAATCGTTACAGTTTAAGAAGCTTTATCAAATCCGCCTCCAACTTGTCTGCCGGCATGCGTACCATCTCATCCTCGGTAAGTCCGCTCTTCTGGCGCCAGCGCACAATGCGGCTGAGCAGTTGCAGGTGCCACTCCGGACACTCCTCCGGCACCACAATGAGAAACACCAGACGCGCCTGGCAACCCTGCCAGTCCACACCGGACGTGCTGCGGGCCAGGTAGACCGCCGGTTGGGTGAGCCCGAACACGCGGGCATGCGGAATCGCGAGTCCATACCCCAGGTAGGTGCTGTCCTGAGCCTCGCGGTCCAGAGCGGTATTCACCAGCGTGCGCTTGCGCCAGCCGGTCAGCTCAGCCAGTTCACCAGCCAGCAGACGCACCAGATCCACATGGGATTCCCCGGTCGGCAATTCCTCCCCTCGCACCCATACCAGCGTCTCATTGCTCAGCTCACCGTCATACATGATGAACCGAAGTATACCACCCGCTCTGCAAAAAGCAAGCAGGTAAAAGCATTATGACAGATGCTGCTCAGCCCCTGTCATCCCTCGCATCAAAGTAGGAAGTGCTTCCCTCCAATGCAGCCAGTCGGTTAAACACCGCCAGGCGCGACGGGGCAATGCCGCTCTGCAGCAGCAGCGCACAAGTCTCCGGGCCGGGAGCCATACAGCAGAATGCTGTTTCATTCAGGTGGAACGGCAGGGCGTCCTCCAGCACATCCTCCACAGTAAGCTCCAGACGGCGGGTATCCTCCGTTCCACGCGGGAAAGCCACCAGCAGCGTGTAACGCGGTCCCCTGCCCTCGCCCTCCACTGTGGTCAGGCTGCGGATGCCGCCCAGCCAGGCGCAATCATCCGCCAGCCCGGCAGCAAACCCCAGCGAGGCAAAGCGATCGCCCGGGGCCGAGCCGCGCGGCCGGATGGCATCATACAAGTGGTCATAATATTCACCGCCAATGTAGAAGAACTGCCGCCCGCAGGCCAGCGCAGAAGCAAAAGTCTGCACCTGGTCCGGCAGCGGAGCCACCGGACTACTCACGTAGCAATGCGGCACCAGCTCCTCATCCGCCAGGTCGAGCCAGTCGGCCAGCTCTGCCGCGAGGCGCTGCTCCTGCGGCATCTCACCGGTAAAGAAAGCATAGGGCAGCAGCACACTACCCGGCTTGCGCAGACAGAGCTTCTCCAGATGCGCCAGCATATCCATGGCAGCGCCGCACCCAGTGCCCCCTGCCGCTGAGAAAAACACGTGTACCTCCAGCTGCTCCACCCCCTCCACCAGCGGTGTGAGCATGCGCAATACCGCCGCCCAGCTCTGCTGCAGCAAAGCCCGGCCATAGCGCCGCCATCCCCCGGCCCCGGGCAGCCCGGCCAGCGCCTGCTCCACCTCATACACCGGCACCTTCAGCGCATCGGCCACCTGCCAGCGCATACCCGCCACGCAGCCTTTCAGCTCCGGGTTCTGCTCTATCTCATTCAGGCTGCGTGCCTCAGTCTTGATATTCAGAAAGGGAATATCCGCCGCAAGCTCCTGCCACTCCGGGGTGCTCACCACGTCATCCGCCGCATCCAGATACATACAGGCCAGCTCATCACCCACCGGCGGCATGCCGCCAGCTGCCAATGCACGCCGCCAGGCCAGCAATACCTGCCCGCCCACACCACCAAGACCAATGAGGAGTGTCCGTTTTTTCATGTCGCTGAAGGAATTTTGTCTTATTCCCCAGTATAGCAACTTCTCCAGCCGGGTCAATCATTTATTGCTTTTCCGACCCTGTATACCATGCGTGTCCCAAAGATTTGGGACACGTGGATTTACGATTTACAATTGACAAATTGAAAGTTAGCGGCTTTCCGTCTTCGTTCCTGCGGAACTACGCCGAGACAAGACGCCGATAGAGCCACCAATGCATGCTTACTGCCGATGGTGAGGCGGGAGATACCCTGCTACGAATTTTCTCACTGAACACTTTGCCCTTATATCGTTCAGGGCTATTTTCCCTTAATCTTTGGGACACGTGTGCCCCTGTATACGGCACGTATCCCGGAGTTTATTGATGAGGCAATTAAAGATTGATGT
>JAFVQN010000162.1 GCA_017504805.1 Akkermansia sp. | reverse complement strand
CACACACTGCCACCCAGCGCCACCAGACAACCGGGGTAGGGCAGCACCGCCCCCATGAAGCCCGCAATATACAGCAGCCCCGCCGCCACATACAGCGCCCCGCTCAGGTAATCCACCCCCGCCAGCCAATTCCAGAACTCACTCAACATCCCCATTCCCACTATTCACTAATCATTAATCACTAATCACTAATCATTAATCACTAATCATTGCCCCAGGTTTGCTTCCTGAATGCCGGCTCGCTTGCGGGCGGTGGCATCCAGAATACGCTTGCGCATGCGGATGAAATGCGGCGTAGCCTCCACCAGTTCATCCGGCTCAATGTACTCGACAGCGCGCTCCAGCGAGAACACGCGGGGCGGCGTAAGCTGAATCGAATCGTTCTTCGTGGCCGAGCGGTGGTTCGTGAGATGCTTCTCGCGCGTCGGGTTCACCGGAATATCAATCGGCTTCGGGTTCTCACCCACAATCATGCCCTCATACACCTCATCACCCGGCTCAATGAACAGCGAACCGCGCTCCTCCATAGCCTGCAAAGCATAGGGACGCGCAATACCGCTCTCCATCGAAATCAGCGTACTCGTCTGGCGGGTGGTGATTTCGCCGGCGTAGGGGGCGTACTCCTTGAACAGATGCGAGAAAATGCCGTGGCCGCTGGTCAGGTTCACCAGCTCAAACTCAAAACCGATAAGCCCGCGGGTGGGAATAGTGGCCTGAATAGTCGTGCGGCCATTGCCGTTGGCCTCCATATTCTCCAGAATACCACGGCGGTTGCCCAGAATGCGCACCGTGCCATTCGCGCACTCATCCGGCACCTCAATGAAAACCGTCTCGAAAGGCTCGCAATTCACGCCGTCAATCTCGCGCACAATCACCTTCGGGCGGGAAACCAGAACCTCGTAATTCTCGCGGCGCATCTGCTCCACCAGAATGGCAATCTGCATCGTACCGCGGGCCGACACCATAAACACGCCCGCCAGATCCGTATCCTCCACCTTGATGGATATATTCGTGCGCATCTCGCGCATCAGACGGTCGCGAATCACGCGGCTCGTCACATTCTTACCATCGCGGCCACCCAGCGGACCATCGTTGATACTGAACTCCATCTGCACCGTCGGCGGCTCAATCTTGACAAAAGGCAGAGGCTCGCCCTCCGGGTCAGCCGTCAGCGTCTGGCCGATATCCACATCCTCGAAGCCGGAAAGGCCGATAATGTTACCCGCCTCGCCCACCGTCGAATCCGTTGTCTGCAAACCGCTGTACTCAAAAAGTTTTGTCACCTTCGCCTGCACCCGGCTGCCATCCTGGCGGAGCAGGTGCAGCGTATCACCCTTCTGCACGCGGCCGCTCGTGATGCGGCCCACCGCCACGCGACCCACATAATCATCCCAATCGATATTGGAAATCAGCATCTTGAACGGCTTATCCGGGTCAGCATCCTGCGGGGCGGGAATATGCTTCACAATCTGGTGCAGCAGCGGTGTGCAATCCACCGGGGCCTCACCCTCCGGGCTGTTCATGAAATAACCATCGCGAGCCGAGCCATACACAAACGGAGCCTCAAACTGCTCCTCCGTCGCATTCAGATCCAGCAGCAACTCCAGCACCTGGTCATGCACCTTCATCGGGTCCGCATGCGGACGGTCAATCTTATTGATGACCACAATAGGCAGCAAGCCCTCCTCCAGCGCCTTACGCAGCACAAACCGCGTCTGCGCCTGCGGCCCCTCATAAGCATCCACCACCAGAATCACGCCATCCACCATCTTCATCACACGCTCCACCTCTGCGCCGAAATCCGCGTGCCCGGGCGTATCCACAATATTAATCGTGTAATCATTCCAGTGAATCGACGTATTCTTCGCCTTAATCGTGATACCCTTCTCGCGCTCCAGATCCATGGAATCCATGGCGCGCTCCTGCACCTCCTGATTCTCGCGATACGTGCCACCAGCCTTAAGCAGCTGGTCCACCAGCGTTGTCTTACCGTGGTCTACATGGGCGATAATAGCCAGATTGCGGAATTTACTCGGGTCACTCATAACAAAAAATATACCTTACCGCCACATACTGCGGCTGCGCCGCAGAGTCTAGCACACTCTTTGCGCTTTGAAAAGCGCAAAGTGAGGTGTGAAGTGCGAAGTTGGAAGAGCGAAGCGCTGGGTACGCAGAATAAACGTGAATTGACCGCTCTGAATAGCAGACTGGGGTGAGGGGTCAGGCGCACCAGGAGAAAATATGGTTCAGCTCTGTCTGGAAATCTTTGAGCCGCGCAAAATAGTTGGGATAGGCCTTT